>NZ_JBAZUD010000063.1:0-28560 GCF_041661565.1 Mesorhizobium sp.
CGAACTCGACAGCCTGCGTGGCGATCTCGGCCGCACGCGTGGCGAACGCGACAAGCTGCAAGCCGCCAGTGAGCGCCTGACCGGCGAACTCGATGCCTCCGGCAAGGCCCGCGCGGACCTCGAGCGCCGGCTGAGCGAGACAACGCCCGCCGCCGGATCCGGCGCGGCGAAGCCGGAAGGCCAGGCGCCGGCCGCTCTGCTGGCGACGCCCGCGAAGGCGAAATCCACCCCCGCAAGGCCTGTGCCGGCCAAGCCCGCCGTCGCCAGGGCAGCAACTGCCAAGGCAGCGCCGGCCAAGGCGCCTCCCGCAAAAGTACCCAATGTGCCCGCCGCAAAGGCCCCTGCCGTGAAAACGGCGGCGGCGAAGCCGATTGCACCGAAGCCCGCGACGAGCAAGCCGCAGGCTGTTGCAAGCCAGGCCGCGAAGAGCCCGGTCGCCAGGAGCGCTACCCCGAAGACCCCGCCGGCGCCAAAGGCCGCCGCCAGAAAGGCAGCGCCGGCGACAGCCTCAAAGGGGCCGGGGGCAAAGCCCGACAATCTGCGCCGGCTGATCGGCATTGGCCCGGTCAATGAGAAGCTGCTCAAGGCACAGGGCGTCACCAGTTTCGCCCAGATCGCCGCCTGGACCGCCGCCGACATCAAGCGGATCGAGGACGTGATGAATTTCGACGGCCGCATCGCGCGCGAACGCTGGATCGAGCAGGCCAGGCTGTTGGCTGCCGGCGACGAGAAGGCCTTCGCCACGGAGTTCCCGACAGCAGGGACCACGAGCAACAGCTGAGCGCCAGGCGTATCCGATAATAGCGGCCGGCGGCGCGAACCGGCGCCGCCGGTTTGCTTTCGGTGAATGGGCTGGTCGCCAAGACCGGCCCGCGACGTCGATGCCGGGATCGGCTCCTGATCGGCCTATGGGGAGTCTAAGCTCAGCCAAGGTCGGCTATGGGTGGCTCCATGCCGTTCCCTCGATTGCGCGCGACCGGCCCCCCATATAGAGCGGTCAATGGCTTCATCGACCCATCATCCCGAGTCCCATGTCCTTGCCCGCCGCCATTTTCCGCAACGATGAAAGCGCGCGCCAGCTCGTTTTCGGTCGTCCGGCGGATGTCATCCTGGCGCATGAGGCCAAGGACTTCCTGCCCGCCCTGGCGGCGGCGCAAGCGGCGCATGACGCCGGCAAATGGCTGGCCGGCTATTTTTCCTATGAGGCCGGCTACCTGCTCGAGCCGAAACTCGCCCCCTTGCTGCCGGGTGGCCGCCGCGCGCCGCTGGTGTGTCTCGGGGTCTTCGACGCTCCGGTCCAGGAGGCAGTGCCGCCCCGCGACCCGGCGGCGCTCAACGGCCCGATCTTCGACGCCAAGGCAACCTGGTCGGCCGAGGACTACGCGAAGCGCTTCTTGCGGCTGCACCAGCACATCAGGCAGGGCGATTGCTACCAGGGCAACCTGACCTTTCCGGTGCATGCGCAATGGTCGGGCGATCCGCTGGCCGCCTTCGATGCGCTGACCGAACGCCAACCGGTGAAGTACGGCGCGCTGGTCACGCTCGGCGATCCGATTGTCCTGTCGCGCTCGCCCGAACTGTTCTTCGAGATCGACAAGGAGGGCATGATCGAGACGCATCCGATGAAGGGCACGGCCTCGCGTGGCGCCAACAGGGCCGAGGATGAGAGGCAGAAGAATTTTCTGCGCAATGACGAGAAGAACCAGGCCGAGAACCGGATGATCGTCGATCTCCTGCGCAACGACATCTCGCTGATCAGCGAGGTCGGCACGCTGGAGGTGCCGGCGCTGTTCCGCGTCGAGACCTATCCGACAGTCCACCAGCTGGTGAGCGACGTCAGGGCGAGACTGCTGCCGGGGCTGACCATCCGCCAGATTTTCGCGGCGCTGTTTCCATGCGGCTCGATCACCGGAGCGCCGAAGATACGCGCCATGGAGATCCTGCGCGAACTGGAAGGCACGCCGCGCGACGCCTATTGCGGCGCCATCGGCTGGATCGCCCCCGACAGCACGATGCGCTTTTCCGTGGCGATTCGCACCATCTCGCTCTATTCCACCGGCGAGGCGATCTACAATGTCGGTGGTGGCGTGGTCTTCGATTCGACGGCGCAGGAGGAGTACCAGGAGTGTCTCTTGAAAGCGCGCTTCGCGACGGGGACCCCGCCGGTTTCCAGCTGATCGAGACCATGCGCTGGGAACCCGGATCGGGCTTCCTGCGCTTCGACCGCCATCTTGCGCGCCTCCGGAGCTCGGCGGCGGAACTCGGCTTTGCCTGCGATCCACAACGGATCGGCGAGGTGCTGGGCCAAGGGGTCAGCGGGTCCAGCTCGGCGTTGCGCACGCGGCTCGTGCTGTCGCGCGACGGCGAGGCAACCGCGTCCGCCCAGCCCTTCGAACCTCTCGACGCCGACAAGATCTGGATTCTGCGGTTGGCACGCACCGGGCTCGATTCGCGCGACACGCTGTTGCGCCACAAGACCAGCCGGCGGCAACTCTACATGGATGCCCGCGCCGAATACCCCCTCACCCAGGCCGACGAGGTGCTGCTCGCCAATGAGCGCGGCGAAATCTGCGAGGGCACCATCACCAACGTCTTCGCCGATTTCGGCGACGGAGTGTTGGCGACGCCCCGGCTCGACTGCGGCCTGCTGCCTGGTGTATTGCGCGCAGAGCTTCTGGATGAAGGCCACGCCCGCGAAGCGATCTATGACTTGGACGATCTCAGATCCGCCAAGGCGCTGTTCGTCGGCAACTCGCTGCGCGGCCTGATCGCCGCGAAACTGGTTTGCCCGTGAGACTGGTTGAATGACGCCTTTGCCGACCCACACGCCCTATGACGGCTCGTCGAAACTCTTCACCATCGGGGTGAAGCCGCTCGATCCGGCGGGCTGGATCGAGATCGACGATCACCTGCTGCCGTATCTCGCCGAAAAGCGACGGCTCTATGCCGAAATCCCCGAGCAGGTTTTCGTCGAGGAGGCCGGCACGCGCGAGGCCCAGCAGGAGGTGCTCGATCTGCTCGGCCCATACCTGGTGGAGAAACGTCCGGACATCTACCGCCGTGGCGATACCGGCATCGAGGTCGCCGGCGCCCCGGAGCGTCCCGCCCTCCCCTCCAGTCTTGAGGATGCGCCGCTCGTCGCGGCGTCGCTGCTGGTCCAGGAAGACCTCATCCTGATGCGTCGCGATGACAGCGGCTGGCGGCTTGTCGCCGGTTCGCTGTGCTTCCCCTCCTCCTGGGTGCTGGTCGAGAAGTTCGGCCGTCCGCTGCAGGACATCCACGCGCCGGTGCCGGGCTTCGGCCCGGGCACACGTCCGGCCGAACTGATCTCCCGCATGTTCGATGGCCTGCAGGGGCAGGCCGTCGAACGCTACAACTGGTCGATCCAATCCGGCGACGTACTCTACCATCCGCTCTCCGACCTGCAGCGCATCGACCGCGCCACCAACCGCCCATCGCGGTTTCCGGGCGGCGACATCGACGCCCATGCCTTCATCCGCGTCGAGCGGCAGACCCTGCGCAAGCTGCCGGTCTCGCGCGACATCCTGTTCACCATCCGGATCCATCTAGACCCGCTGGCCGTGCTGGCGCGTCATCCGGACCGGGCGACGCTGGCAGCGTCCTTCGCCGACCAGCTCGAAGCCCTCGATCTCGCCCAGCTCGACTACAAGGGCATGACGTCGGACCGCGACCGGCTGATCGTCCTCCTTAACCACATGGCCAATGACGGCTAGATGCCGGTTGGCGCTTTTCGCTGGTTTGTGACAATGATCTGTGATGTAGCGCATGGCCGCCGGGCAAAAAATGCCCGTTTTTGCGCATGTTTTGGCGATTTCCGCGTTTCATAAGGAGTGCTCGATAAAATGGTGACTGAAAACTGGCCCGTTTACGGTGAGATCACCGGCCCTGTCGTGATGATCGGCTTCGGTTCGATCGGACGGGGAACGCTGCCGTTGATCGAGCGCCATTTCAAGTTCGACAAATCGCGCATGACGGTCATCGACCCGCGCGACACCGACCGCAAGCTGCTCGACGAGCGCGGCATCGCCTTCGTCCAGGACGCGGTGACCGAGAAGAACTACAAGAAGCTGCTGACGCCGCTTCTGACCAATGGCGGCGGCCAGGGGTTTTGCGTCAACCTGTCGGTCGACACCGGGTCGGTGGATCTGATGCGGCTTTGCCGCAAGCTCGGCGTGCTCTACATCGACACCGTCGTCGAGCCATGGCTTGGCTTCTATTTCGATACCAAGGCCGACAATGCCAGCCGCACCAACTATGCGTTGCGCGAAGCCTTGATCAAGGAAAAGCAGGACAAGCCCGGCGGCACCACGGCTGTTTCGACCTGCGGCGCCAATCCGGGCATGGTCTCGTGGTTCGTCAAGCAGGCGCTGGTCAACCTTGCCACCGATCTCGGCCTCGAGTTTTCGGAGCCGGCGCAGGAAGACCGCGAGGGCTGGGCCAAGCTGATGAAGAAGGCCGGCGTCAAGGGCATCCACATCGCCGAGCGCGACACCCAGCGCACCAAGAAGCCGAAGCCCCTCAACGTGTTCTGGAACACGTGGTCGGTCGAGGGTTTCATCTCCGAGGGTCTGCAGCCGGCCGAGCTTGGCTGGGGAACGCACGAGAAATGGATGCCGAAGAACGCCATGAAGCACAAGCATGGCTCCAAGGCCGCAATCTACCTGGAACAGCCCGGCGCCAACACGCGCGTGCGCTCCTGGTGCCCGACCCCCGGCGCGCAATACGGCTTCCTGGTGACGCATAACGAGGCGATCTCGATCGCCGATTTCTTCACCGTCCGCGGCAAGAAGGGCAAGGTGCATTACCGTCCGACCTGCCACTATGCCTACCACCCGTGCAACGATGCCGTGCTGTCGTTGCACGAGATGTTCGGCGCCGCCGGCAAGGCGCAGCCGGTGCACCATGTGCTTGACGAGAACGAACTGGTCGACGGCGTCGACGAGCTTGGCGTGCTGCTCTACGGCCACGACAAGAATGCCTACTGGTACGGCTCGCAGCTGTCGCTCGCCGATGCACGCAAGCTGGCGCCCTACCAGAACGCCACCGGCATGCAGGTCACCTCGGCGGTGCTGTCCGGCATGGTCTGGGCGCTGGAGAACCCGGAAGCGGGCATCGTCGAGGCCGACGAGATGGACTACAAGCGCTGCCTCGACGTACAGTCCCGATATCTCGGACCGGTCAAGGGCTACTACACCGACTGGACGCCGCTCGATAATCGCCCAGGCCTGTTCCCGGAGGACCTCGACCGCGACGATCCGTGGCAATTCCGCAACATCCTCGTCCGATAGCACCCGGCCGACCATGCCCCATTGCCTTGCAATCGCCCGTAAATCGGGCGATTGAAGAAACGCGGACCGAGGAGAGGATTTCCATATGAATATTGCGCGCAGGGTTGTTTCGATGAGCATGACGGCGGCGGTCGTGGTCGGGCTGGCTGCCTGTGCGACCAGTGGCCCCGACGAGCCGCCCATGGCGGCGGCCACCCCCAAAGGGGTCGAAGGCTCCTGGATCGATGCCAAGGGCACCGGCCTTTCGACCTTCGCCGGCGGTGCCTTCACCACCGTCGCCACCGACACCGGCCAGAAGCTCGCCGACGGCAGCTACACCATGACCGGCGCCACGTCCGTGCAGATCAACGGCACCTCGCTGATCCGCCAGACGCCGGTCAGCTTCAACTGCCTGATGATCTCGACCAGCCAGCTCAACTGCACCAGCTCCGCCGGCCAGAACTTCGTGCTGACACGACGTACCTGACCCGACGAACACAGCGCCTGCCCAAGGACGGCGGCCACCGTGCCTCCGTCCTTTTTCACGCCGGCAAGGACCGGCGGCATTTCCGCTTGCATCGACCCGGACACGATGGGACCATGGCCCAAAGCTGGTTGTTATACCCCAGTCAATCTCGTGCGCTAAAAGCATCTGATCAGTCTATCCGGGAGACGAAGATGAAGAAGATCGCCGCCATTGCCGTCCTGTCCGTCTCGGCACTTGGCCTGTCGGCCGGCACATGCTTTGCCGACTACACGCTGAACATCCTGCACATCAACGACTGGCACAGCCGCATCGAAGGCAACAACAAATATGAATCGACCTGTTCGGCCGACGAGGAGACCAAGGGCGAGTGCGTCGGCGGCGCCGGGCGCCTGATCACCGCGATCGCCCAGGAGCGCAAGAAGCTCGAAGGCCAGAACGTGCTGCTGCTCAGCGCCGGTGACAATTTCCAGGGCTCGCTGTTCTACACGACCTACAAGGGCAAGGCCGAAGGCGAATTCCTCAACGACATGAAGTTCGACGCCATGGCGCTGGGCAACCACGAGTTCGACGATGGCGAGACGGCGCTGGCGCCGTTCCTCGACATGATCAAGTTTCCGGTGCTCGGCGCCAATGTAAAGGCAAACGCGCAATCCAAGCTTGGCGATCGTGTCAAGCCTTCGATCGTCCTCGAGGTCGGGGGCCAGAAGATCGGCATCATCGGCGCCATCACCAATGATACGCCCGAGATTGCGTCGCCCGGCCCCAATGTCGCCATCGAGGATGACGTCAAATCGATCACTGCCGAGGTCGAGAAGCTGAAGGGAGAAGGCGTCAACAAGATCATCGCCGTGACCCATATCGGCTACAGGCGCGAGCGCGACGTCATCGCAAAGATTCCGGGCATCGATGTCGTCGTCGGCGGCCACAGCCATTCGCTGCTGTCGAACACCGATCCCAAGGCGGAAGGCCCGTATCCGACGATGGTGGACAATCCCGACGGCTACAAGGTCCCGGTCGTCCAGGCGGCGTCCTATTCGAAATATCTCGGCGAGTTCAAGGTGGTGTTCGACGACAATGGCGTCGTCAAGTCGGCCAGCGGCGACCCGATCTATCTCGACAAGTCGATCACGCCCGATCCCGCCGTACTCGCCCGCATCAAGGAGCTTGGCGCGCCGATCGAGGCCCTGAAGAACAAGGAAGTGGCCGAGACCACCGATGTCGTCGACGGCAGCCGCGAGAGCTGCCGCGTCAAGGAATGCGCGATGGGCAACCTCGTCTCCGACGCCATCCTGGACCGCGTCAAGGCGCAGGGCGTCGAGATCGTCATCTCGAATGGCGGCGGCCTGCGCGCCTCGATCGACAAGGGCACTGTCACCATGGGCGAAGTGCTGACGGTGCTGCCGTTCCAGAACACGCTGGCGACATTCCAGATTTCCGGCAAGGACCTGGTGGCCGGGCTCGAGAGCGGCGTCAGCCAGATCGAGGATGGCGCCGGCCGCTTCCCGCAGGTCGCCGGCCTGAAATATTCCTTCGACAGATCGGTCGCGCCCAATGCCGGCCGCATCAAGTCGGTGGAGGTCATGGATGGCGGCGCCTGGAAGCCCATCGATCCGGCCAAGGACTATCTGGTCGCCACCAACAACTATGTCCGCCAGGGCGGCGACGGCTACAAGGTCTTCGCCGACAAGGCCAAGAAGGCCTATGATTACGGTCCGGGTCTCGAACAGGTCGTTGCCGACTATCTCGGCGCGCACCGCCCCTATACGCCGAAGCTCGAAGGCCGCATCACCGAAATCGCCGCGACTGTTGCGGCGGCGCCCGCGGCCGAACCCGCCAAACCTGCGGAAGCCGCGCCGGCAACCCCGGCCCCCGCGCCGGCTGAACCCGCCAAGCCGGCGGAAGCCGCCGCGCCAGCGGAGGCGGCTCCCTCTATGCCTGAACTGCCGGCCAACTCGGGCGATATCGCCAACACGCCACCGGCCATGTCGACGGAGCCGGCGCCACCTGCCGCGCCAGCGCCCACCGAACCGCCAAAGCCGGCCGAAGCTGCGCCTGCCCCAGCCCCTGCGCCTGCGCCTGCCCCTGCCCCTGCGCCTGCGGAGCCGGCGAAACCCGCCGAGCCGGCCCCCGCTCCGGCGGCACCCGCGCCCGAACCGGCAAAGCCGGCAGAGACAGCCCCTGCCGAAAGCAGCCACGTGATCGTCGCCGGCGACACCTACTGGGACCTGGCCAAGCAAGCCTATGGCGACGGCACCAAGTGGAAGGTGATTTCTGCCGCCAACAAGGGGTACGAGCCGCGACGGCTTCCCGTCGGCGCGACGCTGACCATCCCGGCGAAGTAGCCGCGCTTGCCCACTCCAACGACAGACCCGTCCGGAAAACCGGGCGGGTTGTCTGTTTTTCGGACTACTGCTATCGCCGACGCGGCGTGACCCGTTATGAGGTGCGGCCAGAGGCTGCATTGAAAGCGCGCGCAAGAGGCTTAGGTTCGCGTCTCCTGGAGAACCATCATGACGCTTTCCACCCCTATCGACGCCAAGGCCGCGAAGGCCATCGGCCCATTGCCGGCCGGACACCCGCCGGTGAGAACCGGCAAGATCGGCGTCATGCTGGTCAATCTCGGAACGCCGGACGGCACGGATTTCAAGCCGATGTGGCGGTATCTGAGGGAATTCCTGTCCGATCCGCGCGTCATCGAGCTCAACAGGGCGATCTGGTATCCGATCCTCTACGGGCTGGTGCTCACCACGCGGCCGAAGAAGTCGGGTGCCAACTATGCCCGCATCTGGAACCGCGAGAAGAACGAGTCACCCCTGCGCACCTACACCCGCGCCCAGGGCGAGAAGCTGGGCCAGGCATTGGCCGACCTGCCCAATGTCGTTGTCGACTGGGCGATGCGCTATGGCAATCCTTCGACCGAGAGCGTCGCCAGAAGCCTGGTCGAGCGAGGCTGCGACCGCATCATCGCCTTCCCGCTCTATCCGCAATATTCTGCGACCACGACGGCGACGGCCAACGACCAGCTGTTTCGCGCTTTGATGAAGATGCGCGCCGCACCCGCCATCCGCACGGTGCCGCCCTACTATGACGAACCGGTCTATATCGAGGCGCTGGCGCAATCCATCGAGCGGCATCTGGCGACGCTCGACTTCAAGCCGGAGGTGGTCATCACCTCCTACCACGGCATCCCGAAGCCCTATTTCGAGAAAGGCGACCCCTATCACTGCCATTGCCAGAAGACGACGCGGCTGCTGCGCGAACGTCTTGGCTGGAGCGAGAAGAAGCTGATGATCACCTTCCAGTCGCGCTTCGGCGCCCAGGAATGGCTGCAGCCCTATACCGACAAGACTGTCGAGCACCTTGCGCAGCAGGGCGTGAAGTCGATCGCCATACTCAACCCCGGATTCTCGGTCGATTGTATCGAAACGCTGGACGAGATCGGCCGCGAAGCCGCCGAGACCTTCCATCATGCAGGCGGCAAGAACTTCGCCCACATCCCGTGCCTCAACGACAGCGCAGAGGGCATGGCCGTGGTCGAAGCAATGGTTAGGCGAGAGCTCTCCGGCTGGGTCTGATGTCCCGCCACCTCGACCTCAGGACGGGCCGGCCTGTCTGGTCCGCCTATCGGGCGCCCGCTGTCCCGACCACCGCGCTGATCAGGGACGCCAAGGCCGATATCCTGATTGTCGGCATGGGGATCAGCGGCGCCATGATGGCGGAGGCGCTGACGGCGGACGGCCATTCCGTGATCTGCATCGACCGGCGCGGCCCGCTGCAAGGCTCGACGCCGGCGACCACGGCGCTGGTGCAGTTCGAAATCGACCAGCCGCTTTCGACGCTGTCGAAGATGATCGGCCGCGCCTCGGCCGAGCAGGCCTGGCGGCGCTCGCGTCTCGCCGTTTCCAACCTCGCCGCACGCATCGCCGAACTCGGCATCAACTGCCGCTTAAGCCGCACCCAGTCGCTCTACCTGGCGGGAACCACGCTTGGCCCATCGGAACTGCGCGACGAAGCCGATGCGCGCCGGCAAGCGGGCATCGCGGCGACCTATCTTTCAGCAGCACCCCTGGCTGGCGAATTCGGCATCGAGCGCGACGGCGCCATTCTAAGCCATGGCAACATCGCGCTCGACCCGCGCAAGCTGACGGCCGGGCTGCTGCTCAAGGCGCTGGAGCGCCAGGCCCGTTTTTATGCTCCCGTCGAAGCGACGACGATCAAGGACAGCGCCGATGAGGTGATCGTCGCCACCAGGGACGGTCCGACCATCACCGCGCGCCATGTCGTTCTGGCCACCGGCTACGAACTGACCGACATCGTGCCGGCAGCGGCCCACCGGATCATCTCGACATGGGCGATCGCCACACGGCCGCAGCCGCGAAACATATGGCGGGGCGGGGCGTTCATCTGGGAGGCATCCGACCCCTATCTCTACATGAGGGCCACCGCCGACGGCCGGGTTGTCTGCGGCGGCGAAGACGAGGATTTCGTCGACGAGGCGCGGCGCGATAAACTGATCGCCGACAAGAGTGCGCGCATCGCGCAAAAGCTTGGCCGGTTGTTTCCGCATCTCGATGTGGAGCCGGAATTCGCCTGGACCGGCTCCTTCGGCACGACGACCACCGGTCTGCCCTATATCGGCGCCGTTCCGCGGCACCCGCGCATCCATGCCGTCATGGGTTATGGCGGCAACGGCATCACCTTCTCGCGGATCGCGTCGGAGATCGTGTCTGCCACGATCAGGGGATCGGACGATACGGACGTGAAGTTGTTCGCCTTCAACCGTTGATGGCACGGCGATAAACAATAGCTCATCACCTGATTGTAACGCACCTGAAACACACTTAAGTGTTTAGTGAAGTCGGCGGAAGGGAACGCTCCGCTGGCGGGCGACGAGGGAGAGCCAAATGAACTTCAGTGGTTTCGATATCGCAATTCTTGTTCTGGTCGCTCTTGTCGTGCTGGTGCTTTTCAAGGGCATCCGCACAATTCCGCAAGGCTACAACTATACCGTGGAGCGGTTCGGCCGTTACACCAGGACACTGAGCCCCGGCCTCAACCTCATCGTGCCCTTCGTCGACCGCGTCGGCGCCAAGTTGAACATGATGGAGCAGGTGCTCGACGTTCCGAGCCAGGAAATCATCACCCGCGACAATGCCATTGTCGGCGTCGACGGCATCGCCTTCTTCCAGATCCTCAATGCGGCGCAGGCGGCTTACCAGGTCTCCGGCCTGCAGAACGCCATCCTCAACCTGACGATGACCAATATTCGTACCGTCATGGGCTCGATGGACCTCGACGAATTGCTGTCCAACCGCGACGCCATCAATGAGCGCCTGCTGCGCGTCGTCGACGAAGCCGCCCATCCGTGGGGCATCAAGATCACCCGCGTCGAGATCAAGGACATCAATCCGCCGGCCAACCTCATCGAATCGATGGGCAGGCAGATGACGGCGGAACGCAACAAGCGCGCGCAGATCCTTGCCGCCGAGGGCCTCAAGCAATCGCAGATCCTCGAGGCCGAGGGCCGCAAGGAAGCCGCTTTCCGCGACGCCGAGGCCCGCGAACGCTCCGCCGAGGCGGAAGCCCGCGCCACGCAGGTGGTGTCCGAAGCAATCTCCAAGGGCGACGTGCAGGCGCTGAACTACTTCGTGGCGCTGAAATACACCGAAGCGCTGGGCAGGATCGGCACGGCGACCAACAGCAAAATCGTGCTGATGCCCTTCGAGGCGTCATCGCTGATCGGCTCGCTGGGCGGCATTGGCGAGATCGCCAAGGAAGTCTTCCGCAGCGAAGGCACGACCGGTTCACAGAGGCAGGCCGCGCGCCCGCCGATCGTCAGGCCAGGCGAAAACTGAGTTCATAGGAGGCTACTCCCATGATCGATCGCATCATCGCCGAACTTGGTCCGTGGAACTGGATGATCCTGGGATTCGTGCTCCTGGTGATGGAAGTCATCGCCCCGGGCATCTTCATGCTGTGGATCGGCATCGCGGCGCTGCTGATCGGCGTCGTGTCGCTGCTGCTCTGGGACGCGGGCTTCTGGACGGGGCAAGTCCAGGTGCTGGCCTTCCTGGCGCTGTCGCTGGTCTCGGCCTATGTCGGCAAGAAGCTGGTGGGCGGCCGCAACGGACCGACCGACCAGCCCCTGCTGAATCGTCGGGGCGCACAATTGATCGGCAAGATGGCCACCCTGACCGAACCGATCAAGGACGGCCGCGGCCGCATCAAGCTCGGCGACACGCTGTGGCGCGTCGCCGGCCCGGACCTGCCGGCCGGCACGCGGGTGCGCGTGGTCAGTTCGGCAGACACCGATCTGGAACTGACGGTCGAGGCCGTCTGAATCGACGCGGAATTCGGAGGCGGAGATTCAGGTCAGGCGGAGCTGGGCTCGCCTGAATATCGGCGCTTCTTAGGCCGCACCGATGCGCAGCAGGTCGTGCAGGTGGACGAGACCGACCGGCTGGCTGCCCTCCACCACCATCAGGCTGGTGATGGCCGAAGTGTTGATCGTCTGCAGCGCCGTGGCCACCAGCATGTCCGGCGTCGCCGTCTTCGGACCTTTCGTCATGACCTCGTCCACCGTCATTGCCAGCAGATTGCCGCCGATATGGCGCCTGATGTCACCATCGGTGATGATGCCGACCAGCGCACCGGCGGCGTCGGTGATGGCGACGCAGCCAAATCCCTTGCGCGACAGTTCCAGGATCGCGTCCTGCATGCCGGTGCCCGTAGCCACCAGCGGCAGCCTGTCGCCGACATGCATGATCTCGCGGATCTGCGTCAGGTTCGCGCCGAGCTGGCCGCCAGGATGGAAGGTGCGGAAATGGTCCGGCGTGAAGCCCCGCGCTTCAAGCAGCGCGATCGCTAGCGCGTCGCCCATTACCAGTTGCAGCAGCGTCGACGTGGTCGGCGCCAGGCCGTGCGGACAGGCCTCCGCGACGCGTGGCAGCAACAGCACCACGTCGGCGGCCCGCGCCAATGCGGATGTCGCCCCGGCGGTGATGGCGATCAGCGGGATGGAAAAGCGCCTGGAATAAGCGACGATACCCATCAGTTCCTTGGTCTCACCCGACCAGGACATGGCGATGATGGCGTCGTCCCTGGCGATCATGCCGAGATCGCCGTGATTGGCTTCCGCCGGATGGACGAAAAAGGCAGGCGTTCCGGTCGACGCCAGCGTCGCGGCGATCTTCGAACCGATATGGCCGCTCTTGCCGACGCCGGTGATGATCAGCCGGCCCTCGATCCTCGAGATCGCGTCGACGGCCTCGGCGAAAGGTCCCGCCAGCCCGTTCTCCAGCGCCTCGGCAAGCGCCGCGACACCTGCCTGTTCGGTCGCCACCGTTCTCAGCGCCGATGCGATCGACGCTTGCCTGTCCAAGGGTTTCTTATCGAGTGGTCCCGCATGCATGGGTGATGCGATTAGCGCTTTGGCGCCCGCCTGTCCAACAGAAATGGCGCCCATGCATGGCGACCCGGACGTGTGCGGTGGACCGGAAACGGCCCGTGGCCGCCCCCGCAAGGCCTTGCGCGCACCGTGTTTAATCCACTGGGATGGGCGTGCGCGGCCGCCAATTGGCCTCGCCTCAACCCTCCGTTAACCATCCCCATTTACGGTTCGGTAAGTATGGCGCGCTTGCGCCGCGCAAGCAGTGGTGGCGATGTCCGGAGCCCAGCCAGAACGATCGAGAGCACGGAAGGGCAAGGCGGTCTGCGCCCTGCTGCTGGCGACTAGCGTGTTTGGACTGCTGCGCCCGACGCAGCTGTGCGCGCAGGAAACGGAGCTGCGCGGCGAAGTCTCGGAATCGGCGATCCTCTCCGACCAGCAGCGCAAGGCAAGGCAGCTCGCCCTGGCGGCGCAAGGCCAGCAGGCGGCGACGCAAGACAATGCACCGGCGCGGACCTATCTGCCGGCCAGCCCCGGCGCCGTGCCGGACGAGACGGACACCAGCGACAAGGCCGCGGTCGGCAGCATCTTCGACCCGCCGGCCGCAACCGATGACACGTCCGCCGACACGCCGGCGCCGCCCAAGCCGCGCCGCCCGCCGGCAGCCAGGAAGATCGCGGCCGACACGGACAAGGTCGGCGACAAGGCGAAAAAGAAGAAAAAGACGACCACCACGGACACCACCGCGTCCACGACGAATGGCCCGGACAGCACCGACACGGACCAGGACGGTTCCAATCGCCGCGCCGTCACCATCGACAGCGCCGAGAGGGGCAAGCTCGACCCCGGAGCCGAGCGCGAAGCCGCCATCGAAAGCCAGAAGCAGAAGGTCGACGACGATCCATTCGCCGCCACCGGCGTCAAATGGGGGTCCTTCGTCATCCGGCCGACGATCGAGCAGGGACTGACCGCCACGTCGAACGGCGATTCGAGCAGCGCCGGCACGGCCGCGCTGCTGTCCGAGACCGCGCTGCGCTTCTCCGCCGCTTCCGACTGGCGCGAGAATTCAGCGACGATCGACGGCTATGGGCTTTTCCGCGAGACCGTGTCGGGTTATCCCGTTCACAACGAGCAGGGCCGCATCGAGGGCCAGCTCAATGTCGACCTCACCAACGAACTGAAGGCCATCGCCAAGCTCGGCTATGAGGCCGTGCCTGAATCGGCGTCCTCGCCGGATGCCATTGCCGGCGTCTCGTCGCAGCCGCTGCGGCAGACCGTCAACGGCAGCCTCGGCCTCGAGAAGGATGTGGGCAAGATGCGCTACGCGCTGACCGGCGCGGTCGAGCACGATTTCTACGGCGATGCCGAGCTCTTGGATGGCACTTCGCTGTCGCAGAAGGATCGCGACTCCACGCTCTATAAGGCGACCTTGCGCACCGGCTACGAAATCTCCCCCGCCCTCACGCCCTTCACCGAAATCGAGGCAGGCCGCCGGATCTATGACCAACGCATCGACGCCGAGGGCTACGATCGGTCCGCTACCAGGCTGGGTGCCCGCGCTGGCCTGCAGCTGGACATGGGCGAAAAGCTGTCCGGTGAATTCTCGGCAGGCTGGCTCAGGGAAGCGATCGATGACGACCGGCTGGCGGCAATTTCCGGCGCTACGGTGAACGCGGACCTCAAATGGTCACCCGAACGCGGCACCACGATAGGCCTGACCGGCGTGACCACCGTCGAAGGCACGACCACGGCGGGACAAAGCGGCGATATACTCTATTCGGCCCGCCTGACGGGCGAACGGAAAATCCGTGCCAACCTCACCGGCAACGCCGCGCTGGGCCTGGACTGGCGCGACTATAGCGGCATCGACGGTAACGACCTGACCCTGAGTGCCGAGGCCAGCCTGACATGGTGGCTGAACCGCTATGCGGGGCTCGTCACCCGGGTAAGGACCGAGAAGCTGACCAGCAACCTGCCGGGCCGCGACTACACCGCCAACAGCATCTTCCTTGGCGTAAAAGTGCAGCGCTGAAGCTATGCTCGACCGGTATCACAGGTCGGCTGGCGACAGCTTGGCTTAGAGCAATTCCAGGAAAAGTGTGAAACGGTTTTCCGTCCGGAATTGCGTCAAAACGAGGAGATGGAGCAATTCGCCGTTTCCGTTAAACGGTGAATTGCTCTAGAATCCCGCACCGCGACGCTTTGACGGCTCAACCTCATCGAGAAGCGTGCGGATGACGCCGGCCATGTTCTCGTTCATGTCGCTGCGCCACAGCGCGAAGGCGACATTGGCCTCGACGAAGCCTTCCGGCGATCCGCAATCGAAGGTCCGGCCCTGGTAGTGGTAACCGTAGAAGGGCTGCTGCTTTTCCAGCTTCAGCATGGCGTCGGTCAGCTGGATCTCGTTGCCGGCGCCCTTCTCCTGGCCCTCCAGAATCTTGAAGATCTCCGGCTGCAGGATGTAGCGCCCGTTGATGTAGAGATTGGACGGCGCAGTGCCGGCCTTCGGCTTCTCCACCATCTCGGTGATGCGGAAACCGTTGTGGATGTCCTCGCCCCGACCGACAATGCCGTATTTATGGGCTTCCGCCGGGTCGCATTCCTGCACGGCGATAATGTTGTTGCCGGTTTCCTCGTAGAGCTCGACCATCTCCTTCATGCAGCTTTTTTCCGACTGCATGATCATGTCGGGCAACAGCAGGGCAAAGGGCTCGTCGCCCACCAGTTCGCGCGCGCACCAGACGGCGTGGCCGAGCCCCATCGGCACCTGCTGGCGGGTGAAGCTGGTCTGTCCCGGAGCCGGTTGCAGGCGCTGCAGCCGGGCCAGCTGGTCGTCCTTGCCGCGCTGCGCCAGCGTATCATAAAGCTCAAACTGGATATCGAAATGGTCCTCGATCACCGCCTTGTTGCGGCCGGTCACGAAGATGAAATGCTCGATGCCCGCCTCGCGCGCCTCATCCACGACATACTGGATGACGGGCCTGTCGACGACGGTCAGCATCTCCTTGGGAACAGCCTTGGTGGCGGGGAGAAACCGCGTGCCGAGACCGGCGACCGGGAAAACTGCCTTGCGAACTCTTTTCATGGTCCAATTATCCGCTTGCTGGCCAGCTCCGCAACCCATCTCGACATTATGACGCCGGAATTAAGGATTACTTGAGCGGTTGAGGAAAACGTCCACGTAAAGCATCGAAGCGTCTTTTCGTTCCAGGTGCCGCCCATGGTAAACCAATTCCTAACCCGGTTCGGCGATGAATGGTCTTTCCCGACATAGAGAAGGAGGAAAAGATGTCCGTTCGCAATGCCGCAAAACGCTTCGCCAGCGTCGTGACGGCTGCCAGCCTCTCGCTCGCTTTGCTGATGCCTGCTGGTCCCGCTTTCGCCGATGCCGGCTTCAGGCAATGGGTCGCCGGCTTCCGCGCCACCGCGGTGCAGGGCGGCGTTTCCGGCGCCGTCTATGACCAGGCCTTCAGGGACATCAGGGATATCGACCCGGTGGTGCTGGAGAAGGCCCGCACGCAGCCCGAATTCACCGCGCCCGCCTGGGATTATTTCGACAATCGCGTCCACGACCAGTCCGTCGCCGTCGGCCAGCAGATGGCCAGGAAATGGAAGCCGTGGCTGGACAGGATCGAGGCGAGGTTCGGCGTCGACCGCAACATCCTGCTGGCCATCTGGTCGATGGAATCCAACTATGGCGAAATCCTCAAGCGCGACGATATCATGCGCAATGTCGTGCGCTCGCTGGCGACCCTGGCCTATGCGGATCCGAAGCGGGCGAAATTCGCCCGCACCCAATTGATCGCGGCGCTCAAGATCCTGCAGACGGGGGATATCGACGAAAGCCATCTCAGCGGCTCCTGGGCCGGCGCCATGGGGCACACCCAGTTCATCCCGACCAGCTACCAGCATTATGCCGTCGACATGGACGGCAACGGCAAGCGCGACATCTGGAACTCGATCCCCGACGCCCTGGCGACCTCGGCCAATCTGTTGAAGAAGAATGGCTGGCAGGCAGGCAAGACCTGGGGCTACGAGGTCACCCTGCCGGCAGGCAAGCTTCCCGCCGGTTCGAAGACGCTGGCGCAATGGCAGGCGCTCGGCGTCGTCAGGGCCAGCGGAAAGCCGTTCAGGAACGTCACTGACAAGGCGACGCTGAAAGTGCCGGACGGCCGCGGTGGGCCAGCCTTCCTGATGATCAAGAACTTCACGGTGATCAAGGCTTACAACAACGCCGACAAATACGCGCTTGCGGTCGGTCTCCTTGCCGACGAAATCGCCGGCTCGAGCGGACTTGTGCAGGACTGGAAGCGGCCTTTCACCAAGCTCAGCTTCGAGGAGAGGCAGGAGCTCCAGAAGCGGCTGTCCCAGCACGGCCTTTACGACGGCAAGTTCGACGGCAAGATCGGTGACGGGTCGAAGACCGCCATCATGGCCTTCCAGGCCAGGGCCGGCTTGACCCAGGATGGCTATCCGAGCTTGGAAGTGCTGAAATGGCTCCGGCGGAAATAGAGCCAGCTGCGGTGCCGAGCGGCCTCTCGGACGCGCACCCGACAACGTAGCAATCCGGTGGAACAAGGTCCCTGCAGGTGCTTGAGACTTGTCTGCCGGAGCCAGGGAGATGGAGGAGCAATTGGCTTCGGCCGCGCGCATCGCAGGGCTTGTTCGTCGCGTGCCGGTTGTGATTCTGGCCGTCATCCTGCTTGCCGTTGGCGCCGCGGCCGCCTTTCACGGCCCGGCATTGGCGCAGGAACAGCAGCAGCAAAGCCGTGGCTGGTCGTTGCGCGATCTGCTTTTTCCCCGCCGCGTCGAGCGTATCCAGCCACCGCAGGATCTGCCGAAGCCGAAGCCCCGAAAACCCCGTGTCGCGCGCGCACCGGCCGAACCCCAGGTCCCGATTGTCGAAAAGACGCCGGATGCCCACATCGTCCTGGTGGTCGGCGACTTCATGGCTTCGGGGCTGGCCGAGGGTCTCGACGCCGCCTTTGCCGAAAATCCCGCAGTGAGGATCATCTTTCGCGGCAACGGCTCGTCCGGCTTCGTGCGCGACGATGTCTACGACTGGCCCGGGCAGATCAAATCTCTGATCGACACCGAGAAACCGGCTGCCGTGGTGGTCATGCTGGGGGCCAACGACCGCCAGGCGATGAAGGTCGGGGACGTGCGCGAACAGCCCCGTTCCGAGAACTGGACAAAGGAATATGAGCGCCGCACCGATGCGCTTGGCAGCGCCATCTCCGCGGCCAAGCTGCCCTTCCTTTGGGTCGGCATGCCGGCGTTCGGGGCGCCGAAGATGACCTCCGACATGCTGGCTTTCAACGACATCTACCACCAGGCCGCCGAGAACCATGGCGCGGAATTCGTCGACGTCTGGGACGGCTTCGTCGACGAGAACGGCGCCTTCATAACCAGCGGGCCCGACACCAACGGCCAGGTCGTGCGGCTGCGCGCCGATGACGGCATCAACGTCTCGAAGGCCGGCAAGCGCAAGCTCGCCTTCTACACCGAAAAGCCGCTGTTGAAGATCCTCGGCCTGACCGCCCCGGGAGGAGCCGTCACCGCCTCCGCCCCGGCTGGCGCTCCCGTCATGGAACCGGCGCCGGCGGCGGCGCCGATTGTCATCGACCGCACCGCGCCGATGCTGTTGAGCGATCCGGCGCTCGACGGCGGCTCCGAACTGATGGGCGCCGCGCCGCCGGAAAAGGCCAATCCGGACCTACCCGGCGAAAAACTCGTGGTGGAAGGCAAGGCATCAGAGGCTTCACCCGGCCGCGCCGACGATTTCTCCCGGCCGCCGACGCCCCGGCCAGCGACCGCGACCGGCAGCACGACGGCGATTACTCCTTAAGCAATTCCAGGATAAGTGTGGGCGGTTATCCGTCCGGAATTGCGTCAGAACAAAGAGTTAGATCAGTTCGCCGGTTCCGTGAAACGGTGAACTGATCTAGCGGGGCAGTACGCTCGATCCCATCAGCGCTTCGTCGATCGAACGCGCCGCCTGGCGGCCCTCGCGGATCGCCCAGACGACAAGCGACTGGCCGCGACGCACATCGCCCGCCGCGTATAGCTTGTCGACGCTCGTCTTGTAGTCGCGGTCATTGGCCTCGACATTCTTCGACCGGCGGCTGTCGGTGGCGATCCTGATCTGGCCCTCGAGCTCTGAAACCAAGCCAGCGGTGGTCGGGCCGGCAAAGCCGATGGCGATGAAGGCGAGGTCGGCGCGGATCACGAATTCGCTGCCGGGGATGGGCTTGCGCTTATCGTCGACCTCGCAGCACTTGACGCCGGTCAACTGGCCTTCCTCGCCGATGAATTCGAGCGTCGCCACCTGGAATTCGCGTTCCGCGCCCTCGGCCTGCGAGGACGAAGTGCGCATCTTGGTTGCCCAGTAAGGCCAGACCGAAAGCTTGTCTTCCTTCTCCGGCGGCTGCGGCCGGATGTCGAGCTGGGTGACACGCACCGCGCCTTGGCGGAAAGCCGTGCCGACGCAGTCGGACGCGGTGTCGCCGCCGCCGACGACGACGACATGCTGGCCGCTGGCGATGATCGGGTGAGACGGCCAGGCCACCGACTGGATCGGCTCGCCGCCGACCCGCCTGTTCTGCTGCACCAGATAAGGCATCGCGTCATGCACGCCGCCAAGGTCGTCGCCGGGAATGCCGGCCGCGCGCGGCGTTTCCGAGCCGCCGCAATAGAGCACGGCATCGTGCTCTGCGAGCAGCTCCGTTATGGGCTTGTCGACGCCGACATTGATGCCGCAATGGAAGGTGACGCCCTCGCCCCGCATCTGCTCGATGCGCCGGTCGATATAGTGCTTCTCGATCTTGAAGTCGGGAATACCATAACGCATCAGCCCGCCTGGACGGCTTTCACGCTCATAGACATGGACGTCGTGGCCGGCGCGGCCGAGCTGCTGGGCGGCCGCCATGCCGGCCGGGCCCGAGCCGATGATGGCCACCCGCTTGCCGGTCTTCTTTTCCGGCGGATAAGGCCTGATGTGGCCGGTCTCATAGGCCTTGTCGGCGATGGCCTGCTCAACCGTCTTGATCGCGACCGGGATGTCCTCGAGGTTCAGCGTGCACGCCTCCTCGCAGGGCGCCGGGCAGATGCGGCCGGTGAACTCCGGAAAATTGTTGGTCGAATGCAGGTTGCGGATCGCATTGTCCCAGTCGCCATTATAGACGAGGTCGTTCCAGTCGGGGATCTGGTTGTGAATCGGACAGCCGGTCGGCCCATGGCAGAACGGAATCCCGCAATCCATGCAGCGCGCGGCCTGTTTCTCGACCTCCTTGTCCGACATCGGCAGCGTGAATTCGCGGAAATGCCGGATGCGGTCGGAGGCAGGCTGGTACTTGTGCACCTGCCGGTCGATTTCGAGAAAGCCTGTTACCTTGCCCATGGTCCAGTTCCTGCTGTCCAGATGGTGCGGTTTTCGCCGCACCCGTAACCTCGTCAGGCAGCCGTGGCAACCAGCAACCCGAGGTCGGGATTGTTGATGAGGTGCCAGCCGGGTCGCCAGACTTCCCGGCTGACGCAGAAATCTATTCGGCCGCCACGCCCATGCGCATGCGTTCCATCTCGATCAGCGCGCGACGATATTCCACCGGCATGATCTTGCGGAACTTCGGCCGGAACACTGTCCAGCCGTCGAGGATCTCGCGGCCGCGAACCGAACCCGTATAGTGCACATGGTTGGAGATCAGCTGGTAGAGCCGCTCCTCGTCATGGCTGGTCATGTCACCCGACACGTCGACACGGCCCTTGTGGTCGAGGTCGCCGCCATGGTGCAACAGCTTTTCCATGAGGTCGTCTTCCTCCGGAACCGGTTCCAGCTCGACCATCGCCATGTTGCAGCGCTCGGCGAAATCGCCGGCCTCGTCCAGCACATAGGCGACACCGCCCGACATGCCGGCGGCGAAGTTGCGGCCGGTCTGGCCGATGACGACGACGATGCCGCCGGTCATGTATTCGCAGCCATGATCGCCAACGCCTTCGACGACGGCTGCAGCGCCGGAATTGCGCACCGCGAAACGCTCACCGGCGACGCCGGCGAAATAGGCCTCGCCCTCGGTTGCGCCATAAAGCACGGTATTGCCGACAATGATGGACTCCGCCGCCACGATCCTGGCTTCTTCCGGCGGTCGGATGACGATCCGCCCGCCCGACAGGCCCTTGCCGACATAGTCGTTTCCGGCGCCGACGAGGTCGAATGAGATGCCGCGCGCCAGGAAGGCGCCGAAGGACTGGCCGGCGGTGCCGGTGAGCTTCACCGAGATTGTATCCTCGCGCAGGCCCTTGTGCCGGAAGCGCTTGGCCACCTCGCCCGACAGCATCGCGCCCGCCGAACGGTCGACATTGCGGATCGGCATTTCGATGCTGACCGGCTGCCGGCTTTCGAGCGCGGGCTTGGCCAGTTCGATCAGCTTGCGGTCGAGGACGTCGTCGATCGGATGCTTCTGCCGCTCGGTCCAGTGCACCGCCTCATGCGGCGCATCCGGCTTGAAGAACATCCTCGAGAAATCGAGCCCGCGCGCCTTCCAGTGCACGATCAGGTCGCGCTTTTCCAGAAGGTCGGTGTCGCCGATGATCTGGTCGATATGGGTGTAGCCCATTTCGGCGAGCAGTTCCCTCACCTCTTCCGCCACGTAGAAGAAGAAGTTGATGACATGCTCGGGCGTACCCTTGAAGCGCTTGCGCAGCACCGGATCCTGCGTCGCGACGCCGACCGGGCAGGTGTTGAGATGGCACTTGCGCATCATGATGCAGCCGGCGGCGATCAGCGGCGCGGTCGAGAAGCCGAACTCGTCGGCGCCGAGCAGCGCGCCGATCACGACGTCGCGGCCAGTGCGCAGCCCGCCATCGACCTGCAGCGCCACCCTGCTGCGCAAGCCGTTCAGCACCAGGGTCTGGTGCGTCTCGGCAAGGCCCATTTCCCACGGGCTGCCGGCATGCTTGAGCGAAGTCAGCGGCGACGCGCCGGTGCCGCCATCATAGCCGGAGATGGTGATGTGGTCGGCGCGCGCCTTGGCGACGCCCGCCGCGACCGTGCCGACGCCAACTTCCGAGACCAGCTTTACCGACACGTCGGCGGCCGGATTGACGTTCTTCAGATCGTAGATCAGCTGCGCCAGATCCTCGATCGAATAGATGTCGTGATGCGGCGGCGGCGAGATCAGGCCGACGCCGGGCGTCGAATGCCGAACCTTGGCGATGGTCGCGTCGACCTTGTGGCCGGGCAGCTGGCCGCCCTCGCCGGGCTTGGCGCCCTGCGCGACCTTGATCTGCATCATGTCTGAATTGACGAGATATTCCGCCGTCACGCCGAAACGACCCGAAGCGACCTGCTTGATCGCCGAGCGCTCGGGGTTCTTGCCGCCGCCGGGCAGCGGCAGATAGCGGTCGGCTTCTTCGCCACCCTCGCCGGTGTTCGACTTGCCGCCGATCTGGTTCATGGCGCGCGCCAGCGTGGTGTGCGCCTCACGCGAGATCGAGCCGAACGACATCGCCCCGGTCGAGAACCGCTTGACGATATCGGCCGCCGGCATCACCTGGTCGAGCGCGACCTTCTCGCGGCCGGTCTCCTGCGCCAGCTTGATCTTGAACAGGCCGCGGATGGTCTGCGCGCGGGCGGTCTCGCTGTCGATCTGCGCGGAATAATCCTTGAACGTTTCCCACGACCCCTGGCGCACGGCGTGCTGCAGGGTGGCGACCGCGTCGGGCGACCACATATGGGCTTCGCCGCGCATGCGGAACATGTATTCGCCGCCGACCTCGAGGCCGTTGCGCAGCACCGGATCATCGCCGAAGCCGTCGGTGTGACGGCTGACCGTCTCGCCGGCAACCTCCTCCAGCCCGACGCCCTCGATCAGCGTCGCGGTGCCGGTGAAATAACGCTGCACGAAATCGGTCTTCAGGCCGATTGCGTCGAAGATCTGCGCGCCGCAATAGGATTGGTAGGTCGAGATGCCCATCTTGGACATCACCTTGAGGATGCCCTTGCCGATCGACTTGATGTAGCGGGAGACAACCTCGTAGGCGTCGACTTCCGCCGGCAGTTCGCCGCGCCTGTGCATGTCGGTCAGCGTGTCGAAGGCGAGATACGGATTGATCGCCTCGGCGCCGTAGCCGGCGAGGCAGCAGAAATGATGCACCTCGCGCGGCTCGCCGGATTCAACGACCAGCCCGACCGAAGTGCGCAGCCCCTTGCGGATCAGGTGATGATGCACGGCGGCCGTCGCCAGCAGCGCCGGTATGGCGATGCGGTCCGGCCCGACCTGGCGGTCCGACAGGATGATGATGTTGTAGCCGCCGGCGACAGCCGCTTCCGAGCGCTCGCACAGCCGGTCGATGGCGCCCTGCATGCCGGCGGCGCCCTCGTTCGAAGCGTAGGTAATGTCGATCGTCTTGGTGTCGAAACGATCTTCCGTATGACCAATGGAGCGGATCTTCTCCAGATCGCCATTGGTCAGGATCGGCTGGCGCACCTCGAGCCGCTTGCGGCGCGAATTGCCGACCAGGTCGAAGATGTTCGGCCGCGGTCCGATGAACGACACCAGGCTCATCACCAGCTCCTCGCGGATCGGATCGATCGGCGGGTTGGTGACCTGGGCGAAATTCTGCTTGAAATAGGTGTAGAGCAGCTTCGACTTGTCCGACATCGCCGAGATCGGCGTGTCGGTGCCCATCGATCCAACCGCCTCCTGGCCTGTCGTGGCCATCGGCGTCATCAGCAGCTTGGTGTCCTCCTGGCTGTAGCCGAAGGCCTGCTGGCGATCGAGCAGGCTGACATCCTTGCGCAGCGCGCGCGGCTCGACCGGCTTCAAGTCCTCGAGGATGAGCTGCGTGTTGGCGAGCCAGGTCTTGTAGGGATGCCGCGTGGCGATCTCGGACTTGATCTCCTCGTCGGAGACGATGCGGCCCTTGTCGAGGTCGATCAGAAGCATGCGGCCGGGCTGCAGCCGCCACTTCTTGACGATCCGCTCTTCCGGCACCGGCAGCACGCCGGCCTCCGACGCCATGATGACGCGGTCGTCGTCGGTGACGATATAACGCGCCGGGCGCAGGCCGTTGCGGTCGAGCGTCGCGCCGATCTGGCGGCCATCGGTAAAAGCCACCGCCGCCGGCCCGTCCCACGGCTCCATCAGAGCGGCGTGATATTCGTAGAAGGCCTTGCGGTCGGCGTCCATGAGCTTGTTGCCGGCCCAGGCTTCCGGGATCAGCATCATCATGGCGTGGGCCAGCGAATAGCCGCCCTGCGTCAGGAATTCGAGCGCATTGTCGAAGCAGGCGGTGTCGGATTGTCCTTCATAGGAGATCGGCCACAGCTTGGAGATGTCGTTGCCGAACAGCTCGGAATCGACCGACGCCTGGCGCGCCGCCATCCAGTTGACGTTGCCGCGCAGCGTGTTGATCTCGCCATTGTGGGCGACCATGCGATAGGGATGCGCCAGCTTCCATGACGGAAAGGTGTTTGTCGAAAAGCGCTGGTGAACGAGGATCAGCGCCGTCTCGAAACGAGGATCCCTGAGATCCTGGTAGTAGGCGCCGACCTGGTAGGCGAGAAACATGCCCTTGTAGACGATGGTGCGCGACGACATCGACACGACATAGAAGCCGTTGTCGACGCCCTTCGTCTCCTCATGGATGCGTCCGGAAATGACCTTGCGCAGGATGAACAGGCGACGCTCATACTCATCGTCGCTTTCGATGTTGGCATTACGGCCAAGGAACACCTGCCGCTGCACCGGCTCGGACGCGGCAATGTCGGGCGCCTTGGACAGCGAGGAATTGTCGACGGGCACGTCGCGAAAACCGAGCAGGGGCTGGCCCTCGAGCTGCGCCACCTCGGCGATGATGCCCTCGATATGCGCCTGCAATTCGGGATCGCGCGGCATGAAGACATGGCCGACGGCATAGTGGCCGGGCTTCGGCAACTCGACACCCTGGGCCGCCATCTCCTCGCGGAAGAAGCGGTCGGGAAGCTGCACCAGCACGCCGGCCCCGTCGCCCATCAGCGGGTCGGCGCCAACGGCGCCGCGATGCGTGAGGTTCTCGAGCACGGCAAGCCCGTCCAGGACGATCTGGTGCGACTTCACGCCCTTCATGTTGACGATGAAGCCCACGCCGCAGGCATCGTGCTCGTTGCGCGGATTGTAGAGGCCGTGAGCGGAAAAGCCGGTGTTGGTTCGGAAGGTGTTTTTGACGGTTGCCGCTTTCGTCTGCGCGGCCTGGCCGTTCGTCGCAGAAAGCGTCATGTCCGTCATCGTGTCCTCCGTTCCCAGCCCTTCGGGCGCTGGTTTGCCCCGGCAAGCACTTGGCTCACCCTTGATCCTTGCGGCACGTCTTGCGAAATTCCTTGCGGACCGAGCGGTTTTCCGCGTGGTCCGTATTCGTACAGGCCAGCATTTGTACAGGCCAGCATGTGGCCGTCCACCTGCCGCTCGCGGCAACAGCCGGAGAGGCACGATACGCCAATCCAGCCTGTTTTGTGCGACAAAATAAGACAGCACTACTGTCCTAAATTTTTATGACAGAATTCCCGAACGCATACAAGACCGATTCACAAAAAACTTGGGCCATTGGCGACATAAAATTTCGTGAAGCTGCCGGTAAACGTAAGCTTCATTCGTGGCGGCATTCCTGCTGCCTGGCTGGCCTGCGCGGTTTTCCGGTGCGTGGCTCTTGCGGTCGCCTGCTGAAACCGGTCAACTTCAGGCACATTCCCCCGATTTCCCCAAGACACAGGCAGGTGCATGTTCTTCGCTTCCGACAATTGGGCAGGCGCCCACCCCGATATCGCTGCCGGCCTGACGGCCGCCGCTGGCGGCTTTTCCACAGCCTATGGCGACGGTGCGCTCGACCAGGCCGTCTACCGGCGCTTCAACGAGATTTTCGAGCGCGAGGTCGCGGTGTTCTTCGTGGCGACAGGCACCGCCGCCAATGCGCTGTCGCTGACGACTTTCAACAAGCCGGGCGGCATCTCCTTCTGCCACCGCGAATCGCATGTGATCGAGGATGAATGCGGCGCGCCGGAATATTTTTCCGGCGGCTCGCGCCTTCATGCGATCGACGGCGCCCTTGGCAAGATCGATCCGCACAATCTGGAAAGGACGATCGGCCGCTTCGCACCCGAAATCGTCCATTGGGGTCGGCCCATGGCCGTATCGATCACGCAATCGACGGAGGTCGGCACGATCTACGGCCTGGATGAGATCGAGACGATTTCAGCGATCGCCAAAAGCCATTCCGTGCCGCTGCACATGGACGGCGCCCGCTTTGCCAACGCTCTGGTCGCGCTCGACACGACGCCGGCGGAAATGACCTGGAAGCGTGGCGTCGACATCCTCTCCTTCGGCGGCACCAAGAATGGCTGCTGGTGCGCGGAAGCGATCGTGCTGTTCGACCTCGACCGCGCAAGGGAACTGGCCTTCCTGCGCAAGCGCGCCGCCCAGCTGTTTTCGAAGTCGCGCTTCGTGGCGGCGCAGTTCGAAGCCTATTTCAAGAATGGGCTTTGGCTCGACACCGCCCGCCACGCCAACGCCATGGCCGCCCGCCTTGCGGCTGCGATCGAGGATTCAGCGACGGCGAAGCTCGCCTGGCTGCCACAGGCCAATGAGGTGTTCGCGGTCATCAAGAAGGCCGAAGCCGAGAGGCTGCAGGCCGCGGGCGCCGCCTTTTATGACTGGCACAGGCCGCACAATTTCGATGGCCATGTCGGCGAGGACGAATTGCTTTATCGCTTTGTCACCAGCTTTGCCACGACGACCGATGAGGTCGACCGCTTCGGCCAGTTGCTCGCGGGATAATTGGTCTCCCGCCAACAAAAAAGCGGCGCCTTTCGGCGCCGCTTCCGTCTCGGGAGGAGACCTTAGAACAATTCCATTAGGCGGCGGTCTTGGCCTCGATCTGCTTGGCCTTGGCCGGAGCCGAGGTGATCGCGATCTTGCGCGGCTTCAACTCCTCGGGAATGTTGCGCTTGAGATCGACGAAGAGGAGGCCGTTCTTCAGCGCAGCGCCGACGACTTCGACATGGTCGGCAAGCTGGAAGCGGCGCTCGAAGGCCCTCGAGGCAATGCCACGATAGAGCAGTTCGGAACCCTCGCCGGTACCTTCGTCCTTGCGCTCACCTTTCACGGTCAGCACGTTGCGGTGGGCTTCGATCGAGATCTCCTCGTCCGAGAAGCCGGCAACCGCCATCGAGATCCGGTAGGAATCCTCACCGGTGCGCTCGATATTGTAAGGCGGATAAGTCTGCGCGCCATCGGGCTGGGCAAGCGAGTCGAGCATGGTGAAGAGACGGTCGAAGCCGACAGTCGAGCGATAGAGCGGGGAAAAATCAACGTGACGCATAGGGTGTTCTCCTGTTTGAGCAACATGATTTGCGTATGGCCGGTGCGAAACCCTTGAGCGGCGTTTCGGCTGGACCAGCGGCCCCGACATTGGCGACCGCACCCAACATTTGGGGGGCCGAAGAAGGCATTTCAAGATTTGTCTCCAGCCAAAAAAGCGACCGGCCACGCCGTCGATGAACGGCGGATGAACCGCGGCTTCGGCGCGCGTTCAGACTGCCAGCGCTAAAAGTGTCTCCAGGATCAAGGACAGGCGGCACCGACTTTCATATGGCGGATGCCGCGACGAGGCCGACCGGGTGTTAACGTCCCTTCCTCCCGGATCGACAGGGGCCGGAAGCAGCTTTCAGGCGGCTTCCGGCTTTCCCCCTTGGAGCCCTTGCGCAACCCGGATTTGCTTTGCTTTTGACGTGTTGGCGTCTATCACCTTGGCGAGGCCAGCCATGTCGAGCAGGCACGCAAAGACGCCACGCACGAAACGCCGAATGACGGATTCTGTCCACGACGAGCCCCTTTTCCACGAAGTCGAGGGCAACCCGACACCGGAGAACGCCAGCGGCGGCTTCTTCGTAACTCGTGATGGCAAGAAAATCCGCTATGGCCTGTTCGGGGCGGTAACGCGCCCGATCAGGGGTACGGTGGTCGTCTTGTCGGGCCGCAACGAGTGCATCGAGAAATATTTCGAAACCATCCGCGACCTCGCCGATCGCGGATTTGGTGTCGCAACCCTCGACTGGCGCGGCCAAGGCTCCTCCGACCGGCTGATCCGGGACCGCCAGCGTGGCTATGTCAGCAGTTTTCGGGACTATGCCGCCGACCTGGAGCAGTTCTTCGAGGAGATCGTGCTGCCCGACTGCCGTGGGCCATATTACATTCTGGCGCATTCGGCGGGTGCAACGGTCACACTGCTTGCCGCGCCGTCGATGGTTAACCGCGTCCGGCGCATGGTGCTGATCGCGCCGTTCCTGACGCTGCCCGATCTGCCGGTCTCGATATCGACCGTTCGCCGCCTCTGTTCGCTGTTTTGTGCCCTTGGCCTTGGCCGGCTCT
>NZ_JBAZUD010000064.1:0-28415 GCF_041661565.1 Mesorhizobium sp.
ATGACGATGCCGATGGCAATCGAGATGACGGCGAGCTCAAGGCTGAGCAGCAGGCCGCCCCACAGCTTGTCGAAATGCCGCCAGATCAGGTTGAAGTTGAGGGCATAGCCCATGCGTCCGCCTCAGTGCGAAGGGCGTCGAGTGGATCGCGGAAGGGCTGGAATGCCGCCCTTCCGCAATCAGGGGTTAGATGACCGGGAAGCCGGGCAACCCGGTCAGATGACCGGGAAGCCGGGATGGCGAGCCGGCGGTTCCTGGCCGAAATAATCCTTGAACGCGGCATCGTAGAGCGCCGTTTCATGGCCGAACATGGCGATGGTGAAGGTCTGGTTGACGAAGGTCAGCCAGTCGAGATCGCCTTGCCGCAGAGCCGCGCCGTACAGCATGGAGAACCAGCTCTTGCCGGCATCGAAATATTTGTCCGGATTGCGCGAGGCGAGCCAGCGCACGGTGGAGAGATCGACGGCGGCCGCGTCGACGCGCTTGGATTCCAGTGCCTGCAGCACGTTGGCCTGGGTATCGATCTGCATGACCTGCGACTCCGGCAGGGCCATGTGCACCGATTGTTCGGCATCGACATTCTGGAGGATCGAGACGCGTGTCGCCGAACCGCCGGCAAGCAGCTTGTCGAAGGTCTTGTTCTCGGCCGTCGGCAGCGTCAGCAAGGCGACGCCCTCGACATAATAAGGCCGGGAGAAATTGATGAGCTGCGAGCGCTGAGCGCTCATGGTCATGAACTGGATGGTGATGTCGACCTTGTTGGTGGTGACGTTGGGAATGCGCTGAGCCGGATCCTGCATGACGAATTCGACCTTGGTCGGGTCGTCGAAAAGGCCCTTGGCGAGGATGCGCCCCATGGTGATGTCCATGCCGACCAGTTCGCCGGCATCATTCTCGAAATGCCAGGGCGCGTTGGTGCTGCCGGTGCCGACGATCAGCTTGCCGCGATCGAGCACGGTGCGCAACAGGCTGTCGGACGCCGCCTGGGCGGCAGCCTTCTGCGTATCGACGGCCGCCATCACGCCAGCCGTGGCCAGTCCAGCCATTCCCAATTTCAGAAAATCACGTCTTCCGGATGTGTCGTTCACGGCGACCTCCTTTGGTATTGTGTTCCCCTTTGCACAGACAGACACAAGGCTGTGAACTTCAGAGCGATTGTCTCTTACAAGAGACACATGTATCCTGTACAAGACAGATACTAACACCAGGAATCGACAATGCAAGATGGTAGTGCCTCGGCAGTTTCAGCCGACGAGAAGACACCGGCATCCCGCGAAAAGGGCCTCACCCGGGTGCTCGAGATTCTGGACTTCCTGCACTTGACGCAGCGGGCAATCGGCATTGGCGACCTGGCCAAGGGTGTGAACGCGCCGCGTTCGACGACCTACACGCTGGTGCGGTCGCTGGTCGATGCCGGACTGCTGGAAATGGCCGGCGACGGCAACCGCGTCTATTTCGGCAAGAAGCTCTACCTCTATGGAATGGATTATGTTCGGGGCAACGACCTGCTGCGGCGAGGCCGCCAAGAGGTCGACCATCTGTCGCGCGAGACCGGCGAAACCTCCGAATTGTGCATGCTGCAGAGCGGCCGCTACACGATCGTCCATTCAAGCCCCGGCACCAGGCCGTTTCGCATCAGTTCTGCCACCGGCTTGCAGATCCCGCTGCCCTGGACGGCGTCGGGACGGCTGCTGCTGGCGGGTCTGGGGAGGCCTGACATCGAGGCCATGGTGTCGGAGGACGATCTCGTGCTGCCCGACGGCCGCAAGCTGCGGCTCGACGATTTCATCACCGACATCGCGAAGGCGGAAATCACCGGCTATTGCGTCACTTCGGGGCTTGTCGACGCCTATACGAAATGTCTTGCCGCGCCTGTCTTTTCGGCGCCGGGCAGGGTCGAGGCGACGATGTGTCTCGTGGTGCCGATCGACACGTCCGAGGCGCGCACGGGCAGTCTCCTCGGCCTGCTTCGTGATCGTGCCGCGAGGCTTTCAACCGCCGCTTAGCCACCTGGGCCGGTGGCGGCTGGTTCAGGCAATGATGTCGGGAATGAGCTTGTCTTCCAGCGCCATCAGCCGGTCCTTCAGGAACAGCTTCTTCTTCTTCATGCGCTGGATCTGCAACGGATCGCACTTCATGGCGATCATCGCATTGATGGCCGCGTCGAAATCAGTGTGTTCCTGCTTCAGCCGGGAAAATTCGAGGCGGATATCGGCCTTTTCCTGATCGGACATTCTCTACCGTCTGCACGTCTGCGGCGCCCAAAAATGGGCCTCATTGGGCGGGGCCGGCGTCGTTTGCGACCGGCGCGCAGCCCATACCACATTTCACGTTGTCGTGGAATGCTACCACGGATCATTCGACATCGTCGGCGGATGGTGGCACACTGTCACCGTGCCGTCACAGAAGCGAGCCTGCGGTGGACGCGCCTTTGGCGGTTGCAATCGAGGAAACCATGAAAGTGAGAACCAATCATGTCTCTTGCTTCCCATCTTGATGAGTTGCAGCGGAAACACGGCGACATCGAACGAGAAATCGATGACGCGATGAACCATCCATCGGTCGACGACCTCCAGATCGTGAATCTCAAGCGACGCAAGCTGGCACTCAAGGACGAGATTGAAAAACTCAGAGCGGTGAAACCGACGACCCACTGATCCCCTCCTGACATAACCGCTCCAGCGCGGTCTCTTCGCCGGCGGCGTCAGCCGCCGGTGTGCTGTTTTTTGGTTTCCGGCGCAGCCGAGGCTGTCTTCCACGCAGCTCAAATCCGCTTTAGCCATCTTGAGACGGCGGCTCGTTTCCGGTCGCGTGGCTGGCCAATTCGGGCCAGTGCCGACCTGTCGCCATTGACAAGCCATCTTTGCTCCTCCACCTCATGCCGGACTTCAGCGCATCGGCCCGGAGTGTATTTGCGCGTCCAAGAGTGGACGCCTGGCCCTCCAGAGACAAAAGGCTGCCGGCATGACCGGATATTTCTCCTCTCCCTTCCCCCGCCGCACGTCGGTCGGCGTCGATGTCGGCGGCGTGGTCGTCGGCGGCGGCGCGCCTGTTGTCGTGCAGTCGATGACCAATACCGACACCGCCGATATCGACCAGACCGTCGCGCAGGTCGCCGCACTTCATCGTGCCGGCTCGGAGATCGTGCGCATCACAGTCGACCGCGACGAGAGTGCTGCGGCCGTGCCGCGCATCCACGAGCGCCTGCTGCGGCTCGGCATCAATGTGCCGCTGATCGGGGACTTCCACTATATCGGCCACAAGCTGCTGGCCGACCATCCGGCATGTGCCCAGGCGCTGGCCAAATATCGCATCAACCCAGGCAATGTCGGCTTCAAGGACAAGAAGGACCGGCAGTTCACCGATATCGTCGAGATGGCGATCCGGTACGACAAGCCGGTGCGCATCGGGGTCAACTGGGGCTCGCTCGACCAGGACCTGCTGACCCGGCTGATGGACGACAACCAGGACAGGGGTTTTCCGCTGACGGCGCAGGAAGTGACGCGCGAGGCGATCGTGCAGTCGGCGATCCTGTCGGCCGAGATGGCTGAAGAGATCGGCCTTGGCCGCGAGAAGATCATCCTGTCGGCCAAGGTCAGCGGCGTGCAGGACCTGATCGCCGTCTATACCGAACTCGCCACCCGCTCCAACCACGCGCTGCATCTGGGCCTCACCGAGGCGGGCATGGGCTCGAAAGGCATCGTGGCGTCGTCGGCCGCGATGGGCATCCTCTTGCAGCAAGGCATCGGCGACACCATCCGCATCTCGCTGACCCCGGAGCCGAATGGCGACCGCACGCGCGAGGTGCAGGTGTCGCAGGAACTGCTGCAGACCATGGGCTTCCGCCAATTCGTGCCGATCGTCGCCGCCTGTCCGGGCTGCGGCCGCACCACCTCCACGGTGTTCCAGGAACTCGCCCAGACCATCCAGGCGGACCTGCGAAAGAACATGCCGGTGTGGCGCGAGAAATATCCCGGCGTCGAGAACCTCAAGGTGGCGGTGATGGGCTGCATCGTCAACGGCCCGGGCGAGTCCAAGCATGCCGACATCGGCATTTCACTGCCCGGCACCGGCGAGACGCCGAGCGCGCCAGTCTTCGTCGACGGCAAGAAGGCGGCGACGCTGCGCGGGCCTTCGATCGCGGCGGATTTCGAGAAAATGGTCGCCGGCTATATCGAGCAACGGTTCGGTCGCGGCAAGGCCGCGGCCGAATGAGCCCATGCGGAAACTCACCACCGGCGGCCACCTGAAGGCGTATTCTGCGCTGCCGGTGCTCACGGACCAAATGTCCGCTGCGCTCCGATTCTCGAAGCCACCATCATGTGGCGCGCCGGAGCGACTTTCGGCACGGCCTCGGCGCGCCATTCGGCGTTTCCTCTGGGCGACGCTGGTTCTGCTTTGCGCCATGGCTTGCTCCACGGCCGCCCAGGCCGATCCACCGCAATCTGCCAGGCAGAGGCTGATCGACAGGATCTGCACCCTGATCCAGGCCCATGCCGACCAGAACGGCCTGCCTCGGGATTTCTTCGCCCGCCTGATCTGGAAGGAAAGCCGCTTCGATCCCAACGCGGTCAGTCCGGTTGGCGCCGAAGGCATCGCCCAGTTCATGCCGGGCACCGCCAAGATGCGCGGCCTCGAAAATTCCTTCGACATCGGCCAGGCGATCCCGGCGTCGGCGAAATATCTAGCCGAGATGAAGGGCGCCTACGGCAATCTCGGCCTGGCGGCGGCCGCCTACAATTCCGGGGAAAGCCGGGTGTCGCGCTGGCTGGGCTCCGGCGGGTTCCTGCCGATGGAAACCGAGAGCTATGTCTTCGACATCATGGGCGAGCCGGTCGACAAGTTCACCGACCGGGCCTATCCCGGAAAGGTCGAGCCGCTCGACGCGAAGGCGGATTTTGCCGTTGCCTGCCGCAGACTTCCGGTGATCATGTCCCGGACCGTGGCGATGGCTTCGATCAATGTAAAGCCGTGGGGGGTGCAGGTCGCCGGCAATTTCCGGCGCGGCGCGGCGATCAGCCAGTGGCTGCGGGTAAGAGGCCGGTTTCCGGCCCTCCTTGGCGGGCATGATCCGGTGGTCAGCCGGGTGCGCACGCCGATCGGCAGGCGGGGGATTTACGCGGTCAGGATCGGGGTCGACGACCGCGCCGCCGCCAATACCGTCTGCCAGAAACTGCAAAGCGTCGGCGGCGCCTGCGTGGTGGTTCGCAACCGGTAGCTGATCCGGAGCCGGGGTAGTCTCTTTGTCTTGACGCAATACGATGGGAAGACTTGCCCTGCCTCCAACACGACAAGAGCAGCTGGATGTTCGACGCCTACATTATCTGCGGCACGCCGAGAACCGGCAGCACTTTGCTGTGCAAGCTCCTGGCATCCACCGGGACCTCAGGCGATCCTCACTCCTTCTACCGACGGCAGGATGTGCCGGAGTGGGCGGAGGAGTGGAAACTGGCGGCACGCGACACGATGGGAGAACTTGAATTCAACATCGCCTATCTCGATGCCGCGATCACTGCCGGCAAGGGCGGGACAGGCATCTTCGGCCTGCGCCTGATGCGTGAAAACCTGGATGAGCTTTCGGCCGTCCTCGACCTTATTTTCCCTGGGCTTGCGTCGGACAAAGCACGATTCGAAAAGGCCTTTGGTCGTGTCCTGTACATCCACCTGTCGCGCGAGAACAAGCTTGCGCAGGCAGTCTCCCTGGTGAAAGCGGAGCAGACCGGTCTTTGGCACATCGCTCCCGACGGAACCGAGATTGAAAGGGTCGCACCGCCGAAAGAGCCTCAATATGATTTCGAGCGGATCAAACGTGAGGTCGCGAAGCTCGAGACTTATGATGCGGCGTGGAACATCTGGTTCGCGGAGCAAGGGATAAGTCCGCTGCGGATTGGCTATGAGAACCTATCAAGCAACCCGGCTGCGACATTGCTCTTCATCTGCGAAGCCCTGGGAGTTCAAGCTCCGGATCTCCAGGATGTAAGGCCCGGCGTTGCAAGGCTGTCAGACGGGACGAGCCTCGATTGGATGCGCCGCTATGTTCTGGACACGGGCGCCTGATGCATCGCGTCGCCCGGATCCGTTCATACGTGTCGCGTCAGGCCAACTTGGCCACCACCGTCTCGCTGAGCCAGGTTCCGATCTTGGCGCCGAGGCGGTCGGGCGAAACCGGCTTTGGCAGGTAGTCGTCCATGCCGGCCTCGATGCACTTGTCGCGGTCGCCTTTCAACGCGTGCGCGGTAACGCCGATGATCGGGATTCGGGTGCCCGCCACGGCCTCCATGGCCCTGATGGCGCGGGTTGCTTCATAGCCGTTCATCTCCGGCATCGAGATGTCCATCAGGATCAGCTTGGGGCGCAGCATCCTGTACATCTCGACCGCGGTACGGCCGTTGCCGGCGATACGATAGCTCAGGCCAATCCCGTTGAGGATCTGGCCAAACACCAGCTGGTTCACGTCATTGTCCTCGGCGATGAGGATATCGATCGAGCCGTTAAGGGCGGTTGACGATTCCTGCTTTGCCCCGCCAAGGGTCGCCGGGCCGCGGATGACGGTCAAGGCGGGCGGGGACACCAGCGGAATCGGCGGAACCGGTTGACGCGCGAACCGCGCCTGGTCCCCCCGCGCGCGGCCTTTCTGGATGGCCGAGACCACGGTGCCGAGCAGGATCGCCGAACGAGCCGGCTTGGTCAGGTGCGCCGCGATGCCGAACTCAATGACCATCCTGCCGAAGTCGACCTGGTCGACCGAGGTCAGCAGCACCACCGGGATCGAAGCCAGCCGGCTGTCGCCGGCGATGGCTCGCGCGACGTCCATGCCGTTCATGACAGGCATATGGTAGTCGAGGATGATGCAGTCGACGCGGGCACCGAGCTGGCAGGCGCGATCGAGGAAGGCGAGGCCCACGGCGCCGCTTTCGGCGGCGGCGCAATCGAAGCTCCAGCTCCTCAGCTGCTCGATGAGGATGTCGCGGTTGACCGGATTGTCATCGATCACCAGCACGCGGGCTCCGGTGACGTCGACAGGCACGCTTTCATCGCGCGCCACGACATCGTGCGCCGGCAACGGCACCACGAACCAGAATACCGATCCGCGGCCGATCTCGCTCTCGACGCCGATCTTGCCCGACATCAGGTCGACAAGGCGGGCGGCGATAGCCAGGCCGAGGCCGGTGCCTTCATGGCGACGGGTCGACGAACCGTCGACCTGGGCGAACTTGTCGAACACCCTCTGCAGTTTCTCAGCCGGTATGCCGATGCCGGTGTCCTCGACGCGGACCTTGAGCTGGACCACACCATTCACGGTCTCGCCGCCGACATCGATCAGCACATGACCCTTTTCGGTGAACTTGACCGCATTGCCGAGCAGGTTGGTGACGATCTGCCGGAACCGTCCCGCGTCGCCGACGACATGGGTCGGCAGGCGCGGGTCGACACGCACGATCAGTTCAAGGTTCTTCTCCGCGACGCGCGCCGACACCATCGTCGCCACATCCTCCACCGCCTCGGCAAGACGGAAGGGGGCGGGATCGAGGTTGAGCTGGCCGGCATTGATCTTCGAGAAATCGAGAATGTCGTTGATGATGGTGACCAACGCGTTGCCGGATTTGACGATGACATCGGTGAATGTCTTCTGGCGCGGATCAAGGTCCGTCTTGGCCAGCAGTTCGGCCATGCCGAGCACGCCGTTCATCGGGGTGCGGATCTCGTGGCTCATATTGGCGAGGAATTCCGATTTGGCGCGATCGGCGGCCTCGGCCGCGGACAGGGATTCTGCGGATTGGGCGAAGGCACGACGGATCGCCTGCTCCATCGGCCGGAAGATCCAGAATGCGACGATGGCCAGCACGACAACCAGCAGTCCGGTCGCCCACAGCAGCAGCCTGTCGCCGGCAGCGGCTGCCCGATGGCGCTCGCCGTCCATGGCGGTGCGCACACGCACCAGCATCGGTTGGACAAACAGGTCATTCTGATTGCGGATTTCGCGGTCGCTCCAGTCATCGAACGTGCGCGCCACCGACATCAGGTGGAAATTGCGCACCATGTCGCGCGACGACCAGAACAGGTCGCCGTTGACGGAAGCGGAATCGAGCTCGTTGACAGTGCTGGCCGAAAGGAGCGGCTTTATCGCCGCGATCTGCGCCGTCAATCTGTCGATCTCGTCGGCCAGGCGTTCCGAATGGCCGCGCGCCGACAGGGTGAGGGCATCCCGTGTCTCGGCCCGCCAGGCCGGGCCGGCGGTCTCCGCGAAGCTGGCCGCATTGCGCAGGTCGCGCGTGAACACGACCATGTTGCTGCACAGCGCATCGATGTCATGGCGAAAGGAATTGAGCCGATCGAGCGAGACCATGACGGCGGCGGACGCCAGTGCGAAGATCAGCAATCCTGAGACATAGCGCATCCGCACCGACCGGATGAAGGACGAATATTCCGGCATGCGCAACCCCAACATACGCGCCACTTGGTGGCCGGGATTACGCTTCATTTACATTAAAATATCGTTCGTCCGGGGGGTATCAGCTCTATGGTTTCGCGTTCGGATCGAGGCGGGTCTGTGCCTGTCCGGATCAGCTGTTGCGCGTCGCCACGAATGTCGCCGCCTGCTTCAAAAGCATGGCACCGTCGCCGTAAGGCTCCAGCAGTTCATGCGCCTGTCCGACGAGGCCGTTGAGCTGGGCACGCGCCCAGGCGTCTCCATGCAGCGCCACCAGCGTCGCCTTGCCGGCCGCCGCGTCCTTGCCGGTCGCCTTGCCCATCTGGCCGATATCGGCGGTCAGGTCGAGCAGGTCGTCGGCGAGCTGGAAGGCAAGGCCGATCGCCGAGCCGAACTCGGCCAACCGCTCCCGGTCCTCGACGGGGGCGCCGGCGACGAGCGCCCCAGCCTCGCAGGCAAAGCGGATCAGCGCGCCGGTCTTCATGGCCTGGAGCCGGATGATGCCGGCTTCGTCCGGCGGGGCGTGTTCGGCGTCGAGGTCGAGCTGCTGGCCGCCAACCATGCCGCCGGGCCCGGCCGCGCGGGCAAGCGCCAGCACCAGCGCCGAGCGCCGCTCGGCCGGGAGCACGGTGGCGTCACCGGCGATGATGTCGAAGGCAAGCGTCAGCAAGGCATCTCCGGCCAGTATGGCGGTCGCCTCGTCGAACGCCCTATGCACGGTCGGCTGGCCGCGGCGCAGGTCGTCATCGTCCATGGCGGGCAGGTCATCATGGATCAGCGAATAGCAATGCACGCATTCAAGCGCTGCCGCGACGCGCAGGGCCGCCTCGCCGTCGGCGGAAAACAGCGCCGCGCTTTCCATCACCAGGAAGGGGCGCAGGCGCTTGCCGCCGTTCAGCACGCCATGGCGCATGGCCGCCATAAGGCGTTCGGGCCGCGCGATCTCGCCGGACAGCGCGCGGTCGTCAAGCAGCCGCCGCAGCAGCACCTCGACGGCCGCCGCCCGCCTGATGAGCGCCATTTCGAACGCCATTTCGTCGTCATTCGTCATGGCCGGGACCGGTAGCCGACACTCAGACGTTGCGCAAGAAGCCAAGCGCCATTATGCCGGAGCAGGGAGAGGCACGGGTTGGGCGACTTGGCGGAACCGATCGTCGATCATGAAACCGAAAAGCAGGACATGGCGGCGAGATCGAGAGGCGTGAACCGCCGCAATCTCAGACGCTGGGTCCGGCGCGGCATCGTCGTGGCCGCGGTGCTGGTGCTGATTCCAACGCTGCTGACCCTCCTCTATCTGCCGTCATTCGTGCATCCGGTCTCGATGCTGATGCTGAAGGATCTGGCGACGTTCTCCGGCTATGACCGGCGTTGGGTTTCGATCGACGACGTCGCGCCGGTGCTGCCCAATTCGGTCATCATGTCGGAGGATGGCCAGTTCTGCTTTCACCGCGGCGTCGATCTCGGTGAGTTGAGAGGCGTGGTGGACGACGCGCTGGCCGGCGAGGCGACGCGCGGCGCCTCGACCATCACCATGCAGACGGTGAAGAACCTCTTTCTCTGGTCGCGTCCGCTTGGCTCGGTGCGCAAGGTGGTCGAACTGCCGCTGGCCGTCTATCTGGACGCGGTGATGTCGAAGCGACGCATCATGGAAATCTATCTCAACATCGCCGAATGGGGACCGGGCATCTACGGTATCGAAGCCGCAGCACAGCACCATTTCGGCATTTCGGCCAAGCAGCTGTCGCGCCGGCAGGCCGCCCTGCTGACCGTCACCCTGCCAAATCCCATTGTCCGCAATCCGGCGAAGCCGGGACCGGGCCTCAGAAGGCTCGCCAATCTGATCGAGCGGCGCGCCGGCCGTTCCGGCGCATATGTCGGCTGCCGGCGGTAGCCAGCTCAAAAAAAATCGCCGCAGTGCTGGCCAAAACAGCATGGGGCGTGTATAGGCACCCGACTTTCTCAGATTTAGGCCCCGGCATGGCCCTTTCACGAGGGCGGGCGGGGCATTGACCATGTAGTGGAGCATATCCATGGCCGTTCCGAAACGCAAAACCTCTCCGTCCAAGCGCGGCATGCGCCGCTCGGCCGACGCCCTCAAGGCCCCGACCTATGTCGAGGACAAGAATTCCGGCGAAATGCGCCGTCCGCACCACATCGACCTGAAGACAGGCATGTATCGCGGCCGTCAGGTGCTCACGCCGAAGGAAAGCTGAGAACAGCTTTCTTCAAGGTTCCGACTTGGAAAGACCGGCCATTGGCCGGTCTTTTCGCGTCTGGTGGTCGAACAATACCCGTCTCAAGGCGATGCCAGCCAGCCCCTGGCTGACTTTGTTGTTGCACCCGGTCTTCGACCGTGTTCGCGGCGTTCACGAAAAATCTTGACGACGTGCCTGTGGCGCATTCTACAGAAGATTGCCCCACATGGAGACGCCAGATGTTCGGTGCCATCCCGCTGCTGATCGTGCCTTTCGTGCTCTACAATCTCGGCCTGCTGGGAATTTTTGGCGGCGGCGACGATCCGTGGGCGAGCGAGATGCTGTCAATCAGCATGATGTCGGGCGGCGTGTTCTCCATGACGCTCGGCGACCTGATGGTGCTGATCGGGCTGATCTTCCTGTTCTTCGAGATGGTCAAGGCGGCGCGCACGACCAGCGCCTCGATCATGGACCATCTCCTGTCGACGCTGGTCTTCGTCGCCTTCCTGGTCGAGTTCCTGCTGGTCAAGGGCGCCGCGCATTCCATCTTCTTCACCTTGATGGTCATCGCGCTGTTCGATGTGCTGGCCGGGTTCGCGGTGTCGATGCGGTCGGCCAGCCGTGACATCAATTTGAATTAAAGCCGAAGCCTCAGCCCGGATCGGCGGTGAAGCCGGCGGCCTCGATGCCAGCGATCGCCGCGGCTTCGTCATTGTCGGAGGTGTCGCCGGAGATGCCGACCGCGCCGATGATCAAGCCAGATTTGTCGCGGATCAGCACGCCGCCGACGACCGGCAGCACACGCCCGCCCGACACGTCCGAGATGCCGGCAACAAGGTGCGGGCGTTCCTTGGCGAAGGCCTCGACGCGGCGCGATCCCATGCCGATGGCCAACGCGCCAAAGGCCTTGCCGGCCGACATTTGCGGACGCAGGAAAGAGGCGCCGTCCTGGCGCTGGAAGGCGACCAGGTGGCCGCCGTCGTCAAGTACCGAGACGCCGAGCGGCTTGAGCTTGAGCTCGGCGCCCTTGGCAAAGGCGGCCTCGATGATCTGCCTGGCTTTCTCGAGCGGCAGTGCGGTCATGGCTTTCTCCTGTTTGTCGACGGGGCAATCACCGGCCATCGGCGGCGGTAAAATCCCCGGTTGAAAATTTCGTTGCGTGACGTTGCGGACTGGAAGGCGCTGTCGTTGCAGTCCGGACAGGCGCTGCCGTGCTACTTCTTCTTGGCGCGGGCCGGCTTCTTGACTGGAGCGGCGGGCGCGTTGGCCAGGTCTTCCGCTTCCTTGGCGAGCCTGAGCGCGCGCAGCTTGTTGGTCTTGGCCTGGCGGGCGTCGCTCTCTGCGGCATATTCGGCCATCGCCTTCTGGCGGACGGTTGCCGCCTCTTCCTGCTTCTTGAAACGCAGGTCGGCGCGCGCGCGGGCGGCATCCCGAGAGTTCTCAACCAAGACCTGTTCCAATCCCGTGAAGTGTGATTTTCCACTTATTCTAGCAGAGTCGGGTTCCAAACGGGAAAATAAGTTGATCAGGCGGCCGTGCTGGCCCCAGGCCTTGCCGGCGACCAAGGCTTCGTAAGCGGCCTGCAGCGTCCGCCGTCGATCGGGATACGATTGGCGAGGGCGTTGTCGCCCACACGCAAGCCAGTCGAGCCAGGCGGGCGATAGCCAGCAAACGCTTCAGCGTCTAACCTTAGGACAGCGCACCCGACCCAGCCGCCAAACAGACGAGCCAGCAATGTCCCTCACGCTTCATTTCCATCCATTGGCTTCCTTCTGCTGGAAACCATTGATCGCACTCTACGAGAACGAGACGGAGTTCGCCTCCGTGATCGTCGATCTCGGCAGTGAGAAATCGCGCGCGGCATTCCGGAAGATATCGCCGTCGGGCAAGGTGCCGGTCCTGCGCGACGACGCGCGCGACCGCACGGTGCCGGAATCGAGCATCATCGTGGAATATCTGGCCACGCACTATCCGGGACCTGTCGAACTGCTGCCCGCCGATATCGACCTGGCCAGCGAGGTTCGCCTGGCCGACCGCTTCTATGATTTCTACGTGCAGGAGCCGATGCAAAAGATCGTCGGCGACCGTTTGCGTCCGGAAGGCAAGACCGATCCGTTCGGTGTCGAGCAGGCCCGCGAACAGCTGCGCAATTCCTACGCCGCGATCGAACAGGATATGCGCAGGAAGATCTGGGCGGTGGCCGACTGCTTCACGATGGCTGACTGCGCGGCGGCTCCGGCGCTGTTCTACGCCAACAAGGTCGAACCGTTCGGCGACACATTCCCTGCCGTCAAAACCTATCACGACCGGTTGATGCTGCGGCCCTCATTCGCCCGCGTGATCGAGGAGGCGCGGCCCTACTTCAAGTTCTTCCCCTACAATAATGGCTGATCGCGATGCGCCACAATCCGGCCGGGCACTTGATGCTCAAGCCATTCGCCGTCTCGGCTTTTCACAAGCAGGCGGAATGGATCAGTCTTCCCAGAACTGATCGAGCCAGATGTTGAGCTTGAGGAAGCCGGCGGTGCTCACCGTATAGACCCGCCTTGTGCCTTCGGCCCTGGCGTTGACCAGGCCGGCATCGAGCAGCACTTTCAGATGTTGTGAAACGGCCGGTCGAGATACTGGCAGCCCCGCGGCCAGTTCGTTGACAGTCTTCGGGCCGCGCCGGAGCTCTTCCAGAAGATGGCGCCGGTTGGGATCGGCAATCGCCAAGAAGGCGTCGGAAATCATCATACCTATTTGTGAGGCAAAGCTTTTGGAATCTCAACCGTCGGGTTCATCTTTCCTGCGCGGATCGAGCCGCAATGCTTCCGGCGTCACCGAACGGTCGGCCGGTTGCGTCGTGAAGGCGTCGCGATCGCCGATCGGCACAGGCGCACGGCGGCTGATGCGCAGCAGCGTATAACACGCCAGGCACAGATGCGCGAAGGCTGTCGCGAGGAACAGGGCTTCGGGGCGCATCCAGCCCATCAGGGCCGCTGCCAGCAAGGGTCCGATCATCGTGCCAAAGCCGTAGAGAAGGAGCAGGCCGCCCGAGACCTTGACGAAATCCTCTGACCGGGCGTGGTCGTTGGCATGCGCCACCGCGATCGAATAGAGAGTGTAGGCGAAGGCGCCATAGGCGGCGGTGCAGACGATCACGAAGACGCCGGAGCGGGGCTCGGACAGGAAGATGGCGAACGCGAACAAGGCCGCGCCGAATGCGGCGCCCGCCAGCACGAAACGCCGGTCGGTCTTGTCGGAGAGACGCCCCGCCGGAAGCTGCATGGCCGCCCCGGCGACCACCACAAGGCTCATCATCAAGGCGATCTCGGCCGTGGAGATGCCGATGCGGGCTCCATACACCGCGCCCAGCGTGCCCCAGGCGCCGTTGGCGATGCCGATCAAAACGCAAGCAACGGCGGACACGGGCGAATTGGCATAGAGGCCTTTGACGTCGAGCGAGACATCCTGCAGCGGCTTGGGGTGGGAGGCGGTCGAGACCGCGGTCGGAATGAGCGACAGGCAAAACAGGATGCCGGTGATCATGAACAGCGAGGCCGATTTCACGTCGCCGCCGGCGACGATCATCTGCCCGCCCATGATCGAGGCATAGGTGACCATCATATAGAGGCCGAAGACGGTGCCGCGGTTTTCGTTGGTGGCCTTCTCGTTGAGCCAGCTTTCGATGACCATGAAGGCGCCGGCCATGGTGAAGCCTGTGAAGGCGCGCAGCAGGATCCAGACATAGTCATCGATGATCAGCCCGGTGAGCAGCGCCACAATGGCGCCCGACGCGGCAAAGGCGCCGAAAGCCCGCACATGCCCGGCGCGGCGCACGATACGCGGGGCGAAGAAGCAGCCGGTGACGAAGCCGCCGGCCCAGGCCGTGCCCATCAGGCCGAGCGATGCGGTCGAGAAGCCTTCCAACTGACCTCGCAAAGGCAAGAGCAGCCCGTGCAATCCGGACGCCGCGAGCAGGAAGGCGGTACCGCGCAGCAATGAGAGGATCGGTCGGTAGGTTGCGAACATTTTTTGATCCGGCTCGAGTTTGACGGGGCGCTGGGTCCGAGGACGGTCGCATTCGGGCTTTTCGGCGGCGAGCCCTTCGGTCCGCGCCTCTATCCGCGGCGGAACAGGGCCTCGGCGGCCGATTTGGTATTGTCCTTGGCCTTGAGTTCGTTCTCCAGCCGGGCGATCTCGTCGCGCAGGATGCCGATCCGCTCGGTCAATTCACCGACCGAAAGCAGCGACAAATCCTGCCCGATCTCGTGCGGGCGTGCCTTCTTCTTCGGTTCGTCGTCGAAGATCGCCATCGTCGCTTCTCCTCCGCCACACCTGATTGGCCATTTGCCTGATTTGGCAATCAGCATACATAGGGCATGGGCGTCGATGCAAACACCCGGACGGACAATGGCGAGGAAAGACGGATATTCATGGCGAGCGAACCCAAAATTCCGGCAAGGATGACAGCCATCGCGATCTCCGAACCCGGTGGCCCGCGGGTGCTGAAACCGGAAATGCGCGACGTGCCCCAGCCCGGCCTCGGCGAGATCCTGATCAAGGTGCACGCGGCCGGTGTCAACCGGCCGGACGTGCAGCAGCGCAAGGGCGCCTATCCGGCACCGCCCGGCGCGTCGGACCTGCCTGGCCTCGAGGCCTCCGGCGAGGTGGCGGCGCTTGGCGAGGGCGTATCGCGCTGGCGCATCGGCGACCGCGTCTGCGCGCTGACGCCCGGCGGCGGCTATGCCGAATATGTCAAGGTTCATGCCGGCAGCGTGCTGCCGTTGCCGGCCGGCTTCACCCATACGGAAGCGGCGGCGGTGCCGGAAAACTATTTCACCGTCTGGCACAATGTGTTCGAGCGCGGGGGCCTCAAGAGCGGTGAAACGCTGCTGGTCCATGGCGGCTCTTCCGGCATCGGCACCACCGCGATCCAGCTGGCCTCGGCCTTCGGCGCCTATGTCGTCACCACCGCCGGCAGCAAGGAGAAATGCGACGCCTGCCTGAAGATCGGCGCCGGCCGGGCGATCAACTACCGCGAGGAGGATTTCGTCGCCGCGGTCAAGGAAGCGACCGGCGGCAAGGGCGCCAATGTCATCCTCGACATGGTTGGCGGCGACTATGTGGCGCGAAACCATGAAGCGGCTGCCGTGGAGGGCCGCATCGTGCAGATCGCCACACAGGGTGGCGCCGTGGCGAGCGCCGACTTTTCGAAAATCATGGTCAAGCGGCTGATCCACACGGGGTCGACGCTGAGGCCGCGCACCGTCGAGTTCAAGGCGGCGGTCGCCGCCGCGCTGGAAGCGCAGGTGTGGCCGCTGCTCGGCACGCGGAAGGTGGCGCCGGTCATGGACATGATCTTCCCGCTCAGCGAGGCGTGGCGGGCGCATGAGCGGATGGAAGAAGGCGATCATATCGGTAAGATCGTGCTCGACGTGGGCTAGGAGGTGTCGATGTTCCGGCGATGCCGGCCCAACGCGTCAGAGACGTGCGCGGCCCTGCCTACAAGATGAACAAAGCCTTAATGGTGCAATGCAGCATTTGCATCATTGCTATGCAAAATCGGCCGTTCACCTCCCGATCGATGATGACTATTTAAGCAGCATCGAAACGAACATTTGTCTGGAGGACCACCATGAACCCGATCCGCGCTTTCCGTAACTGGCGCATGTACAACGAAACCGTGCGTGAGCTGAACCGCCTCAACGCCCGTCAGCTCAGCGATCTCGGCATCAGCCGCGCCGACATCGAGACGATCGCCCGTAAGGCCATCTGACATCAGGCGGGGCCCGCTCATGAAAGTGGATCCCGCCCTAGAAGCCAGAGCCGCATAGACGGATTCCGTCGCGGTTCCGAGCCCGCTGGACCTTGTCCGGCGGGTTTTGTCATTTTGGGGCGAGCGGCAGGGCCTGGTCGCCGAATGTCTTGCCATCATGCGCTTCGGAAGGGTTGACCTCAGTTTCCAGCATGGCATGTTGCCGGCAGGGACCGGTTACCGCGTGAGGGCGTTGGGGGCCGGCAGGATCAAAATGCCGAAGAAGGCTCCCCACGCCCGATGTCTGATGATCTTATCGACAAGATCTACGAGGCCGCGTTTGTGCCCGACCTATGGCCAGACGTGTTGGAGAGTATCGATGCCGTCTCCGACTCGGTGGCTGGCTCGGTGTTCCTGTTTGCCGACGACCAGCCGGTTCGGGGTCGCACCGTCGGGCCGCTGCAAGACCTGCTCGGCGAGTTCCTGGTCAGCGACACCTTGCAATTTTCGACGGCCGTATCACGCATGTGCGCCGTGCAACCGGCGAGCTTCGTCGATGTCGACAGCTTTCTGACGACCGAGGAAATCGCGAACGATCCGGTCCGGATACGCTTGCGTGCGCTTGGCATCGGCGCCCACACCTGCACGGCCATTCCGATGCCGAGCGGCGAATTGGCGATTTTCGTTTTCCAGCGCAAGCTCGGGGATGGCAATTACGGCCGCGCACATTTCGACGCGCTTGACGGTCTGCGCCCCACCATGGCCCGGGCAAGCCTGATCGCCGCACGGCTCGGCCTCGAACGGGCGCAAGGCACCGTTGCCGCCATGACGGCGATGGGCCTGCCGGCGGCAATCCTGTCGTCGAGCGGGCGTGTGCTCGCCGCCAACCCGCTGTTTGAGGCGATGGAATCCATTTTCCTGCCTGTTGCGATGGGTGGGCTGGCGATCGGCGACGCGGAGGCCAACCGGCTGTTCCAGCAGGCCATCCTTGCCGAGCGCCGCGAGGTCGAGCCGTCGGTCCGGTCCATCCCGGTGGCGGCGGGCACGGACACGCCGCCGCTTATCCTCCACTTCCTGCCGTTGCGCCGCGCGGCTCACGAAATCTTCTCCGGCGCGGATATCCTTGTAGCGGCAACGGCTGTGAGCGCCAGTTCGGTCGTGCCCTCGCCGTCCCTTCTGATGGGACTGTTCGACCTGACGCCGGCCGAGGCCCGCCTCGCTTCGGCGCTGTCGCAAGGCCGTCCGCTAAAGGACGCCGCGGCCAGCTCCAACATCACCGTGAAGACCGGGCGGAGCTATCTGGAGCGGATTTTCGCCAAGACCGGAACCCGTCAGCAAAGCCAGCTTGTCGCGTTGCTCAAAAGCACGGAACTGCCTCAGTTGCCCATGCGCGGCAAATGATCGTCCATCTTGCCGCTGACACCGGCCCCAGCCATGCGTGAACAGGAATGATCGCTTCGCTGCCCGATCGCATCTACGAAGCCGCGTTCGTGCCTGAACTGTGGCCGGGCGTGCTGGAGGAACTAAGCAACGTCTCCAACTCCGCCGCCGCCTCGCTTGTCCTGTTCGATGACCGCGCCTCCCCGAAATTCATCGCGACGGATTTGATCGCCCCGGTTCTGGAGGCTTTCGACTCAGCCAATGGATGGCAGAAAAGCGAGGAGGTTCAGCTTCTCTTCTCGATGACGCCACCTTCGGCTTTTGTCTATGACGCCGATTATTTCCCGCCCGAGGCGCTGGCAAGCAATCATCTGCGCCTCGATCGAACCCGGCCGCTGGGGATCGGCGGACAGGTCGGTTCGTTCGTCGTCATGCCGACGGGAGAGATGGCATTGTTTTCGACCGAGCGTTGGCTTGAAAACAACCGCCCCACTGCGGAGGACATGGAGCGATTGAACGCCTTGCGGCCGCATCTCGCCCGCGCTGGCCTGATTGCGACAAGACTCGGCCTGGAGCGCGCAAAAGACACTGTTTCGGCCATGGAAAGAATAGGCTTGCCGGCAGCCGTTCTTTCGTCAACAGGCCTGGTTCTTGCCGCCAATGCGATGCTTGAGGCGATGGCCTCTGTTTTTCGCACGGTCGCCTTCGGCGGTCTGGCGGTCGGCGATGCCCAATCCGATCTGCTGTTCCAGCAGGCAGTCGATTCGGTGCGCGGCCGCAGCGCGGTTTCCGTCCGATCGATTCCTGTTGCCGCACAAGACGATCGCCCACCGATCATAGTCCACCTGGTGCCATTGCATCGTTCCGCGCATGACATCTTTTCAGGCGGCGACATTCTGGTGGTTGCGACGGCGGTGAAAGCCAGTTCGATGGTTCCATCGCCAACCCTTCTTGCCGGTCTGTTCGACCTTACGCCCGCGGAGGCGCGCCTCGCCTCCGCCCTATCGCGTGGTCTTGCGCTGAAAGACGCGGCAGCCGGATCCAACATCACCGTCAAGACAGGCCGGACCTACCTCGAACGGATTTTCGCCAAGACCGGGACGCGCCGGCAGAGCCAACTCCTCGCTCTGCTCAAGAGCACGGAGGTGCTCAGCCGAAGATGAGGCTAGAAGCTAGACGCGTCGCTTAAGGCGCGTCGCCGAAAAGGATTCTGGCGACGCGATTACGCCCGGTTCTTTGCATGTCGTTGTTTCAACCGCGGACATGCATCAACGCCCAAGTGCCGCGGCGCCGAGCACCACCAAGGCTCCGCCCAGCACGATGTCGGCATGCCTTCGAAAACGACCGTATAGTCGCCGGATGGCCGGTTGGGACATGCAAAGGACAAGCAGGCCGAACCATGCGATGGCAATCCCAAAGACCAGCAAGACCAGGGATATATAAGTCTCTCCACGGGTGCCCAAATTCAGCGTGGAGGATGCGAAGAACAATGCGGTGGCCGGATTTGCCACCGCGGTGACAAACCCTACGCGGAAGTATCGGGTGATCGGAAAAGGCTTCGGCTCGTTGACGCCGACCTTGATCGACAGCGCCCGCCTCATCGAATTCCAGCCGATGAAGACCAGCATTGCGCCGTAGAGGCTGGCAGCGACCTGATGTGCGACGCCCGCCACCGGCAAGGCGGCAGCTCCAGTCGCGACCATGGCCGCCAGCGAACTGGCGCCCAGGGCAATACCGGCGGCAGCGGACAGGGCTGTGGCGCGCGAAGCGGTTAGCGCGGCCTGCGTGACGACGGCGAAGTTGGCGCCGGGCAACATTGCCACCAGCGCATAGGAGATGGCGAACGGAAGCAACCCCGCCACAACGGCATGTCCGGTCTCGAACATCGATTGACCCCACCCGCAGCGCCGCTCCTGCAATGCAGGCAGCCGCATTCGAAGGCGAAATCTGGACGAAATGCATGTCGCCGAACAGTCGTCATATGCCGACTGTCGCCGACCCGGCAGACTTACTACGCTTCGACGCAGCTGTTGTGCCGGCTGCATTCAGCATCGTTCGTTGTGGCTCCTTTGGCGCTACCGACCTTCGATGCAACCGAGACCCCGAGGAGGATGAAATGCCGATTGGCGAATGTCATGTCACGGAGATCAAGGTTCTGAAAGACGGCGACGCCATGGGTTCTGCCGATATGCACTTTGCTTTGACAGTGAATGGAAGCGGTCAGTCTCTCGGTCGATTTCCCGCCACCGACAGCGGCGACACGCTCAAGATCGGCATGACATTTCTCTTCCCGCTCACGCCGATCATTTCCCTGCGCTTCACGGCCACTGACGAGGAACCTCATGTCTGGGGCATGAGCGACCAGGTTGCCGACCATGTCTTCGAGATCGATACGCGAAACGATCCGCTCCCTTGCAACGGACACATGACGGCCAACCAGAATGGGGTGAAGGCGAGGGTCTACTTCAATTTGTCCTTCGGCAATGTCATGCAGGATGTGATTGGCCTTCGCTCATCGCTAAAGTGTCGTGGCAGCGTGGAAGGGCCCCGGTGGCTCGACGGCAATACGGTGACTGGCACCGTTGCGCTCGCGCCCAAGGCCACTTCTCCCTACACGGGCGCTGCCTGGATCATTCACGATCTGGGAGACGACCGCATCGCGTTTGAATGTCTTGGAAATGTCCCGGGGCCAAAATGGCTCGATGGCAACACGGTCGACGGCACGGTGGGGCTGGCGCCGGAGTTGGGAGGACGGTTTACCGGAACCGCCTGGCGAGCCAATGCGATAAGCCAGGATCAGTTCACGCTCGAATGCCTGGGCGATGTTCCCGGCTCAAAATGGCTCGACGGCAACACAGTGGCGGGGACCGTAAGCCTGGCACCGCATACCGGAACACCTTACAGCGGCACAGTCTGGAGCCGGTTTTAGGATCGAATCTGTTTGCGGTGCAGTTATCTGCGTCCGCTTAGCGGTTCCGTGCTTTTGAGCAGCGCGACCAGTTCGCTTTGCTGGCGGGTGCGGGTCTTGGCGAAGATCCGTTCGAGATAGGTGCGGGAGGTCTTCACGGTGATGCTCGAAGCTGCCGCGGCTTCACTCAGCGACCGGCCGGATGCCAATGTCGTTGCCAGCCGGGCTTCCGCCGGCGTCAGGCCGAAGAGACCCCGCAGATGCGTCTCGAAGCCCGCGGGGATATTTCTGGCGACCTCAGTCACCATGATCACCGCGCAGCGCTCCGACGCCAGGCCATAAGCGCGGGCATCGACGAATGGCGCCACCGACAGGACCAGGCGCGTCAGGTCCGATCGCTTTTGGTCCGACGGCACCAACATTGTTCCGCCGACACCCGGCATCACCCCATCTCGCAAGGAGCAGGCATCCACAACCAGTCGCTGCAGTTCCTGTGTATCTCTCACGCTGGCGGCGACTATTGTGCCGTCCCTCAGTCCCAGCGGACCGTCAGGACGCGCCAGTATCGCCTCGGCGGCCTCGTTCATCTGCGCGATGTGCTGATGGCCGCTGACCAGAAAGACGCCGAAGGGCAGGTGTGAGAATGCCGATGCCAGCGCTGACATGTTTTCCAACCGCCGGCCGATCTGGCCGGCGCGTATGACATGCGGCACGATCCTTTGCAAAAGGTCGATATCGTGGGCGCCGAATGCATCCTGCCGTGCTCCGCGATGAATATCGAGCAGCCAGTGCGCGCCATTGGAAGCGAGCAGGTTACAGGCCAGCCCGTGATACATGTCGCGCGGCCTCATCCAGTCCTGCCAGAGTTCGCGACGGCGGAACGCTGTCTCGTCGGACATCAGCGGCCAACGATGGACGGTGCCGACGGGCAAGGCGGCCGACGCCGCGGCCAGGGGGTCGCGAAGCATGGCCTCGACGCCTTCCTGCGAAACGAGTTCCGGATCCGGGTCGGATGCGACGGCGTCGAGCGTTTCCGGACTGACACGCACAATGCAAGAGCGCGAACCGCCGAACAGGTCGAGCAGGCCGTTCACCGCATCGAGCCAGCGCTCCTGGTCGTAGGCCGCCTCATAGATCTGGCCGACCACGGCGGAGACCGCTTCGATGGTGACGTCAGCCATTGGGAGCTTTCCGATCCTTGGGACGATCAAGTTTCGTGAAAAAGATTAGCACACGGAAGCGCTCGCACAAGTTGCATTGCCGCGAAAGGCGATGTTGAAGCCCGCTCGTTTCCGACCCGTGACAATCAGCGACAATGAATATGTGACCATATGGCAACATCCCGACCCAACCAGGAGGTAGTGGCCTCACAAACCGAGGAACAGTCGTCATATGACGACTGTTCGGTTCATCGCCTTGTCTGCACTCTCCCCTGCATTGGCAATTCGACCGGGGGCTTTGGCGTGATAGCAAGAACAATCGGAGGTGCAACGCACCTCTCAGAGACCCCCGCAACACTCGTTTGTGCGGATGGATTGCAGATGCGGCAATCATCAGGATGCCACAAGATACTCAAACGTTCCGGCCCACGCGACACACCAATCGCCGCGATCCTTCTCGCTGGCTTGATGGGTCTGGCCATCTCGACATCCGCCTCTGAGACCGCGTTTGCAGTTACATGCGGGGCAGGAAACGAAACCGCCGACGGTAGCTCCAGCCTTGCCTGCGGTGACGGCACGGTAGCCTACGGCGATCGGTCTGTAGCCGTCGGGGTATTCGCTGTTACCGGAAGTACGAATACGCCTTCCGAATATGACACAGCCGTCGGCTACTCCGCCGGGGCTTTCGGACAGAGTCTTGCTGTCGGCGCGGCAGCAAAGGCAGGCTACGACAACCAGATCGCTCCTAACCTATACCACACAGCCATCGGCACCGGAGCGGAAGCCGGGCAAGGCGTGAACGGCCTGGAATATTCCACCGCGGTTGGCTACGTCGCCAAGGCCAATGCGTCCTACGCGGTTGCGATCGGTGCCGCGGCCGAAGCCAATTTCACCGGTTCGATCGCGATCGGCGAAGGCGTCAAGACCACGGCCGACAATCAGGTGGCGATCGGCAACGCCCAGAACGCCTACACACTGGCCGGCGTCGCCTCCCAGGCGAGCAAGGACGCGCAAGGCGAGACAACCTATCTGATGACCACCGACGCGAACGGCAATCTTGCCGCCTCCACATTCGATGTCGCGACATTGGAGGGGCTGCCTGCGAAAGTTTCGCAGAACACCACTGCAATCAGCAATCTGACCAGCACGGTCTCCGGTCATACGACCGAGCTTGCCGATCACGAAACACGCATCAGCAACAACACCAGCGCGATTGTAAGTCTGGACAACCGCGTGACCACGAACACCAACAACATCACCCAACTCGACGGTCGCGTCGGTGCGCTGGAGAGCGGATTCCAGGATCTCGGTGGCCAGATCAGCGAGAATCGCACCGAGGCGCGTGGCGGAACGGCGCTGGCGCTTGCCACGGCCGGGCTGCGTTACGACGATCGACCAGGCAAACTTTCGCTCGCCGGTGGGTTCGGCAATTTCAAAGGCCAGTCCGGCCTGGCGCTCGGCCTTGGCTACAACCCAAGCCTGGACTTCCGCCTCAATGGCGCGATCTCGGCAACAACCAGTCGTGGCGATGTCGGCGTCAGCCTCGGCGCATCCTGGACGCTTAATTGATCTTGGCTTGGACAGTGCCGATCGCACGCCCAGGGCGGACCAGCGTGCGGACAAGCTGTCTTGGGCGGGGGGCGATCGTTGTCGGCGCCATGCTAGCGCTGGCAACGATCGCCGGGCCGCCGCCGTCGGCCCACGCGCAGGCCAAGGAAAAGCGCGTCGGCCAGAAGGCGGCCCATGCCGCCGATATCGACCGCAATGGCGTGCTGATCCTGACAAGAAGCGCGCTTTTGGCGCTCGACCAGGCCAACAAGACCGGCAACTACACCGTGCTGCGTGACCTTGGCTCGCCCAACTTCCAGGCCAACAGCGCCGCCAAACTCGGCGATATCTTCGCCAACCAGCGCAAGCAAGGCCTCGATTTCAGCGCGGTGGCGGTGCTGGAGCCACAATTGACACTGCTGCCACGCATCGAGCCCAGCGGCATGCTGCACATGGCCGGATTTTTCCCGTCGGTGCCGCTGCAACTCAATTTCGAGCTTTTGTTCGAACCGGTGAACCGGCAGTGGAAGATTTTCGGGGTCTCGGTCAACCTCACGTCGGGCGGGCCGCAAGCGCCGGAGACTCCTGTCGCGGGGCAACCGAAGCCGACCGATCCCGGTCCACCCCCGGATGCGCCTTCGATGGCGGTGCAGCCGAAGACAGAAACCAAACCGGCGAAGCCGTAGCGTGCGGAGCATCTGGTGCGCGCCAGTCCTTTGCTTGGGCCGATATCGGGAGGACCCAACTGACCAATGAAAAAAGACATGAGCGGTACGTCTGCATACTAGACCCGACAAATGCATGGACGGTCTGGGATTGCGAGACGGAGATGCCGGCTTCACTGGGCGGGCAGCATCTGACCGGCCGGCCGAAGGAACGAGCCGAGGCTGCCCGCGCAATCCTGGAGCGTATCCACAAGAGCAAGCTGGAGCGTATCCATGACAGCAAAGTGGATGGCGGGTAGACCAAGCGAGACCTTCGACTAATCGTGCTTTTGTCCTTGCCTCGTGCCATAGCGCGATTGGATCATGCCCGGCGTCCCCATTCGAAGCCAGGGCGCCGCGCTCGGCGAGGACCGGCGTACACTTTGACGACCATGACGCGGTCCGGCTCGCTTCTCCAAAACCGTTGCGAAACGACCCGAGAGCGGCTATACAGACCGCGAATTTCCCATTTTGGTGGCTCTAAACCACCGCCCGCGCGGGAACGCGGGCGAACGAGAAGGATTTTTAAATGGCCAATACGCTGCTGATGCCCAAGGCGACCGCCGTCTGGCTGGTCGACAACACCGCGCTGTCCTTCGAGCAGATCGCGCAGTTCTGCGGGCTGCATCCGCTCGAGGTCAAGGCGATCGCCGATGGCGAATCGGCGCAAGGCATCAAGGGCATGGATCCGATCATGACAGGCCAGTTGACGCGCGACGAGATCGCCCGCGCCGAGAAGGACGCCAACCAGCGCCTGAAGCTTTCCGATCCAAAGGTGCGTGTGCCTGAATCCAAGCGCAAGGGTCCGCGCTACACTCCCCTGTCGAAGCGCCAGGACCGCCCCAATGCCATTCTATGGCTGGTGCGCAACCATCCCGAACTCAAGGACGCGCAGATTTCACGCCTGGTCGGCACCACCAAGTCGACGATCGAGCAGATCCGCGAGCGCAAGCACTGGAACTCGGCCAATTTGCAGCCGATGGATCCGGTGACGCTGGGCCTCGCCTCGCAGATCGACCTCGACATGGAAGTCAACCGAGCCTCGCGTGGCCGCGAACAGGCACAGCCGGCCGGTGACACGCTGCTGCCGGCGGCCTTGACCGAGCGCCTCGTGCCGGCTCCCGAGAAGCCGAAGGACGAGGATGCCGAACTCGACGCCAACGCCGTGTTCGCCAAGCTCTCGGCCCTGAAGTCGAAGAACACGGACAATGACGACGACGAGTGAGACCTCGCACCTTCAATGAAAAAAGCCCGCTTCGAGCGGGCTTTTTTGTGGGATCAGGCGGCTTCAGCTTCGCGCCGCCCGATCGGGCGCCATGCCGTAGTCCTCGCTGCGCTCCACGGCCCTGTAGAAGTCGGCAAGCTGCTTGCCGCGCTCGGGTTTGAAGATGCGTCCGGCGATGACGACCGAGGCGATGCGATCGATGCGGAAGGCGCGGAAGTCGTCGCGCATCTCGCACCAGGCGACCAGCGTCCACACCTTGCCCCAGAACCACAGGCCAAGCGGACGGATATCGCGCGCGCTGCCGCGGCCGGCCTCGTCGGAATAGTTGACGGTCAGCACCTGGCGTTTCTCGATCGAACGTTCGATGAGGTCGATGGCTTCACGGGCGGCGTCGCTGACCACCCACATCGGCGTGTGGATCTCGGTGCGGGCGATGCGGTCCTTCTCGGCGTCGGGCAGCACGGCGCCGATCTTGACCAGCGCTTCCTCGGCGGCGCGGGCCATGGCGGCGCCGCCAAAGGCGCGCACCATGCGGGCGCCGGCAACCAGCGCCACGATCTCGTCACGCGTGAACATCAGCGGCGGAAGGTCGAAACCCTCCCTCATCATGTAGCCGACGCCCGCCTCGCCGTCGATCGGCACTCCGGTCGACTGCAGGTCGGCTATATCGCGATAGATGGTTCGCTCGGAAACCTCGAGCCATGTGCCAAGTTTCTGCGCGGTGACCAGACGGCCGCCACGCAGGTGCTGCACGATCTGAAAGAGCCTGTCGGCGCGACGCATCGTATGGTCCCTCGGTGTTGTCTGCCCGCTTGTCGCCCCAGACCGGGTCCGGATTTCCGACGACGTGCACTATGGTTTGAGCCCTTCGTGCTTGCGCTGCGCGGCGACGAATTCCGCGCCGAAGGATAGCCTGCCTGTCGTCGGCGTCCTCGCATCGAGCACACGCCAGAACGGCGCGACGTCGCTCAACGCCATGCCGCGTTCGAGATCCTCCCCGGCTGCTTCCGCCACCGTGCGCAGATGATAGCCTATCGTGACGGGACATGTCACTTCGGCGCCATGCTCGACGGCGAGGGCGGTCCGAAGCGCGCGCACATCCATTTCGACCCCTTGGGGAATCGAGCGGATGAAATCGTCGACCTGGCGCGCGGTCGGGACCAGCATCGGCTGGCCCTCGACAATGCCAGCCATAGCGCGCGGCGCCGGCCTGATGCCGTTTATTCCCGGCGTGTTCAACCTGTCGTTCCAGCTTTTCATCGAGTGTCCTCCTCGGTGACCGCCCTACCATCGCATGCGGCTCCTGACACCATTCTGTCAGGAGCCTTCAGCATACTCGCTGGCAAACATGGTCCGCATCCTGGCGATATCGGCACTTCGTTCGGGATAGAGTGCGTTCAGGAAAGCCAGCGCGAATGTGCCGGGGGCTGAGCCCGGAGCAGAAACGACGGCGCCGTCGGCAACCGCGTGCGGCACGTCCTGATAGTTGACGTCGCCGACGTAGCCGGCTTCGTGCCCGTTGATCCAGTCACGGCCATTGCTGGTATGCCTGGCGTGGGCAAAGAGGCCGGCCCGGGCGAGGGCCAGCGTGCCGGCGCAGATGCCGCCCACCACGCCGCCGCGGGCGGCAATGCCGGTCAGCAGTTCGCCAATATCAGGCGGGGTCTTGCCAGCCCATTGATCCGAGCCGATGACGGCTATGGCGTCGAGATCGGCATTTTCGCCGACCCCGGCCGGGCGATCCGGCGTGAGCCGAAACCCGCTCATGCTACGCACCGGTTGTCCGTCTGGAGTGAGCGATACGGCGCGGGCATCGAACCACTCGACCGCGGAGGCGGCCAGCAGTCCATATTCCCAATCGGCGAACCCTTCGATGAACAGAAGGCCGATCGTCTTGCGTTCAGACATGTAGCTGCTCCTTGCCGATCTCTTGCTAAAGCGCCCGCACTGCCGCCGACGCCGGTTGCAAGGCCTCAGTTGCCGCCCGGGAAACGGTCATACATATCCGGCCAGCCGATATCCTTGCGAACGTCCGCCGGCAACGCGTTCATGAACCGCCGGGCGCGGATCTCGTTGTGCATGGTGCGAACCTTGCCGACATAATGCTGCATTCCGCGCAGGATGGAAAATCCGTTCATCACCAGTCTCCTCTCTCTGGACAAGAACATCATCGCACACCCCTGCTGACAGCAGTCTGTCAGGAGGCAGCCTGCCGTGGGGGCGTTGGTAATGGACCGTCGGACCAGCTGCGCGGCCAGGCCGAAAACGCACCGCGATTTCCTGCCGGCAGCCGATCGAACCGCTTTGACAGGCGCCGGTCTTGCTGGTCAAAGGCGACATGACGAAAATTCTCGCCCTGGTCATTGTCGGTTTCATGGTCATCCAGTTGATCAAGCCGCTGGGCTGGCCGGGGCTGAAACGCCGCGGCGACTTCTGGAAGCTGGCGCTGCTGGCCATGGCCGCGATCTCGCTGGCGGCGGCGCTGGGTCATTTGACCTAGACCGGAAGACAACACCGGCCGCATCGGTGTTCAGCCGGCAAGTACCGGCCCGACAAGATGCTCGGCCCATGCCCGATAGCCGGCTTCCGAGGCATGAAAGCCGTCGGAAGCAAAACCGGCCCCGGGGTCGGTGATGGGCAGTCGGGGGGCGGGGACCGCGCCGCGCTCCAGGCAAAGGCGCTCACCCATCCGGTTCATCGCGGTGGCGCGGATTTCGAGGATCTCGCCGAGCAGCGCCGGCATGGCCGGCGCGCGCGTGAACTCCAGCACCGGCGACCACACCACGCGCGCTTCCGGCCACTTGGCGCGCAACGCATAGAGCAGGCCGCCGAACTCCTTCTTGAAACGCGGCACCGAGTGGAAGTTCTTGGTGTCGTTTGTGCCTATGGCCAGCACGATATGCGTCCACGGATCGGCCGACAGATTGGGCAGCACATGGTCCCGGATCTGGCCAGACGTCGCAGAGTTGAAGCCGGCGGCCCGCCATCGCACCGCGCGGCCGGTGCGGCGGGAGATCAGCATGGCGAGTTGCGCGGCCAGGCCGTCTTCGGAATTGCCGATGCCGACCGAAGCGGCCGAGGAATCGCCCAGCACCAAGAGCGAGATCGCCGGCGCGTCTCCTGA
>NZ_JBAZUD010000065.1:0-28222 GCF_041661565.1 Mesorhizobium sp.
TGACCGCCCCGACACACGGGAGGATGGTTATGGCCGGCTTTCATGTCATGGCGGACGCACGCGGAATGCATGTCCGGCCAACCGTCCGCCACATCACTACGGCTGATCTTTGGGAGGCGCTGCGGCTCGGTGCCGAGGACTTCTGGGCGAAGCCGTCGCACTACGTGTTCCTGTGCCTGATCTACCCGGCCGTCGGCCTGATCCTCACGCAATGGACGTCGGGCGCCAACGGCATCCAGCTGATCTATCCCCTGATGTCCGGCTTCGCGCTGGTCGGGCCGTTCGCGGCGATCGGCCTCTACGAGATCAGCCGCCGGCGGGAACTCGGCATGAACACCTCCTGGCGGCATGCGCTCGATGTGCGCCATTCACCGGCGATTCCATCGATTGCGGTGATCGGCATCATGCTGGTGGCTCTGTTCCTGCTGTGGCTCTACACCGCGCAGTCGATCTATACCGCCCTGTTTGGCGACCAGCCGCCGGCATCGATCACCGGCTTTGTGCGAGATGTGCTGACGACCGACAAGGGCTGGGCGCTGATCCTGGCCGGCAACGCCGCCGGCCTGGTCTTCGCCGTGGTCGTGCTGACCACCACCGTGGTTGCCTTCCCGCTGCTGCTTGACCGCGATGTCGGCGCTGTTTCGGCCATCGAGACCTCTGCCCGTGCGGCGTTGGCAAACCCGCTGCAAATGGCGGTCTGGGGTCTGTTGGTGGCCGTGCTGCTGGTCGTCGGTTCGATCCCGCTGTTTGCCGGCCTCGCCGTGGTGATGCCGGTGCTAGGCCATGCCACATGGCACCTCTATCGCAAGCTGATCGAGCCCGAGCGCTCGCAACCCACAAGGCGGCCGCTATAGTCGAAACGCCTCGACGCGAGGGCTGACTCTCGCGCCAAACGCCGGCATCTGCGACCCACGACGATGCCGGCGGCAGTGGCAGAGGGATCCCCACGGAAGCGCGAGCCCCAGAGCGCCGGTCGCGGCGATGTCCTGTTCATGCGTTGAAAGCTGGTGACAGGCCGGAGCGGTTCGGCTAATCCGGGCCGGCTGCGGCGAACCGTCTGTCGCGCTACCCGCAACGATCCGGACTGAAGGAAACGGCATGGCGGATTCGCCTGAAATCATCGCCTCGCTCGAAGACGTGTCGAAGGCCTATTCGGCAATCCTGTGCGACGTCTGGGGTGTCGTGCACAATGGCGAGGCTCCCTTTCCCGTGGCGGCCGCGGCCCTGGCGAGGGCCCAGGAGGCGGGACTCCCGGTCGTCCTGATCACCAACTCGCCGCGCAGACGTGCCGATGTCGTGGCGCAGATGAACGCAATCGGCGTTCCACCCTCGGCTTATGACCGGGTCGTCACCTCGGGCGACGTGACCCGCGACCTGATCGCCGAAGGCCCGCGCAAGATTTTCCATATTGGCGCCGACCGCGATCTGTCCCTCTACGACGGTCTCGATGTCGAGCTTGTCGAGGAATTCGAGGCGTCCGGCATCGTCTGCACCGGCCTGTTCGACGACGAGGTCGAGAAGCCGGATGACTACAAGGAACTGCTGCAACGGCTGCGCGCCAGGAACCTGCCCTTCATCTGTGCCAATCCCGATATCGTGGTCGAGCGCGGCGAACGCATCATCTGGTGCGCCGGTGCGCTGGCCCGCGACTATGCCCAGCTCGGCGGTCGTACGCTGATCGCCGGAAAACCCTATGCGCCGATCTACAAGGTCGCGATGAACGAGGTGGCGGACATCCTTGGCCGGCCGGTCGAGCGCGGTGAGGTGCTGGCCATCGGCGACGGCATGTTGACCGACGTGAAGGGCGCCGCCGACAATGGTTTCGATGTTCTCTATGTCTCCGGTGGTATCCATGCCCGCGATTATGGCGATGCGTCGCGACCCGATCCGGCAAGACTGTCGGCCTTTCTGGATAAGCATGGCTATCATCCGGTGGCCGTCATTCCCAAGCTGCGGTAGATGACGATGGCAGCCTTCCTGTACCTTCTGGCAACCGCGCCGGTGCCTGCCGAGTTGCGTGGCGGCGTGGTGGCGATCGGCAATTTTGACGGTGTCCACCGCGGCCATCAGGCGGTGCTCGAGCGGGCGCTGGCCGAAGCCGAACGGCGTGACGTGCCGGCCATGGTTCTGACCTTCGAGCCGCATCCGCGAAAGGTCTTCAGGCCCGACTTGCCGCTCTTCGTGCTGACGCCTCCGGCGATGAAGGCGCGGCTCCTGTCGTTGCTGGGTTTCGCAGCTCTGGTCGAGCAGCCCTTCACGCGCGACTTCGCCTCGTTGTCGGCGGAAGCGTTCGTGACCGATGTGCTGGAGGAGAGCCTTGGCGTCACTCATGCCGTGACCGGTTTCGATTTCCATTTCGGCAAGGACCGTCAAGGCGGCCCGGCCTATTTGATGGCCGCCGGCGAGCGCCACGGCTTCGGCGTCACGCTCGTCGACGCCTTTCGCGATGAGGGGGCGGAGGTGGTGTCGTCGAGCCGCATTCGCGGCCTGCTGGCCGAGGGCGAGGTGGCCGAGGCTGCCGGATTGCTTGGCTATCGCTTCACCGTCGGGGGTGAGGTCGTGGGCGGCCAGCAACTCGGCCGCACGCTTGGCTTTCCAACCGCCAATATGAGACTTTCCGCCGAGGCCGCCTTGAAGGAGGGCATCTATGCCGTCCGCTTTCGCCGCGCCGACGGCACGCTTCACGATGGCGTCGCCAGCTTCGGCCGTCGCCCGACCGTCGACGACAATGGCGCGCCGCTTCTGGAAACCTTCGTCTTCGATTTTTCCGGCAGCCTCTATGGCGAGACTTGCCAGGTATCCTTCTTCGGTTTCCTGCGCCCCGAGCTGAAGTTCGAAGGACTGGAAGCGCTGGTGACACAGATGAAGCACGACGAGGCCGAGGCGCGCGCCCTGCTCTCCGGCGTCAGGCCGCTCTCCGACCTCGACGCCGCTATGGCCTTCTAGCTATTTCTTCAGCGCCAGGCCGAGGGCGATGAAGGTCCAGCCCTGGAACATCAGGTCGATTGCCAGGAAAAGCCCAAGCACCCAGATGCTGTTGACCGGCCAGCCCATGGCGATGATCAGGCCCGCAAGCACACTGATGAGGCCGGCCGCGACGACCCAGCCCCAGCCGCGTTCCGGCCGGTGGCTATAGCCAACCCAGGCCCGAAGCGCCCCGGAAGCGACGAGCGCGATGGCCAGCAGGAACGTCAGCACCGCCGAGGCGAGCAGCGGATTGTCGAAGGCGAAGAAGCCGGCGATTGCATAAAGCAGGCCGCTCAGCAGCCAGTAGAAGAAGCGGCTCCAGGTCTTGACGCCGAAGGCATGCACGATCTCGATGACGCCGGCCATCAGCATCAGCCATCCCACGACATAGACCGAAGCCACCGTGGCGACGAACAGATTGCCGAAGGCTATGCCGCCGAAGATGAGCAGGAGCACGCCGAGCGCGACAAACCACCCCCATTTCGCCCGGGTCTGGATGATTGCGGTTTTCAAGGCGTCGCCATGCAAGGTCATGTCGCGGGTTCCATCGGGGAGCGGGGAATGCTGCCAAGGGGACGTTAGTCCCGGCGCCGGCCGGCGTCCAGTCGCCAACAAGGCAAGGATTGCTGCGAAACGCGACCGGATGTCTCCGTTAAATCAAATTTTACCACACAGCCCTCAAAGCTGTCCGTGCTAGCCATGTGTATTGTGTTAATGGAGTGGCCATGAGTCCGGTTGGGAAAATTTCTGCGGTACTGGCCACGGTGATGCTGGCCATGCCTGGCGCGGCCGAAGCCGGGGAGGGCACGTTCGGATGGCTCTCCGGCGACTGGTATCTGACCATTGGCGCCACCGGCATGGTCGCGCCGAATTTCGAGGGCGGCAAGAAGTACCTGCTCAGCGCCTCGCCGATCATTTCCCTTGGCAAGGCCGGCCCTGAGGCCCGCTTCACGTCGCGCAACGACAACATCTCGCTGGCCTTGGTGGATGATGGCAGCATTCGCGCCGGCCTGACGGGAAAATTCCTGTTTTCCCGGGATGATGGCGACGCCGACGAGCTGAGAGGCCTCGATCCTGTGCGCTGGGGCGGCGAGGTCGGCGGCTTCTTCGAATTCTATCCGACGGACTGGATCCGCGCGCGCGCGGAACTTCGCCACGGCATCCGCGCCCACAATGGTTTCGTCGCCGATATCGCGGCCGACGCCTTCTACGATGTCACGTCAGCCATCAGGATTTCGGGAGGACCGCGCGTTTCGTTCGCATCGTCGAAATATTTCGATGCCTATTACGGCGTCGACGCTCAGGAGGCGGTGGCCTCGGGCCTGAGCGAATATCACCCCGGCGGCGGACTGAAATCGGCGGGCCTCGGCGGCGCCGTAACCTGGAAGGTGACCGAGCCGATGACCGCCAGCCTTTTTGGCGAGTATTCCCGCCTGATGGGCCCGGCCGCCGATTCAAGCCTGGTCAGGGAGCGTGGCGACCGCAACCAGTTCACGGTCGGCGTCTCGACCACCTATCGCTTCGATTTCACGATGTAGGCGAATCCGGCGCGGGACGCTTTATTCCTGCGCCCATCTCCGCTAAAAGCCCATCGATGACGAGCTTTCCGCGCCTTTACGCGTCGACGATACGAATTACCGGCCCGGTGTTCCGGGCGGCCTGACGGCCGCCGGAGCCGCCGGGAATGTTGCGCGCGATCTCTCGCGCTTTTTCCAGATCATGATAGTTCAAAGCCGCAGGCCGCATGGCCCGGCACACCCATGGCAGACCGATGACCGAAGAAAATCAATCAACGATCGATTATTCAAAGACGCTTTACCTGCCGCTGACGGATTTCCCGATGCGCGCCGGCTTGCCCGAAAAGGAGCCGCTGCTGGTCAAGCGCTGGCAGGACATGGACCTTTACAGAAAGCTCCGGGAGAGCGCCGCCGGCCGCACCAAATACGTGCTGCATGACGGTCCGCCCTACGCCAACGGCAACATCCATATCGGCCACGCGCTGAACAAGATCCTCAAGGACGTCATCACCCGCTCGTTCCAGATGCGCGGCTACGACTCGAACTATGTGCCGGGCTGGGATTGCCACGGCCTGCCGATCGAGTGGAAGATCGAGGAACAGTACCGCGCCAAGGGCAAGAACAAGGACGAGGTGCCGGTCAACGAATTCCGCAGGGAATGCCGTGACTTCGCCGCCCACTGGATTTCCGTGCAGGGGGGCGAATTCCAGCGCCTCGGCGTCGTCGGCGATTTCAAGAACCCCTACACGACCATGGCGTTCCACTCGGAGTCGCGTATCGCCGGAGAACTGCTGAAGTTCGCCATGTCGGGCCAGCTCTATCGCGGCTCCAAGCCGGTGATGTGGAGCGTGGTCGAGCGCACTGCGCTGGCCGAGGCCGAGGTCGAGTACCAGGATTACGAGTCCGACACGATCTGGGTGAAGTTTCCGATCGTCAGCCTTGTCCATCCCGTGGATGGCGAGACCAGCCTGTCGGAGGGTGCGCTCGATCTGCTGCAGGCCCACGTCGTCATCTGGACGACGACGCCATGGACGATCCCCGGCAACCGGGCGGTCAACTATTCGCCGCGCATCAGTTACGGCCTCTACGAGGTCACCGAGGCGGAAAATGCGTTTGGTCCGCAGCCGGGCGAAAAGCTGATCTTCGCCGACGCACTGGCGCAAGACTCCGCGACAAAGGCCAAGATCAGCTTGAATCGCCTTCGCAACGTTTCCGCCGAAGAGCTTGGAAGCCTTACGCTTGCGCATCCGTTCAAGGGTTTTGGCGGCGGCTATGAATTCGATGTGCCGATGCTTGCCGGCGATCATGTCACCGACGATGCCGGCACCGGCTTCGTCCACACAGCGCCCGGCCATGGCCGCGAGGATTTCGACGCCTGGATGGACGCGGGCGCCGGCCTGCGCGCGCGCGGCATCGATCCCGCCATCCCCTTCACCGTCGACGATGCCGGCTTCTTCACCAAGGACGCGCCGGGCTTCGGCCCCGACCGCGAGGGTGGCGCGGCCCGCGTCATCGACGACAATGGCAAGAAGGGCAATGCCAACCAAGCGGTCATCGACGAGCTGATCAAGCGCAACGCGCTGTTCGCGCGCGGCCGCTTGAAGCATTCCTATCCGCATTCGTGGCGGTCGAAGAAGCCGATCATCTTCCGCAACACGCCGCAATGGTTCGTCTACATGGACAAGGACCTTGGCGACGGCACGACGCTGCGCAGCCGGGCGCTCAAGGCCATCGACGACACGCGTTTCGTGCCGGCCGCCGGACAGAACCGCATCCGCGCCATGATCGAGGAGCGCCCCGACTGGGTGCTGTCGCGCCAGCGGGCCTGGGGCGTGCCCATCGCCGTGTTCGCCGATGCCGACGGCAATGTGCTGAAGGATGAGGCCGTCAACCAGCGCATCATGGATGCCTTCGAGCAGGAAGGCGCCGACGCCTGGTTCGCGGCCGGCGCCAAGGAGCGTTTTCTCGGCAATCACGATGCGTCCAAATGGAAGCAGGTGATGGACATCCTCGACGTCTGGTTCGATTCGGGCTCGACGCATGCCTTCACGCTGGAGGATCGTCCCGACCTGAAGTGGCCGGCCGACGTCTATCTCGAAGGCTCCGACCAGCATCGCGGCTGGTTCCACTCCTCGCTGCTCGAAAGCTGCGGCACAAGGGGCAGGGCCCCTTATGAGGCCGTCGTCACGCATGGCTTCACCATGGACGAGGACGGCCGCAAGATGTCGAAGTCGCTCGGCAACACCGTCGTGCCGCAGGACGTCATCAAGCAGTCCGGCGCCGACATCCTGCGCCTGTGGGTGGTGACGACCGACTATTGGGAAGATCAGCGGCTCGGCAAGAACGTGCTGCAGACCAACATCGACGCCTACCGCAAGCTGCGCAACACCATTCGCTGGATGCTGGGCACACTCGCGCATGACGACGGCGAAGTGGTGGCGCTTGGAGATATGCCGGAGCTCGAACGGCTGATGCTGCACCGGCTGGCCGAACTGGATGAAGTGGTGCGCTCGGGCTACGACGCCTTCGAGTTCAAGCGCGTCACCCGCACTCTGCTCGATTTCATGGTGGTCGAGTTGTCGGCCTTCTATTTCGACGTCCGCAAGGACGCACTCTACTGCGACGGGCCGTCGAGCCTGAAGCGCAAGGCTTCCGTGCAGGTGGTGCGTCACCTCTTCGACTGCCTGGTGAAATGGCTGGCGCCGATGCTGCCCTTCACTACGGAGGAAGCCTGGCTCGATCGCCATCCCGACGCCGTCTCGGTGCATCTCGACCAGTTCCCGCAAATCCCCGGCGATTGGAAGAACGAGGCGCTGGCCGAAAAGTGGCGCAAGGTGCGGCAGGTTCGCCGCGTCGTCACCGGCGCCCTGGAAATCGCGCGCGCCCAGAAGGTGATCGGCTCGTCGCTGGAAGCGGTTCCTGTCGTCACCATCAACGACGCGGCGCTCGAAGCGGCGATTGCAGATGTTGACATGGCCGAGATGGCGATCACCAGCGACCTGGTCGTCACCCATGGAGAGGCGGCGGCCGGTGCCTTCACGCTCGACGATGTCAGGGGTGTCGCCGTCGTGGTCGAAAAGGCCGAGGATCGCGGCCTGGTCAAATGCGCCCGCTCCTGGCGCTACACCGCCGATGTCGGGCAGGATGCCGCATTCCCCGATGTTTCGGCGCGCGATGCGGCTGTGCTGCATGAGCTGAAGGCGCTTGGCCGGCTTTGATCGGCCGGCGAGCGGCTTGATCGGTGCACAAATGCCACGCCGGGCGGGCGAAGACCGCCCGTGCGTTGCCCTGAACGAGTGGTTGAGGTAAACACGCGAAACTCCGGAAGACAAATTGTCGCCGGATTTCCGTCGCAAGTGCTTGGATGATGGGGACCGGACCTTGGACCGGTGGCAATCGAGAGGCTGTCTAGAGTGGGACTGTTTGGCATGACCGAGAGATTCAACGCGCGCCTGGCGCTGCTGGCGCCGCTTGTCGCATCGGGCCTCGCTCTGTCCGGCTGCATGGGCTCGCCGACCTACGGCACCGACAAGACCGCCGGCGAGCAGCTGGCCGGCGACCTGTCTGGCGCCTTCTCCTTCGCGCCGAAGCGCAAGGAACAGATCGACTACAAGCCGCGCCCGACGCTGGTGAAGCCGGCGCCCGGTCAGAAGGGCGCGTTGCCGACGCCGCAGGACAGCATCGAGACGGCAAGCGCCGATTGGCCCGAATCGCCCGAGCAACGCCGCGCTCGCCTGCGCGCCGACGCCACCGCGCATCAGAACGATCCGTCCTATCAGTCAGAGATCGTCGACGACGTGCAGACCGATCCGGCTTCGGTGAAGAGGGCAATGGCGGAGTCAGGCTCGAGCCATCCGCCGGCATGGTCGCCCGCGGATTCCGACAAGGGTCGCGCCGCCGAGATCCAGCGTCGTCTTGCCGACAGCAAGCAAGGTGACCCGAACACCCGCAAATATCTGAGCGAACCGCCGGTGCAGTATCGCGTCGCCGCCGGCACCGCGCCGCAGGGCGACCTCGGCGAGGACGAATACAAGAAGGAACGCCGCCTCAAGAAAGAGGCAGAGGGCAAGAAGGGCGGCTGGTTCGACTGGCTGCCTTCCCTGTAAATCCTTTCGTCCTGACCGCGCCTAAAGATCGCGCCGTTCGCGGAAGAAATCTTTCAGCAGCAGGGCGGCCTCGGTTTCGCCGAGGCCTGCATAGATATCTGGCCTGTGGTGGCAGGTCGGCGAGGCGAAGAAGCGCACGCCATTGACCACTCCGCCGCCCTTCTCATCCGCCGCGCCGAAATAGAGCCGGCGCAGCCGGGAAAACGAAATGGCCGCGGCGCACATGGCGCAAGGCTCCAGCGTTACATAGAGATCGTGGCCGGGAAGCCGTTCGGATGAGAGTTCGCGGCACGCCTCGCGAATCACCAGGATCTCGGCATGGGCTGTCGGATCGGCAAGTTCGCGGGTGCGGTTGCCGGCGCTGGCGACGATCTTGCCTTCGCTGACGATGACGGCCCCGACTGGCACCTCGCCGCGCAGGGCGGCAGCCTCCGCCTCCTTCAGCGCCAGGGCCATGAAATCCGGCCGCCTCACGCGCGTTTCCATTCCGGTTGTCTCCTCGCCACTCCAGTTCCTGGTTTCCGTCTGTCTTTCCGGAAAAACCGTTCTCCACTATTTCTCTGAAAGACTGTCTGGTGACCCTGTTTCTCCGGAAAAGCCGTTCTCCACTTTTCCCTGACAAACTCCGACGATCCTGTTATTGAGCGCATCAACCCGAAAATCGGACTCGATTTTCGGAAATGATCATGCGCCAAATCAGAAATGCACCAGCGTTCGTTGCGCGCCCGAAAGGATGCGCCACGCTGTAGCAGCGCAAATGGACAAAGGCCACATGGACGACAACGACAAGAAATCTCCGCGCCAGAAAGGCCCGGGCAAGAAACCAGCGGCTCCGAGAGGGGAGAGGGGCGGCAAGCCGTCCTTTGGCGCGAAGAAACCCCACACGCCGCGCGGCGACAGGCCGATGGCCGCCGAAGGGGAGCGGCCGAAGCGGGATTTTAAGAGCGGCGACAAGCCCTTCAGCAAAGGCCCACGCAAGCCGTACGCACCGCGCGGCGACCGTCCCGTCGCAGCCGAAGGCGAGCGCAAGCCTTATGAAAAGCGCGAGGGGCCACGCAAACCCTACGCACCGCGCGGCGACCGTCCCGTCGCAGCCGAAGGCGAGCGCAAGCCTTACGAAAAGCGCGAAGGCCCGCGCAAACCCTACGCACCGCGCGGCGATCGTCCCGTCGCAGCCGAAGGCGAGCGCAAGCCGTATGAAAAGCGCGAGGGGCCGCGCAAACCCTACGCACCGCGGGGCGATCGTCCGGTCGCGGCTGAAGGCGATCGCAAGCCCTATGAAAAGCGTGAAGGCCCACGCAAACCCTACGCACCGCGCGGCGACCGTCCGGCGGCAGTCGAAGGCGATCGCAAGCCCTATGAAAAGCGCGAAGGGCCGCGCAAGCCTTACGCACCGCGCGGCGACCGTCCGGTTGGCGCGGCGGCGGAGGGCGGCGAACAGCGCTTCGACCGTCCCAAGCGCGATTTCAGTGACCGTCCGACACGTGACTTCGCCGATCGCCCCAAGCGCGACCTTGGTGGTGATCGACCCAAGCGCGACTTCGGCGATCGGCCGCAAGGGGCTTCGGGTGGCGGCTTCAAGCCGCGCCCGCGCGCCGAGGACGCGACGGAAGAAGCGGGCGAGCGCATCGCCAAGCGGCTGGCCCGCGCCGGCCTTGCCTCGCGCCGTGACGCCGAGGAACTGATCGCCGCCGGCCGCGTCAAGGTCAATGGCCGCGCGCTGACCTCGCCGGCTTTCAACGTCATGCCGAGTGACATCATCCATCTCGACGGCATGGAAATTCCGCCGATCGAGCGCACGCGCCTGTTCCTGTTCCACAAGCCGGCGGGTGTTGTCACGACCAACCGTGATCCCGAAGGCCGCAAAACCGTATTCGACGTGTTGCCGGCGGAATTGCCCCGGCTGATGACCATAGGCCGCCTCGACATCAATACCGAGGGCCTGCTGCTGCTGACCAATGATGGCGGCCTGTCGCGCGTGCTGGAATTGCCGGCCACCGGCTGGCTGCGCCGCTACCGCGTGCGCGTCCACGGCAAGGTCGAGGAAAGCGCGCTTGCCGGCCTGCGTGAAGGCATCGCCGTCGACGGCGTCTTCTATGGCGCCATCGAGGCGACGCTGGACCGTGAGCAAGGCACCAACGCCTGGCTGACCATCGGCCTGCGCGAAGGCAAGAACCGCGAAGTCAGGAACATACTGGGCTCGCTCGGCCTCGACGTGACACGGCTGATCCGCATCTCCTACGGTCCGTTCCAGCTCGACGACCTCGCCGAGGGACATGTTCAGGAGATCAACGGCAGGGTGTTGCGCGACCAGCTTGGCGAACGCCTGGTCGAGGAATCCGGCGCCAATTTCGATGCCGACATCACCAAGCCGTTTTCCAACAAGCCGGTACGGCGCACCGAAATCCGCGAGCCGGAACCCGAGAAGCCGAAATTCACCCGTGACGGCGAGCGCCGGCCGATCGGCGAGGGTGGGCTGATCAAGAACCGCAAGCGCCGCGAAGGCAGCCGCGACGAGGCGCTGGGCAAGCTGTCGACAAGTCCCGACAGGAGCGCGGAAAAGAGCTTCGGCGAACGCCCGTCCAGGCCCGAACGCGGTGGTTTCGGCGACAAGCCCCGTGGCAGCTTTGGCGACAAACCGCGCGGCGGCTTCGGAGACAAGCCGCGCGGCGGTTTTGGCGGCAAGAAGCCGGAGCGCGAGCAGAAGCCGATCGAACCGCCCGGCCAGCGCAAGGCCAATGTCTGGATGGCGCCCGGCGCCCGCCCGATCGGCAAGGGCAGGGCCGAAGCCGATGCCGCCAAGGCGGCGGACGCCAAGGCACGCAAGGCATCGTTCAAGCCATCCTATGGCAAGCCTGCCGGAGCCAAGCCGTTCGGCAAGCCGCGTGGCGAACGCCCCGGCGGTGCGGGCGGCGAGCGGCCCCGCAATGGCCCGCGGGGACCGAAAGCCAGATGAGGCCCGGACTGACATGAGAATCGTCGGCGGGGAGTTTCGTGGGCGCCCGCTGGCGACGCCCCGTAGCAGCGCCATTCGCCCGACGACCGATCGCACGCGCGAGGCCGTCTTCAACGTGCTAGCCCATCGCTTTGCCGACCAGCTGGACGGCGCGCGCGTGCTCGACCTGTTCGCCGGCACCGGCGCGCTTGGTCTCGAAGCGCTATCGCGCGGCGCGTCCTATGGCGTGTTCATCGAGGAATCGGCGGAGGGCCGTGGCCTGATTCGCGACAATGTCGAGGCGTTCGGCCTGACGGGGCGCACCAAGATCTTCCGGCGCGACGCGACGGGGCTTGGCGAGGCAGGCACGCTGGCGCCGTTCGGCCTCGTCTTCGCCGACCCGCCCTATGGCAAGGGTCTTGGCGAGCGCGCCTTGCAATCGGCGAAGGCCGGCGGCTGGCTGCGGCCGGGTGCGCTGTGCGTGGTCGAGGAGGCTGCTGCGGCGCCGTTCGAGCCAGGTCCGGGCTTTTCCGTGCTGGACGAGCGCAATTACGGTGAGACCGTCATCCGCTTCATCGAGGCGGCCTGATACGGTTGCGTTCACGGGCGGCCTCTTTACCGCCGCCTTTGCCGGCAACATGACCAACAATTCACTTTGCTTGTGGTGCAGACCCTGCCTATCGTTCTGTCGAGGAAACCGGAGCCGTTGATGACATTTCAGGCTGGATGGCTGCGCGCGACGCTGCTTTCGACAACGCTGGCTTTGACCATGACCGGGCCGGTCCTGGCCGACAGGGCGCCGGACGCGTTCAAGGTGACGGACTTCCTGCTCGACAACGGCATGGAGGTCGTGGTCATCCCCGATCACCGCGCGCCGATCGTCACCCACATGGTGTGGTACAAGATCGGCAGCGCCGACGAGCCGGCGGGCAAGTCCGGCATCGCCCATTTCTTCGAGCATCTGATGTTCAAGGCGACGACCAACCACGCCGCCGGCGAATTCGACCGCGCCATTGCCGATATCGGCGGCTCGAACAACGCTTTCACCTCCTATGACTACACCGCCTTCTATGAGACGGTGGCGCCGTCGGCGCTTGGACAGATGATGAGCTTCGAGGCCGATCGGATGCGCAACCTCATCCTCACCGACGATGTCATTAAGACGGAGCGCGACGTCATCCTCGAGGAGCGCCGGTCGCGCATCGACAACAATCCGCAGGCGGTGCTGGACGAGGAGGTCGATGCGACGCTGTGGCAGAACCAGCCCTATCGCATTCCCGTCATCGGCTGGATGCAGGAGATGCAGCAGCTGAACCGCACCGATGCCACGGCCTTCTATGACAAATATTACCGGCCCAACAATGCCGTGTTGATCGTGGCCGGCGATGTCGAGCCGGAAACGGTGCGGGCGCTGGCCGAGAAGACCTATGGCAAGGTGGCGCGCGGCCCCGATCTGCCGCCGCGCATCCGTCCGGTCGAGCCGGAGCAGAACACCAAGCGCACGGTCACGCTGTCCGACGCGCGGGTCAGCGTACCGAGTTTCTCGACGCAATGGGTGGTGCCGTCCTATCACTCGGGCAAGCCGGGCGAGGCCGAAGCGCTCGACCTGCTGGCCGAGATTCTTGGCGGCGGCAATCGCAGCCGGCTCTACCAGGCGCTCGTCGTCCAGCAAGGCATCGCTTCCAATGCCGGTGCCTTTTTCCAGGGCACCATGCTCGACGATACCAATTTCACCGTCTACGGCGCCCCGCGCGGCGACGCCAGGCTGGCCGACGTCGAAGCGGCCGTCGATGCGGAAGTAGCGCGCATCGTCAAGGATGGCGTCACCCCATCGGAGCTGGAAAAGGCCAAGGATCGCTATGTCAGGTCGATGATCTTCGCCCGCGACAAGCAGGATTCGATGGCCAATATCTACGGCGCGACGCTGGCCACCGGCGGCAATGTCCAGGACGTCCAGCAATGGCCGGACCGCATCCGCGCGGTCACCGCCGACGAGGTCAAGGCCGCGGCGGCTCGCTATCTGGTGCTCGGCCGGTCGACGACGGGCTATCTCTTGCCGCAACAACAGGCGGGGAATTGATGATGATGAACGAGCGCGACGTGGCGAGAGCGCCTTCCCTTCTCCCCCTGTGGGAGAAGGTGGATCGGCGCGTAGCGCCGAGACGGATGAGGGGTGCTGCGCGGAGTGCCGCTGTTGCCAGGCTGGAACACCCCTCATCCGACCGAGCTTCGCTCGGCCACCTTCTCCCGCAAGGGGAGAAGGCAAGACCGCACGGTGCGACCCTTCTCGCAACCCTCTTCCTCTCCATCGTCTTCCTGATCCTGCCCGCCATCACCGCGCGCGCCATGGACATCCAGTCCGTCACCTCGCCCAAGGGCATCACCGCCTGGCTGGTGGAGGATTATTCCGTGCCGATCGTCGCCATCCGCTTCGTCTTCGACGGCGGCTCGACGCAGGATCCGCCGGGCAAGGAGGGGTTGGCCAATCTGATGACCGGCCTGTTCGACGAAGGCGCGGGTCCTCTCGACAGCGAAGCCTTCCAGATCAAGCTCGACGATGCCGGCGCCGAGATGAGTTTCGAGGAGAGCCGCGACGGCGTCTACGGCTCGATGCGCATGCTTGCCGAGCAGCGTGATGCGGCCTTCGACCTGTTGCGCCTGGCCGTCAACGAGCCGCGCTTCGACCAGCTGCCGATCGACCGCATCCGCGGCCAGATCCTGTCCGGCATCATCGCCGGCGAGAACGACCCCGATACGGTTGCCCAGAACAAATGGGCGCGTGCGCTGTATGGCGACCATCCCTATTCCCGCTCCGACCAGGGCACCAGGCAAAGCATCGCCGCCATCACGCCGGATGATCTGAAAGCCTTGCACCGGGCGGTTTTCGCGAGGAACGGCCTGCATGTCGCGGTCGTGGGCGCCATCGATGCCGAGACGCTGAAGAAGAAGCTGGACATGGTGTTCGGCGACCTGCCGCAAAACCAGGCGCTCGCCCCGGTCGCCAATATCGACCCGAAACTGGCGCAGCATGTCGAGGTCGACTACGACCTGCCGCAGACCTCGCTGCAGCTCGCCTATCCCGGCGTCAAACGCAAGGATCCGGATTTCTTCGCCGCCGTTCTGATGAACGAGATCCTCGGCGGCGGCACCTTCACCTCGCGCCTGTTCCAGGAAGTGCGCGAAAAGCGCGGCTTGGCCTACAGCGTCAACTCATCGCTGATCAACCAGGACCATGCCAGCGCGCTGATCGTCAGCACCGGCACGCGCTCCGACCGCGCGGCCGAGACGCTGGGCATCGTCCGCGACGTGGTCAAGCGACTGGCCGAGGAGGGGCCGACCGAGGCCGAACTGGCGGCGACCAAGAAATACATGATTGGCGCCTACGCTATCAACAATCTCGATTCGTCGAGTTCCATCGCGGCCACGCTGGTCGAGCTGCAGCTCGACGATCTCGGCATCGATTACATGCAGCGCCGCGCCGCCTTGATCAACGGGGTGACGCTCGAGCAGGTCAAGGCGGCGGCGAAGAAGCTGCTATCGGCCGAACCGACCATCATGGTCATCGGGCCGAAGCTCGCGCAGTCCGGCAAGGGATGAGCCCGACCTTCGGCATCGCCTTCGGCGGCGGCGGTGCGCGCGGGCTGGCGCATATCCATGTCATCGAGGCGCTGGACGAACTTGGCATCAAGCCGGTGACCATCGCCGGCTCGTCGATCGGCGCCATCATGGGCGCCGGCATGGCCTCGGGCATGACCGGCAGGGAAATCCATGATTACGCCCGTTCGATCCTTGGCCGCCGCGCCGAAGTGGCGAGCCGCATGTGGCGGGCGCGGCCGGGCACCATCGCCGAAGCCATGCAGGGCGGCATCCGCGTCAGCCAGTTCAATGTCGAGCGCATCCTCAAGGCCTTCCTGCCCGAGGCGATCCCCGAAACCTTTGCCGAGCTGAAAATCCCGCTGAAGGTGACCGCGACCGACTATTTCGGCCACAAGCTTGCGGTGTTCGACAGTGGCGACCTGCATTCCGCCCTTGCCGCCTCGGCCGCCATCCCCGCCGTCTTCCGCCCGGTGGAGCGTGACGGCAGGCTGCTGATCGACGGCGGCATCTACAACCCGGTGCCGTTCGACCTGATCGAAACCGAGGCCGACATCATTATCGCCGTAGACGTCGTCGGCGGGCCGGAAGAGGCCGATCGCAAGCAGCCGACCTCCGTCGACCTGATGTTCGGCGCCACGCAGCTGATGATGCAGTCGATCATCGCCAACAAGCTGAAACAGGGCCGCCCCGACATCCTCATCCGCCCGGCCGTATCGAAATTCCGCGTGCTCGATTTCCTGAAGATCGACGCGCTGATGAACGAGACAGCGGATATCAAAGACGAACTGAAGCGGCAGGTGGAGAAGGTGCTGGTGGCGCGGAAAGGGAAGGGCAAGCGAGTGGCTGGGTGACCGTTTAAATGCGGAAAGACTTTCTGCGACCTGGACTAACCGCTCAACATCGGATTTGCTGCCGGACCTGAGGTGCTGACCTCCAAACAAGCGTTTGCATAATATCATGGGATTTGGGGTTTTCATCCACCGTTCGGACTCAATCTACGATGACAGCCCCGCTGAGCGATATCAGTTCCCTAGCCAGTATCTGCGTCGTGTGGAAGCATGCGTGGGTGATTGGATCATCTACTATGAGCCTAGCAAGGTAGACGATACCCGTGGCTATTTCGCCGTGGCCAAAATCCAGCAAGTCATCGCCGATCCCTCGGCGCCCGGCATGTATCTGGCTCTGATTGAGCCGGGGTCATACCTCGATTTCGCCAATCCAGTCCCCTTTAATGGGACAGACGGTCCCGTTGAGCGGGGTCTGCTTAACGAACAAGGGCGGATTTCCGGTCGCGCTCAATCGGCCGTAAGGTCAATTAGTCTGAGCGACTTCAATCGCATTGTCGACCTGGGCCTTGATACGCGACAGCCGTTGCTACCACGCGTGGACGAGCATGGCATTTCACCCGGGTTTCAGGACCAAGACGCTCCGTTTCTGTTCGAGCAGGATCGCAGCCGTGTGAGCTACATTGGATCGCGAATCGTACGGGACCGCATTTTCCGTAGCGTCGTCTTGCGCGCCTATGATGAACGGTGCGCGATTACGGGTCTCAAGCTGATTAATGGAGGCGGCCGGGCAGAAGTTTCTGCGGCGCATATCCGGCCGGTGGAAAGCAACGGCCCCGATATCGTCAACAATGGGATCGCGCTGTCGGGTACGGCCCATTGGATGTTTGATCGTGGATTGATCAGCCTATCGGACGATCTGGAAATCCTGATCTCGCGACACGTCAATGATCCCGATAGTGTCCATGGGTTTATAAACAGGTCTCGCCGCGCGCTTCCGCCGCGACGACAAGTTGAACGCCCGCATCCTCATTTCTTGAAATGGCATCGCGAGCACTGTTTCAAACAGTGATGCTTTGCCAAAGCACCGAGCCCCTCAGTCCTTCGCGCGCTCCACATAAGCGCCATCAGCCGTCATCACCACCACGCGGGTGCCGGGGGCGATGTGCGGCGGCACCAGGGTGCGCACGCCGTTGGAAAGGACGGCCGGCTTGTAGGACGACGAGGCCGTCTGGCCCTTGGTCGTCGGCTCGGTTTCCACCACTTCGAAGGTGGCGCGCTGCGGCAGCACCAGGGAGATGGCGATGCCGTTGAACTGCGACACCTGCACGGCCATGCCTTCGAGCAGGTAAGGCGCCATGTCGCCGACCACGGCTTCCGACACCGCCACCTGGTCGTAGGTCTCGGGGTTCATGAAATGGAAGCCTTCGCCGTCGCGATAGAGGAAGGTGTGCTCGCGCTCCTCGACATAGGCGCGCTCCACCTGTTCGGTGGTGCGGTAGCGCTCCGAAACCTTCACCCCGTCGCCGATGCGGCGCATGTCGAGCTGCGTCACCGGCGTGCCCTTGCCCGGGTGGATGTTTTCGGCAAAGAGGATCACATAAAGCTTGCCGTCCTTGTCGACGACATTGCCTTTGCGGAGCGAACTGGCGATGACTTTCACCACGGTTTTAAATCCTGCGAGAGTTGACTGGCGTTTGCCGGCTCATGCGGCTGTGCGGTGGGGCCTACCGCATCTTGGCGCGAACCGCCAGCCCCCCGGGCGAACTCACCTGGCTTCAAGGCGGCCATGATCGCGGCTTCGCCCTGGTGGACGCCGCACGTCCATGCCGACCGCCGGCCGCGGCTGATGCTGCGCAACGCCATCGCCGCCAGCCTGCGCGACTGGTTCGCGGGCCGCGACTTCATCGAGGTGGAGACGGCGGCCCTGCAGGTCTCGCCAGGCAACGAGGCGCATCTGGCGGCTTTCACCACCGAAAGCGTCGGGCCGGACGGCGCGCGATCGCCGCTCTATCTCCACACCTCGCCGGAATTCGCCTGCAAGAAGCTGCTTGCCGCCGGTGAGGCCAGGATCTTTAGCTTCGGGCCGGTCTACCGCAACCGCGAGCGCGGCCCCTTGCACCATCCCGAATTCACCATGCTCGAATGGTACCGGGTCGGCGAGACCTATGAGAGCCTGATGCGCGATTGCGCCGATCTGCTGGCGCTGGCCGCGACCAGGGCAGGGGCCACGCGCTTTTCCTTCCGCGGCCGCGACTGTGACCCGTTCGCGGCGCCGGAGCGACTGACGGTGGCGGACGCTTTTGCCCGCCATGCCGGAATCGACCTGCTGGCCACGGTGGCGGCCGATGGCGGCACGGACCGCGACGCGCTGCATGACGCCTTGGTCGGCGCCGGGATACGCACGGCACCGGACGACAGCTGGGCCGACCTGTTCAGCCGCGTAATGGTCGAGAAGATCGAGCCGTTCCTCGGGCAGGGGCGGGCGACCATCCTGTGCGAATACCCGCTGGCCGAGGCGGCGCTGGCGCAGCCGAGCCCGCGCGATCGTCGCGTCGCCGAGCGCTTCGAACTCTATTGCTGCGGCGTCGAGCTCGCCAACGGCTTCGGCGAGTTGACCGACGCAGCCGAGCAGCGCCGGCGTTTCATCCTCGAGATGGACGAGAAGGAGCGCGTCTATGGCGAGCGCTATCCGCTGGACGAGGATTTCCTGTCCGCGCTCGCCATCATGCCGCAAGCCAGCGGCATCGCGCTCGGCTTCGATCGGCTGGTGATGCTGGCAACCGGCGCGCGCACGATCGACGACGTGATCTGGACGCCGGTCGCGGCATCCTGAGTTGCTTGGGAAAGCGCCTTGCCTTGGAAAGTCCGGATTTCTCGGCAATGACGGCCCGGCAGGACGCCAGGCAGGTTCGAACCTGCCTCGATTGGGCTCTACGCGATGGCGGCCATGAACGGATGAACTTTGATTGAACCCCGTGCCATTGCACAAGCCGGACCGGAACAATAGATGGGTGGCAGCGGCTTCGCACTGGCCGCGCCAGCAGGAATAATGCGCATGACCGATACATCAGATGCGGCAAAATTGACTGACCGCGTCGCCGCCCTGGTCGAGGCCGCCAAGAAGGCCGGCGCCGATGCAGCCGACGCGGTCGCGGTGCGTGGCCGCTCGACCGGCGTGTCGGTACGGCTGGGCAAGGTCGAGGGCACTGAATCGTCGGAGAGCGAGGATGTGGCTCTGCGCGTCTTTGTCGGCGGTCGGGTGGCGAGCGTGTCGGCGACCGCCGCGTCCGACCCGAAAACGCTGGCCGAGCGCGCCGTCGCCATGGCGAAAGTATCGCCCGAGGATCCCTACCAGGGTCTGGCCGATCCGGCATTGCTGGCGAAGCAGACCAGGGATCTCGACCTGTTCGACGCCACCGAAGTCTCTGCCGACCAATTGAAGGAAGACGCAATCGCAACGGAAGCGGCGGCCTTGGCCGTCAAGGGCGTGACCAATTCGGCCGGCGCCAGCGCCGGGGCCGGCCTTGGCGGCCTGGTGCTGGCCACCTCTCACGGCTTCCTTGGCCACTATGTCGGGTCGCGCTTCTCGCGCTCGGCCAGTGTCATCGCCGGCGAGGGCACCGGCATGGAGCGCGACTACGAATTCTCCTCGCGCCAGCATTTTGCCGATCTCGATGCGCCGCAGGATATCGGCCGCAAGGCCGGAGAGCGTGCCGTGCGCCGCATCGGCGCGCGCAAGGCGGCGACCGGGCCTGTCGACGTGGTTTTCGATCCGCGCGTCGCGCGCGGCATCGCTGGCCATCTGGCCGGCGCCATCAATGGCGCCTCGGTCGCGCGCAAGACATCGTTCCTGCGCGATATGATGGGCAAGCAGGTGGCCGCCGCCGCGATCACCGTCACCGACGAGCCGCTCAGGCGGCGTGGCCAGGCGTCGCGCCCGTTCGACGGCGAGGGCGTCGAGGGCCAAAAACTGCTGATGGTCGAAAAGGGCGTGCTCAACCATTGGTTCCTGTCGACATCGGCGGCGCGTGAGCTAGGCCTCGTCACCAACGGGCGCGGATCGCGCAGCGGCTCGTCCGTCTCCCCCTCATCGACCAATCTTGCCATCGAACCCGGCGAAAGCTCGCCGGAGAACTTCATCAAGTCGCTGAAGAGCGGCTTCTATGTCACCGAGGTGTTCGGCCAGGGCGTCGACATGGTCACCGGCGAATACAGCCGTGGCGCTTCCGGCTTCTGGATCGAGAATGGCGCGCTGGCCTATCCCGTGGCCGAGGTGACCATCGCCTCGAACCTCAAGACCATGTTCCTGAACATGGTTCCGGCGAACGATCTTGACCGCAATTTCGGAACGGCCGCGCCGACGCTCCTGATCCAAGGCATGACCCTTGCCGGAGCTTGACATTATCACCACCAACGCCACCGATGATTTGCGGCTGCTGCGCGATGCCGCCCGTGAGGCCGGGATCATCGCCATGCGTTACTTTGGCAACAGCCCGCAAGTCTGGCTGAAGGGCGGCACTTCGCCGGTCAGCGAAGCCGATCATGCCGCCGACGCCTATCTGCGCCAGACGCTGCTGGCGGCACGGCCCGATTATGGCTGGCTGTCTGAGGAGACGGAAGACACTCCGGCGCGGCTGTCGGCCCGCCGCACCTTCGTCGTCGACCCGATCGACGGCACGCGCGGTTTCCTGGAAGGCCAGCGGAGCTGGTGCGTCAGCGTCGCCGTCGTCGAGAAGGGCCGCACCCTTGCCGGCGTGCTGGAATGTCCCGCGACCGAGGAAACCTATTGGGCGCGGCTCGGCGAAGGTGCCTTCCGCAACGGCCAGCGCATTGCCGTGCGCGAGCCGGCCGAGACGGCCGAAATCTCCGGGGTCAAGCAGCTGATCGACCTGATGCCGGCCGAGTGGCGGGCCCGTTTGAAGCGCGCGCCCTACAGTCCCTCGCTCGCTTACCGGCTGGCCATGATCGCCAACGGCACACTCGACGCCACCTTCGTCAAGCCGAATGCGCATGACTGGGATATCGCCGCCGCCGATCTCATCTTGCGCGAGGCGGGCGGCCAGTTGCTCGACCAGCACGGCCGCGCGCCGCTCTATGCCGGCGAGGTGATTCGCCACGGGGTGCTTGCCGCCGGCAGCGGCGAATTGCTGGCCGTGCTCGCCGAAGTCATCGCAGGGCTCGATGCGTGAAAGCGGTTTGCCGGGCGAGATGAATTCATCTCGCTCTAAAGGTTCCAAAGTCGGCGGCTTTGGTCTAGACCTGTCACGAACTCACGATATGTGAAGGATCGACATGGCCGCGGATGACGGAAAGAAACAGCTTTTGCATCTGGTATTCGGCGGTGAACTGAAGACGCTCGGCGGCACCGAGTTCCGCGATCTGGACGCCCTGGACATCGTCGGCATCTATCCGGACTATGACTCGGCGCGCACCGCGTGGAAGGCCAAGGCACAAGCCAGCGTGGACAATGCCCACATGCGTTATTTCGTCGTTCACCTGCATCGGCTGCTGGATCCCGACAGCAAGGCGTCCGGTTGACCTCGATGGACCATGATCTGGCGAAAGGGCCAGCCCCCGAGGGCGTGCCCACGGTCAGGGGCGCCGACCGTCCGACCAGGACGTTGTGGCGCAAGATTCGCGAACCGTTGGCGCAATCGCGCTTCGTCAAGAACACCATCGCCAGCCTGCTTGCGCAATTCGTGCGGCTGGTTCGCCTGACCAGCCCCCTGGTCGCCGGATCGGCTCGCTTTTCGGGCGGCGCCTATGCCGAATTCGAGCCCGGCATCATCGCTTTGTGGCATGGACAGCATCTTTTGACGCCGGCCTTTTACCCAAAGCGCAAACCGCTGGTCGCCATGGTATCGCGCAGCGCCGACGCCGAGCTCAACGCTTTGATGCTCGAGAAGTTCGGCATCGAGGCGGTGCGTGGCTCCGGCGGGCGTGAAAATGCCAGGCATCTCGACAAGGGCGGCGCAAAGGCGCTGATTGCCCTGAAAAAGTCGCTCGCCGTCGGCAAGAACGTCGCCATGATCGCAGACATCCCCCATGGTACGCCGCGTGACGCAGGGCTTGGCATCGTTCTCCTGGCGCGTCTCTCCGGCCGGCCGCTCCTGCCCGTCGCCATCACGACCAGCCGCCGCAAGGTGCTGGAGAAGAGTTGGGACAAGACCACCATCAACCTGCCGTTCGGCCGCTCCTCGATCGTTATCGGCGAGCCGATCTTCGTGGCGTCCGACGCCGATGATGCCGAAATGGAGCGCAAGCGGCTTGAAATCACGGCCGCGCTGAACGCCGCGACCACGGAGGCCCACCGTCTCGTGGATGGTCCGCGATGAGCGGTCGCTGGGCGCGAGCCATGCTGTCGGCATACCGTTTCGCCGGCGCCGCCGCCTATCCGATGGTCGGCCCCTATGTCGCTTGGCGCACCTCGCGCGGCAAGGAAGACCGCCTCCGCCGACGCGAACGCTATGGCGTCGCCGGCCGTCCGCGACCCGATGGGCCATTGATCTGGATCCATGCCGCGAGCGTGGGTGAAACCATCGCCGTGGTGCCGCTGGTCGAGAGCATTCTAGACTACGGCGTCAACATCGTGCTGACCACCGGGACGGTGACATCGGCCCAGGTCGCCGACGAGCGGCTCGGCGATCGCATCATCCACCAATATGTGCCGCTCGACCTCAAGCCGGCGATCAGCCGGTTCCTCGATCACTGGAAGCCGGATCTGGCGATCATCGCCGAATCGGAAATTTGGCCGATGACCATCCTCGAGCTTGGCGCGCGCCACGTGCCGCAAGTGCTGGTCAATGGCAGGCTGTCCGAGCGCTCGTTCACGTCGTGGAAGAAGCGCGCCAACATCGCCGAGGCCCTGTTCGAGAACCTGGCCCATGTCGTCGCCCAGTCCGATGTCGACGGCGAGCGCTTCCGTTCGCTGGGCGCGCGGCCGGTCACCGTGTCGGGCAACCTCAAGGTCGATACAGCGCCGCCGCCGGTCGAAGAACGGGCCCTGGCGACGTTGAGGCGGCAGATCGGCGCCAGACCGACATGGGCGGCGATCTCGACCCATGACGGCGAGGAGGTGGTCGCGGCGGAAGTGCACGCCATGCTGCACAAGCGTCACCATGGTCTCCTGACGATCGTCGTGCCGCGCCATCCCGATCGTGCCGAGGCGCTGGCCGCGCGGATTTCCGGCATGGGCCTGAAGGTCGCGCGGCGCAGCAAGGGCGACCGGATCGCCGCCGACACCGACATCCTGCTTGGCGATACGATCGGCGAGATGGGGCTCTACCTCAGATTGACGGAGATCGCTTTCGTCGGGCGCTCGCTGACCTCCGAGGGCGGCCAGAATCCGTTGGAGCCGGCCATGCTCGACACCGCGGTTCTCGCTGGACGCAACGTGCAGAATTTTCGCGAGGCCTATCAGCGGCTGATCGACAGCGGCGGCGCCAAGCTGGTGCGCGATCGCGACATGCTGGCCGGCGCCGTCAATTTCCTTTTGACCAATGAAGTGGCGCGCCACGAAATGATGGCGGCGGGGATAGCGACCGTCGACGAGATGCGCGGCGCGCTGGCGCGGACATTGAAATCGCTGGAACCCTTCATCCAGCCGCTGGTCGTCAAGTCGCGCCTGAAGGGCGCCAACGGGCGCTAGCGTGGCCTCCGAAGCACCACCATTCTGGTGGGAGGAGCCGGACTGGAAGGTCCTGGCGCTGTCGCCGTTGTCGGCCGTATACGCACTCGTTGCCGGCCGCGGCATGCGGCGGGCGCGGCGCGAGAAGATCGAGGCGCCGGTCCTGTGCATCGGCAATTTCACCGTCGGCGGCACCGGCAAGACGCCAGTCGCCATCGCGCTCGCGCGACAGGCCAAGCGCATGCAGCTGAAACCCGGTTTCCTGTCGCGCGGCCATGGCGGCTCCTTCGCCGAGCCGCATGTCGTCGATATCCGCCACGACAGTGCCAGGCATGTCGGCGACGAACCGCTGCTGCTGGCCGAACACGCGCCGGTCGCGGTGACGCCGAACCGCGCCGCCGGCGCCCGGCTGCTGCTGGAAAAGCAAGGCTGCGACTTCCTGATCATGGACGATGGGTTCCAGAGCGCGCGCATCCACATCGACTACGCGCTGGTCGTGGTCGACGCCCGCTACGGCATCGGCAATGGCCGCGTCATTCCGGGCGGCCCGCTCCGGGCCAAGATCGTCGACCAACTGGTGTTCACCAGCGGGCTGTTGAAAATGGGCGAGGGCAGCGCGGCCGACGCCGTTGTGCGCCAGGCGGCGCGCGCCGGACGGCCGATCTTCGAGGCCCATACGGAGCCAAGCAGCAAGGCGGGGCTTGCCGGCAAGCGGTTCCTGGCCTTCGCCGGAATCGGTCATCCCGACAAATTCTTCGATACGGTGCGCGAGGCCGGCGGTGAGGTGGTTCGCTCTAGGCCTTTCCCGGACCATCATTTCTATGCCGAGGACGAACTCGCCGAACTGGCGACGACGGCGCTCGACGAAGGTCTCGGGCTCATCACGACGGCCAAGGACGCCGCCCGGCTGCGCCACGGCGCCTCACGGGATTTTCTCGACAAACTCGAGGTGTTGGAAATCGATACGGTTTTCGAACTCGACCACGTGCCCGAACGCATCATCGACGAAACGCTCGATGCCTGGCGGCAGCGCAAGCTGCGGGGTTAGCTCCGCTTGCGCAGTTCCGGATGCACCTCGATCTCGCGGCGCAGCGAGACTGCGGCATTGACGTAGGCTTCCTGCCTGGCGACGCTCCAGTATTTCAGCTCGTCGAGCGGGATGCTTTCGCCCGTCACCGCACAGCGCACGAAGGCGCCGGGACTGGTGACCTGGAAATCGCCATCGAGGTAGCGGATGCGGGCTTCCTTGCCGCCGGGGCCTTCGAAACGGTTCATCATGCAGGGACGCCAAGGTTCATCAGGATTTCATCGCCATAAATTACCGGCGAGGTCAAGCTTGGCGCAATGCGCGGCCGCCTAACTTCGCCCGGAGCCCGCCGTGATCGGGGCTTCGCCTTTGGCTCGTTACCGATCGGCTTCGATGAATGCCTCGATCCGTTCCGGTGCGAGACCGGCCAGGACAGCGATTCGGCGCGCCAGGTCCGCGGCCGCGGCGCGGGGCCGCCCCGTCGGCCGATCGAGCCAGTATGACACCGGGTTGAGCGCGGTGCGTTCGTCGACTGACACGATGCGCCCCGAGTCGAGCTGATGCCCGGTCAGCGGTGGCCGCGCCAGTGCGATGCCGAGCCCGTAGGCGGCGGCATCGAGCACCAGATTATAGTCCTCGAAGCGGCGATCTTGCGGGCGTGGGCGATAGTCCATGCCTTGCGCGGCGAACCAGGCACGCCAGGCCGACGCGTCGGAATCGTTGATCAGCGGAAATTCGAGCAGCCGGGCAGGGTCGCCGTGGCCGATCTCGCGCGCCATTTCGGGCGAGGCGACAGGAAACACATGTTCCTCGAAAAGCTGCACCGAGACGCGGCCCGGAATGCCGCCACGACCGCAGCGGATCGACAGGTCGATGCCTTCGTCGGCGAGGTCGGCCTGGCGGATGTCGACATCGAGCACGATGCGCAGCTTGGTGGGATTGTTCTCCAGCGTCGCCATGCGCGGCATCAGCCAGAGACCGCTGACGGAGGGGATAGAGGTCAGCCGCACCACCGCCGTGCCGCGCGGCTCAACCCAGCGGTCGGAATGGCTTGATATCAGGGCGAAGGCTTCCGAGGTGCGCAGATGCAGCCTGTTGCCCTCGATCGTCAGCGTCACGCCGCGCGCGCCGCGATCGAACACTTTCAAGCCGAGCCAGTCCTCGAGCTTGGCGATCTGCCGGCTGATCGCGCCATGCGTGATGTTGAGCTTTTCCGCAGCCGCCGAAAAGCTGCCCGTGCGCGCCGCCGCGTCGAAGGCGCGCAGCGTTTCGAGCGGCAGCATCGTATCAGAGCTGTGATCCATAGTCACAGGTGACCCTCGATTAGGTCGTTTGTCAACCAGCCGGAGAAGGCGTTTCTGACTTCAGAAACGACAATCTGGGGGCAGTGAGATGAGCGCAATGACCAGCACGTTGAATCCGACACAACGGATGGACACCACGGCAGCCATTGCGGTGGCGCTAACGGTGGTCGGCTGGGCGTCCGCCTTTCCGGCGATCCGCGCCGGGCTCGCGACTTTCGGGCCGCTGGAACTCGGCGCGCTGCGCTTCGCCATCGCCGCGGTGCCGGCGGCGATCCTCCTCGCCGTCAAGCGTCCGGCACTGCCCAAGCTGGGCGATCTGTGGCGCCTCGTCTTTGGCGGCGCCATCTTCGTCGCGCTCTACACCGTCATGCTCAATTTCGGCGAACTGACCGTATCGGCCGGCGCTGCCGGCTTCATCATCAATGTCAGCCCGATCTTCACCGCCATCATGGCGATGGCTCTGCTCGGTGAACGTTTCTCAAGCTGGGCCTGGGCTGGCACGGCGATTTCTTTCGCCGGCATCGGCATCATCGCCGTGGCCGACGGGAACGGCCTGCATTTCAACGCCGGTGCATTGCTCGTGCTTGGCTCGGCGCTCTGCTCGGCGGTCAACACCATCGTCCAGAAGCCGCTCTTTGCCCGCCACCACCCGCTGACCATCTCGGCATCGAACATGATCCTTGGTGCGCTTTGCCTGTCACCGTTCCTGCCCAGCGGTTTTGCGCAGGCAGCGGTGGCCAACACAGCCGGTCTCGGCGCCGTCATCTTTCTTGGCATCGTTCCCAGCCTGATCGCCTATGCCGCCTGGGCGACGGCCTTGTCACGCCTGCCGGCCGGGCGTGCCTCGAACTTCCTTTATCTGGTTTCACCCATGTCCGCCCTGATCGGCTTCTTCTGGCTGGGCGAAGTGCCGACGCTGCTCGGCATCCTTGGCGGCGCGCTGGCGCTCGGCGGCGTCATCGTGGTGAATTTGAAGAGGTGAATCAGAGGGTTGAAGGACTTGCCTGAATCGAAGGATCGCTGAGACGGCAGCCCTTTCACCGCCGCCCAAACAATCTCTCGATATCGGCAAGCTTCAGCTCGATATAGGTCGGCCGCCCATGGTTGCAGGTGCCGGAACCCGGCGTCGCCTCCATCTGGCGCAGCAACGCGTTCATCTCCTCGGCCTTGAGCAGCCGCCCGGAGCGCACCGAGCCATGGCAGGCCATGGTGGCGGCGATCTTGTCCAGCCGTTCCTTGAGCGTCTCGACGGTGTCGTTGTCGGCGATCTCGTCGGCGAGGTCGCGCACCAATTGGCCGACATTGGTCTCTCCCAGCATCGATGGGGTTTCTCGCACCGCGACGGCGCCGGGGCCAAAACGCTCGATGCCAAGCCCGAAGCGGGCGAGCGTCTCGGAATGCAGCGCCAGCCGTTCGGCATCTTCTTCCGGCAGGTCGACGATCTCGGGCAGAAGCAGCATCTGCGACGGGACCGCGCGTGAATGCAGCGCGTTCTTCAGGGCCTCGTAGACCAGCCGTTCATGCGCCGCGTGCTGGTCGACAATGATCAGCGAATCCCTGGTCTGCGCCACGATGTAGTTTTCATGCACCTGCGCGCGCGCCGCGCCCAGCACCGCGCCAAGCAGCGTCCCGGCCGCCTCGTCCTGCCCGGCGCGCGTGTCGGCGCTGGCGAGAGCACCGGCATCGAACGCTGTCTGTTCATTGTCGCCGAAACCGGGAGTTCCGAAACCCATATCGAGGGGGCGTTGCGGCGAGCGGAACGGGTCATGGACCGCGAAGCCCGAGGCTCTGTGCGCGGCTTCGTAGCTGCGATGGCCGTTGGCCGGGCCGCCATGTTCGTAGGCCGTGGCGCCTGGCCGGAAGGCCGCCATCATGCCGACCGCCCCGGTCGTCGCGGCGCGGATGCCGGCATCGGCGAGCGCCTGGCGGATCGACCCTACGATCAGCCCGCGCACCAGCCCGGGATCGCGGAAGCGCACATCGGCCTTGGCCGGGTGGACATTGACATCGACGATGGCCGGATCGAGCTTTAGGAAAAGCACTGTCACCGCATGGCGGTCGCGTGGCAGCACGTCGGCATAGGCGCCTCGGATGGCCCCGGCGATCAGCTTGTCGCGCACCGGCCGGCCGTTGACATAGGCATATTGCTGCAGCGCGTTGGCGCGGGTGAAGGACGGGATCGACACGTGGCCGGTCAGGCGCACGCCTTCGCGCATCGCGTCGACGGCAATCGAATTGTCGGGAAAATCGGAGCCCATCACCTGGGCGATGCGGCGCAAGCTGCCTTCCGCACTGTCGTCGGTCGCCGGCAGTTCCAGCGTCGAGCGATCCGAGCCGGCCAGGGTGAAACGAAC
>NZ_JBAZUD010000066.1:0-27460 GCF_041661565.1 Mesorhizobium sp.
CGCGCTCGAGCAGGATGTTGGTGCCTTCCTCGATCTCTTCCTTCAGGCCGTCATAAAGATCGTCGTGCATCTGCTGCACCAACTCGTCGTCGGACAGTTCGGAAAGGATGATCTCGTCGTCGGCCATCTGTATCGAGCTCCTGCCGGCATCGCGACTGCGTCGCAAGGCACAAAATATTCGCGTTCATACCTAACCCGCTGGGGGTAGGTATCCATAGCTGATTTGCGACTTCGCGCAAAAGGAAAGCGACCGTAACTCGCTTGGAATTCTTGTCGATTTTGCGACAGGCGTTGGCGCTGGCGGGCCGTTTCGAATAGGGTGCATGGCTACGATCCGGACAGAAGCGGCGATCAGCGGCCGCGCTGGATTCCAGGCAAGAACAAAATCAGGGAAGAGCACCATGAGCGATCACGTGGCAATCGACCAGGAAGCGTCAAACGCACGGCGCGGACGTGGTGCCAGCGGCGGCGCGGCCGCACGGCGGGCGGCGCGTTCGGGAGGCGGCCCCGGCACCCAGCTCACCTACATCAAGCGCAAGATCAACGTCTTCGAGGTGCTGGACGAGGAAGGCCTGGCGCTGATCGAGAAGAACACCGATACCGTGCTGGAAGAGATCGGCATCATCTTCCGCGACGACGCCGAGGCGCTGCAATTGTGGAAAGAGGCAGGCGCCGACGTCAAGGGCGAGCGCGTCCACTTCCCCAAGGGCCTGTGCCGTTCGCTGCTGAAGACCGCGCCGTCCATATACACCCAGCATGCGCGCAATCCGGAACGCTCGGTACAGATCGGCGGCAACGCCACCGTGTTCGCGCCGGTCTACGGCCCGCCCTTCGTGCGCGATCTCGACGGCGTCAGGCGCTATGCGACGATCGAGGATTTCCAGAATTTCGTGAAGCTCGCCTATATGGCGCCATCGATCCACCATTCGGGCGGCACGGTGTGCGAGCCGGTCGACGTGCCGGTCAACAAGCGCCATCTCGACATGATCTATTCGCACATAAAGTATTCCGACAAGCCGTTCATGGGCTCGGTCACCGCGCCCGAGCGCGCCGAGGACACGGTGGCGATGGCCAAGATCGTGTTCGGCGACGATTTCGTCGAGAACAACACGGTGCTGACCAGCCTGATCAACGCCAACTCGCCCATGGTGTTCGACGAGACCATGCTGGGCGCGCTGAAGGTCTATGCGCGCCACAACCAGGCCTGCATCGTCACCCCGTTCATCCTGGCCGGCGCGATGAGCCCGGTCACGGTCGCCGGCACGTTGACGCAGGTTCTCGCCGAAGTGCTGGCCGGTGCGTCGTTCACGCAGCTGATCCGGCCGGGCGCGCCGGTGCTGTTTGGCACCTTCGCCTCGTCGATCTCGATGCAGTCGGGCGCCCCGACCTTCGGCACGCCGGAGCCCTCGTTGGTCTCTTACGGCGCGGCACAGCTTGCCCGCCGGCTCGGCCTGCCGTTCCGCACCGGCGGCTCGCTCTGTGCTTCGAAGATCCCGGACGCGCAGGCGGCCTATGAAAGCGCCAACACGCTGAACTCGACCATCCTGGCCGGCACCAATTTCGTGCTGCATTCGGCCGGCTGGCTCGAGGGCGGGCTCGCCTCCTGCTACGAGAAGTTCATGATGGACATCGACCAGCTCGGCATGACGCAGAAATTCTCCGAGGGCGTCGACCTGTCGGAGAATGGCCAGGCGATGGATGCCATCCGCCAGGTCGGGCCGGGCAGCCACTATCTCGGCTGCGACCACACCCAGGCCAATTTCCAGACCGCCTTCTACCGCTCCAACATCGCCGACAACAATTCCTACGAGCAGTGGCTGGCCGAGGGGGAGAAGACCGCGCCGCAACGCGCCAACGAACTCGCCCGCCGCTGGCTGGAGACCTACGAGGCGCCTTATCTCGATCCTTCTATCGACGATGCGCTGAATGACTTTATCGCCAGGAAGAAGGGGTCGATGCCCGACGCCTTCACCTGAAAGGAGCCCGAATCAGGCGGGGCTAAAGTCGCCAACATCATCCACAAGGAAGTCTGGCGGAGCGCGTTCTCCGATCCGGTCAAGAAGGGATGATTGCTGCCCGCGGCAGCGTTGAGGCCATCGCTTCGGCGCTCCGTGCCGAAGGTCTCATTCTTCGCGGTGGCTTCAATTTCACTTCAAGCGATTCACCGCCGCCCGGCATGTCGGGTATTTCGGCGAAATCTGTCCTGCTGGTCGGGCAGGCGGGGGCGGCGCCCTGGCCGCGTTTCCTGCGCTGGCGGGAAAAGCAGGCACCGGGGATCGCCAACCCGCTCGATACGTGGTCACGCGAAGTGATTGGCACCGTGGCGGGAGCATTCGGCGCGCGCGCCGTTTCGCCTTCGGACAAGCCCTATCTGCCGTTCCAGCAATGGGCGATGCGGGCAGAGGGGCTGAGGCCGTCGCCGCTCGGCATTCTCATGCACCCACACTACGGGCTCTGGCATGCCTATCGCGGTGCGCTGCTGTTCGAGGACGAGATTTCGGTTCAGGCGGTCGAGGCGGCAGCCCACCTTTGTGACAGCTGTGTCGAAAAACCTTGCCTGAAATCCTGCCCGGTCAACGCCTATTCCGGTGAAGGATTCGCCTACCAATCTTGCCTGGCGCATGTGCGGGGCGCGGATGGCCAACCGTGCCGCACAGGCGGCTGCCTCGATCGCAATGCCTGTCCCTACGGCACCGCCTATCGCTATCCGCTGGAGGTCCAGGCCTTTCATATGGCGGCATTCGCGCATCTGTAGTTCTCGCGGAACTCCGCACGAAATGTTGACTGCCTGGTTCGGGGAACGCCTTGCCCTGACGGCTCGTGCGGATATCTATCCGGCCATCTGGCGAACGGAGCAGGCAATGACGAAACAGGACCTTCAGATCAAGACCAGGGACGGTACGGCGAAAGCGGGGCTGTTCCGCTCGACCAAGGCTTCCCCGGTTCAGGCCGGCGTCATTCTCTACCAGGATGCCTTCGGTCCGCGCCCGGCGCTCGACGGCATGGCCGAGCGGCTGGCAGGCGAAGGCTACGCGGTGCTGGTGCCCGACCTGTTCTATCGCAACACGCCCTATGGGCCATTTGACGCCAAGACCGCCTTCTCGGAGGAAAAGAGCAAGGCCGCGCTGATGGCGCTCGTCACCGGCACGACGCAGGAGATGACCATCGGCGACAGTGCCGCGTTCCTCGATGCGCTTGCCGGCGAAGGCGTTACCGGGCCGATCGGCACCGTCGGTTATTGCATGGGCGGCGCCCGGGCGCTGAATGTGGCCGCGGCCTATCCCGACAGGATCAAGGCCGCCGCCAGTTTTCATGGCGGCAATCTGGCCAGCGATGCGGCCGACAGCCCGCACCGCAAGGCGGCCTCCATCAAGGCGCGCATCTATGTCGGCATGGCGGGCGTCGACAGGAGTTTCCCGCCGGAGCAGTCAGCGCGGTTGGAAGAGACGCTGCGGAATGCGGAGATCGACCACACGATCGAGAATTATGTCGGCATGGCGCATGGCTGGTGCGTGCCGGACCACAGCGTCTACAACGAGGCCGGCGCCGAGCGCCATTGGCAAAGGCTGGGCACGCTGTTTGCCGAAACTCTGATCTGAGTTTGATCAGGCCGCTGTTGCCTGTTGGCGGCCTGGCTTGTTCGCGGTATCAGGCAGCCGGAAGGACGGACCCCTGAAAAGCGGGGGCCAAGCGGGAACGGCTGGCCGGATGCAATCTTACGATGTCGTGATCATCGGCGCCGGCGCCGCCGGAATGATGTGCGCCGTGGAGGCCGCCAAGCGGGGTCGTACGGTGCTGATCCTCGATCACGCCGCGGCGCCTGGTGAAAAGATCCGTATCTCGGGCGGTGGCCGGTGCAATTTCACCAACATCCACGCCAGTCCGAAGAACTTTATCTCGGGCAATCGGCATTTCTGCATCTCGGCGCTGAGCCGTTACACGCAACGCGACTTCATCGCCTTAGTCGAGCGTCATGGCATTGCCTATCACGAGAAGACACTGGGGCAATTGTTCTGCGACGGCTCCGCGCGACAGATCATCGACATGCTGGTCTCGGAATTGCAGGGCAGGGGCGTCGAGTTGTCCCTGTCGACCGAGGTCAAGGACGTTCGCGCAGCCGGCGAGGGGTTCGTGCTTTCCCTCTCCACCGGGTCGGTCACTTGCCAGTCCCTGGTGGTGGCGTGCGGCGGCAAGTCGATCCCCAAGATGGGCGCGACGGGTTTCGGCTATGCGCTCGCCGAACGGTTCGGTCTTGCGATTGTCGAAACGCGACCGGCATTGGTGCCGCTGACCTTCGACGCAATGACGCTCGAGCGGCTGGCACCGCTGGCCGGCAATGCCGTCGATGCGGACGTTGCGTGCCGCAAGGCGCGGTTTTCCGAAGCGATGCTGTTCACGCACCGCGGCGTCAGCGGGCCCGCCATCCTGCAGATCTCGTCCTACTGGCGCGAGGGCGACGAAATCCGTATCGCCATGCTGCCCGGGGTCGATGTCACGGACCTCATACGCACGGCCAAGCGTGCCAATGGGCGGCAGGCAGTACAGACAGTGCTGGCAAATCACCTGCCGAAACGGCTTGCTCAATCCATCGCCGAGCGCACCGGGTTCGACGGCAACCTCGCCGATCTTTCGGATGCCCAGATCAAGACGGTCGACGCCGCCGTCAACGACTGGCGCATCAAGCCCGCCGGCTCGGAGGGCTACCGCACCGCCGAGGTGACGCTGGGCGGGGTGGACACCGGGGGGCTGGACCAGAAGACGATGCAGGCGAGAGCCGTGCCCGGCCTGTTCTTCATCGGCGAGGTTGTCGACGTCACCGGCTGGCTGGGCGGTTACAATTTCCAGTGGGCTTGGTCGTCCGGCTGGGTCGCCGGCCAGGTGTGCTGATATTCAGGTGAGGCCGGCCTGCAAACGCCTGATACTTGCGCTTCCGATGCTCACGTACTGAAGCACATTCCGCTTCGGTTCTCGGTATCACCCGTTTTCGGCTCGGCCTGACCTGAATCTCAACACACCTTCGGGCTGCCGCCTGACCATGTAGTAAAAAAATCTTTCCATCACCCCAAGGATTGGCCATTAGCCTTCGTCCAACAGGCAAATGATGGCGATGATGCTGGATGAAAGCGAAGCCTCCGACGCCGATTTGATCGGGCGGGCGAAGGGCGGAGACAGGAGGGCCTTCGGCACATTGCTGGAGCGTCACTACGACTTCGTCTATCGCACCGCTTATCGCTGGTGCGGCAGGAAGGCCGATGCCGAGGACATCGCCCAGGAAGTCTGCGTACGGCTGGGCAAGGCGATCCGCGACTATCGCGGCGGCGGCGCGTTCACGACGTGGCTCTATTCGGTGACGATGAACGCGGCGCGCGACATGATGCGCAAGACCGCGCGCGAAACGGTGAAGACCGACGCCTACGGAGTCCATGCACTGATTTCGGGCGAAGCGTCGGTCGAGAGCGAGGATCCGACCGAGGCGCTGTGGGCGGCGGTGCGGCAATTGCCGGACAAGCAGCGCGATGCGGTGCTGCTGGTCTATGGCGAGGGCCTGAGCCACGCGGCCGCCGCCGAGGCGATGGCGATCTCGGAGACGACGGTTTCCTGGCACATCCATGAAGCGAAGAAACGGCTGAAGACGTTGATGCGTTCAGCCGGGGAAGTGTGACCATGGTCGATGACAACCAACTCAAGAGGCTGCGCGATGCAGCGGTGCCGGCGCCGGGCAAGAGCGAGAAGGCTCGTGCCTTCGAAGCCGCGATGCGTGCCTACGATCAGGAAAATATTTCAGCAGCCGCCCAAGGATCGGTCGGCGGTCTTCGTCTCACAGAGCGAGCACAAAAGCTCTGGAGCGAGATCATGCAAAAGAAACTCTTCGCCACGCCGGCCATTGCCGGGCTCGTCGCCCTGCCGATCGCCGGATACGCCACCTTCCATCTGCTGGGGGAACAGCCGTCCAAATTCGGCGGCGATCAGAAGATCACAGAGACGCTGGCCGACAAGCCGGCGACCTTGAAGCCGGCAGAGCCGAAGCCGGCTCCCACCGAGCTAGCTAAGGACAAGAAGGCTGACGCGGATGTGGAAAGCCGCGATGCCGCAGACGCGCTGGTCGCGCCGACCTCGCCGCCGAAATCCGAATCGGCCGAGGCCGGTGGCGCCGCTCAGCAAACTGCGCCGGCACGCGGGGTGGTGGCCGAGCCGGCGCCGCCGGCGCCGACGGGTGAGTTCGCGCTGGATGGAACTGTAAACGCGCCCAGCACCTCGCGAGCCGCTCGCATGCCGGCTGCCGAGTCGAAGCTGATAGCGCCCCAGCCCACCATGGCACCGGCCGACCAGATCGTGCCGCAGGAAGAAAACCGCGACCGCGTCCAGGATTTCAAGACCAATCCAGTGCACGCGGCCCTCGAAGACCCGGTCTCGACCTTCTCGATCGACGTCGACACGGCGTCCTATTCCTTCGTGCGCGGTTCGCTGAAGCAGGGCTACCTGCCGCAGGCCGATACGGTGCGCGTCGAGGAGATGATCAATTACTTCCCCTATGACTGGAAGGGGCCGGACGCCGCGTCGACGCCCTTCAATTCGACGGTCAGCGTCATGCCGACGCCGTGGAACAGCCACACAAAGCTGATGCACGTCGCCATCAAGGGTTTTGACGTCAAGCCGACGGAGGAGCCGAAGGCCAATCTGGTGTTCCTGATCGACGTATCGGGTTCGATGAATGAACCCGACAAGCTGCCGCTCCTGCAGTCGGCCTTCCGTCTGCTGGTCAACAAGCTCAAGCCCGACGACACGGTTTCCATCGTCACCTATGCCGGTGATGCCGGCACGGTGCTGATGCCGACCAAGGGCTCCGAGAAGGACAAGATCCTGGCGGCCATCGACAGCCTGCGGCCGGGCGGTTCGACGGCCGGCGAGGCGGGCATCAAGGAAGCCTACAGGCTTGCCCAGCAGTCCTTCGTCAAGGACGGCGTCAACCGGGTGATGCTGGCCACCGACGGCGATTTCAATGTCGGCCAGAGCGATGACGATGATCTGAAGCGGCTAATCGAGCAGGAGCGCAAGACCGGTGTCTTCCTGTCGGTGTTCGGCTTCGGGCGCGGCAATCTCAACGACCAGATGATGCAGACCATCGCCCAGAACGGCAACGGCACCGCTGCCTATATCGACACGCTTGCCGAGGCCGAGAAGGTGCTGGTCGAGGGTGCCTCCTCGACGCTGTTCACCATCGCCAAGGACGTCAAGATCCAGGTCGAATTCAACCCGAGCAAGGTCTCGGAATATCGCCTGATCGGCTACGAGACACGAGCGCTGAACCGTGAGGACTTCAACAATGACCGCGTCGATGCCGGCGATATCGGTTCTGGCCATTCGGTCACCGCGATCTACGAGATCACGCCAAAGGGCAGCGGCGGCGAGCAGATCGATCCGCTGCGCTACGGCCAGGCGTCGGTCGACAATGGCGGCGTCGCCAATGCCGGCGAATATGCCTTCGTCAAGATCCGCTACAAGCTGCCGAACGAGGACGCCTCGAAACTGATCACCACGCCGGTGACATCAGCCAACGAGGTTGCGTCGTTCGACCAGGCCAGCACCGACCAGCGCTTCTCAGTCGCCGTCGCGGCCTTCGGCCAGAAGCTGCGCGACGAGGATGCGACCGCGAAGTTCGGTTACGACAAGATCATGGAGATCGCCACTGCCGCTCGAGGAGCCGACCCGTTTGGGTACAGGTCCGAGTTCCTCTCGCTTGTGCGCCTTGCCTCGGCGCTGGGCGGTAATCGGTAGGGGTGATGACGGCCGGTTTCTTTCAGATGGGATCGTTCTGATAGGGGAAACCGACCGACGGGCGGGTGAGGCAGGCCGGCGAGGGATTCATTCCCTTGCCGGCCTTTTTTTGCAAATTTCCAAACTGCCCCGGAGTGAGGCAGACGATCGTACTGCAGGCGTCAGGCGCGGCTGCGACGACGCTCGCGGCGGGCTTCGCTGGTCTCGGCGGTGTTTTCCGTCGCCACCTTGTTGCGCATCGGGCCGATGCGCTCGACAATGGCGGCAACCGTCGGGCGATCGGCCCTGGTGTGGACATCGAGCGCCTTGCGCATGGCGGCGAGGTGCTGGAACGAGGTGCCGCAGCAGCCGCCTATGATTTTCGCGCCGCCGTCGACCGCCAGCCTGACATAGTCGGCCATCAGTTCAGGCGTACCCGAGTAGTGGATTTCGGTGCCGCGGAATTCCGGGATGCCGCAATTGCCCTTGACGATGACAGTGGCCTCCGGCTTCGCCTCGGTCATGTCGAGCAGCGACGCGAGGATGTCGGAGGCGCCGACCCCGCAATTGGCCCCGACGCCAAGGGGCGCCTGCGACAAGCCGTCGACGACGCCGTGGATATCCTTGGGCAGCAGCCCCATCATGGTGCGGCCGGCGGTGTCGAAGGACCCGGTGTAGGTGTAGGGCAGGCCGACGCGTATGGCGGCTTCGGCGGCGGCGCGGATTTCGTCCGGCGCCGACATGGTCTCGATCCAGGCGACTTCGGCGCCACCTTCCTTGAGACCCTCGATCTGTTCGGCGAAGGCATCGACCGCCTCGTCATAGGTCATGGCGCCAAGCGGCACCAGCAATTCGCCGGTCGGACCGACGGAGCCGGCGACGATCACCTTGCGGCCGGCCTTGTCGGCGACGGCCCGTGCGATCTCGGCCGCGCGCTTGTTCAGCGCATGCACACGGTCCTGCGCATGGTGCAGCTTCAACCGGTGGCGGGTGCCGCCGAAGGAATTGGTGAGGATGATGTCTGCACCGGCGTCGACAAAATTCTGGTGCAGGCTGGTGATGGTGTCGGGTGCCGTCTCGTTGAGCAGTTCGGGCGCCTCGCCGGCCTCCAGGCCCATGGCGAACAGATTGGTGCCGGTGGCGCCATCGGCCAGCAGCACACCCTTTTCAGCCAGCAGCGCATCGATCGGGTTGGTGGTCGTCATCGGATTGGCTTTCATGTTTCGAAGTCGAATAAGGATATAAAGAAGTCTTTATGTGTAGTCAATAAAATAGGCTGTTGTCGTGCCGGCCGGCAGGCTGGGGATTTCACTCCGCGTCCGATCCAAACGACATGCCGGCCATGCTCCGGGCGAAGCTGGCCGCTTCGTGCGGGTTGATGTCGGCGGCGCGGATCAGATTGTCGAAATGATGGATGAGCGTCTGCACCGGCTGGGTGGCATTGAGCACCATATACATGTCGCCGACATAGATGGCGGCGCGATAGGGTCCGAAGATGGTGTAGGGGATCGAATACCGCATGCGTCCGTCATAGAGGAACAGGCGGAAAGTGGGATAGAGGTCGTCGAGCAGCGCCGCCATGTGCAGGAGCTGGGCGCGGCGGTCGGCCTCGGGGAAACGGTCCCAAACACCCAAGCCCCGCGCGAATATCTCAAGCGTGTGGCGAGGCATGCAGACTTCCATGTCGGTTTCGGGCCGCCTGTTGTAGTCGATGCGGTATTGCGTTTCCCCCGCCTGGGCCTGGCGGCTCTTGTTGGCAATTCCGGCCTCGTAGTCGACCAGCGCCTCGGTGCGCAGAAGATCGGGAATACCTGCCGGCACGTAGCGGATCTTGGTGCCCGCGGCCTCGGCATGCCACTTGGCCAGCAGCGTGCGGTCGAAGCCGTCGGGCGCTTCCTCGATCTCCAGGCTCTCGCGGATTTCGCCGGTGAGGCCCTCGTCCTGGCTCAGTCCGAGAAGCCAGTCGAGCGACACCTTGAATTCGGCGGCGATGTTGAGCAGCGTCTCGGCGCGGGGCAGGCGGGTCGAAGCTCCAGAAAGCAGCTGCGAGAGCGCCGAACGATCGATGCCCACCGCCGTCGCGAAGGCCGACTGGTTGAGGTCGGACCGTGTCAAGAGCGTCTTCAGGCGCTCTCTGAAGATTGTCGACAGGTCGCGCTTGTCCATGCCGCAGCTCCCAGAAGGATGAGGAAAATTTTGCGCCAAACGCGTCTGAGGGGCGTCCTGAGCGTAAATGAATCCTAGTTTCTGTTTACAATAAGTAACATATGCGGCCGGAAGTGCGCAATGGCAACAGAATGTGCGCTTTGTCGCGTTGCGGCACCGAAATGCTCCTGACACAATGCTGTCAGGAATCAATTGGGGTTCCGGCGACTGAAGGGGCAGTGGTCGATAGCATGACAGGCAAGAGCATCAGACGACACAGCGCACCACCCATTGAATGGCCGACCGTGGGTCTCGCTCTCTTCTGCTATGGAACGTGGTTCGTCGCCGGCCTGCTGATCTGGCCCAACTATCCGGTCGCCGCGCTCGTCATCCTGGCCTTTGTCGCCGCGCTGCATTCCTCGCTGATGCATGAAGTGCTGCATGGCCATCCGACGCGTAGCGCGCCGGTCAACGAAGCTTTCGTCTTCCTGCCGATCGGTCTCGTCTGGCCCTTCCGCCGCTTCAAGACGCTGCATTTGCGCCATCACGCCGACGAGCGGCTGACCGATCCGCTCGACGATCCGGAAAGCTATTACCAGGCGCTGTGGCAGCATGAAGATCTGCCGCCGCTGATGAAATTCCTGCTCAGGATCAACAACACGATGGTCGGCCGGTTCTTCCTCGGCCCCTGGCTCTCCTGCATCGGCTTTTTCATCGACGACGCCAAGCATGTGATCGCTGGCGACAAGGCGATCCGCAGAGCATGGCTGGCGCATGCGATCGGCCTCGCCATCGTGGTGCCGATCGTGCAGTTCGGCTTCGGCATTCCGCTTTGGCTCTACATCCTCGTGCCGGTATGGTTCGGCCAGTCGCTGATCGCGATCCGCACCTTTGCCGAGCATCAGTGGTCCGAACATCCGGAAGGCCGCACGGTCATCATCGAGCGCTCGCCTTTGTCGTTGCTGTTCCTCAACAACAATCTGCACTTCATCCATCACAAGAGCCCGGCCGTGGCCTGGTACCGGTTGCCGAAGATATTCCGCGACCGTCGCGACGAGTGGCTCAAGATGAACAATGGCTACGTCTATCCGAACTATTTCGCTCTGCTCAAATCCTACGCCTTCAAGGCGAAGGAGCCGATCGTTCATCCGGTGCTTCGTCGGGTGCCGGAGGCCGGCAGGGCGTTCAAGCCGCGTGTCAGGGCTCGCGGCATTGGTGGGCTTGGCAGTGCGCCCGTACCAGCCGAGCCGCCAAAGGAATAGATGTCGCACCATCGCGGTTGCGCCGCAAATGTCGCGGCGCGCTTCCGCGCTCCTTTCAATTTCCAGGCGTAGCGGTCAGATACCGGCATGAGCGAATTCGTTGCGGCGTTGCCGATGTATGACTGGCCCGAAACGCGCGCCGAAGTCGATGCCCAGTGGGCATCATTGCGCGATGCCCTGCGGCTGAGGGGTATCGACGCGCCGGAGATGATCGTCAGACGGAATGGCGACCTTCCGGCTGTGCCCGGCGGTATTCGCGATGCCGAGGGCGAACTGCTCGCTCCGGACCCGGCGACTCTGCCGCCCGAGGAGCTCGACTTCCACACCTTGTGGCTGCATCCGGCGCTGCTTTTTGCCCAGACCTGCTGGGGGCCGATGGAACTCGGCCTGTGCCGTCAGGTACAGGCGCTCGGTCAACCAAGCTATGAAGCCTATGAAGGTGGGCGCGGCGACCTCTATTCAAGCGCTTTGGTGATGCGCGCGGGTGAGGGGCCACAGGTCCGCTCGCCCGCCGACGGCAGCGCATCCGTTCCGCTCGACCTGCTGCGCGGCAAGCGCTTCACCTTCAACAGCCTTGATTCCATGTCCGGCATCATCGCCCTGACGCGCGATCTCGCGGCGCTCGGCGAGAGCCTCGACATCTTCGCGCAACGCAGCCAGAGCGGTGGGCATCGCGCTTCGATCGTCGCTGTCGCGCAGGGCAGGGCGGACGTCGCCGCCATCGATTGCGAGAGCTGGGCGCTGGCGCAACGTTTCGAGCCGGCGGCGCGGGACGTGGTGGTCGTCGGCTGGACCGCCCGGCGCAAGGGCTTGCCGTTCATCACGGCGAGGATGACGCCGCCAGATGTTGTCGCCTCGATGCGTGAGGCGGTCGCGGAACTCGCTTAAAGCGCGTCGCGTCGAAAAGGAATCAGGCGACGCGTTTCAAGTCTCTGTTTTCATGCATGTCGTTCTCCCAAAACGATATCACTTTGAGCGACATGCATTAGCCGAGCAGGCGCTTGTCCAATGGGTATGTCGAAAGCTGTTCATTGCCGTTGGCGGTGATCAGGATCTGCTCTTCGATCTTGACGCCCTCGTGCCCGCCAAGGCGGCCGATATAGCTTTCCACGCACAGAACCATGCCGGGCTCCAGGACGCCATCGGGTGTGTCGTCGGTCCAGTCGCTGGCATGCGGCAGCGTCGGGTATTCATCGGCCAGCCCGACGCCGTGATAGAGGACGCCGTAGCGTGTCGGAAAACAATCCTCCGGCGGCACCGCCGAGCGTTCGACCAGATCGCGAAACGAGGTCCCGGGCTGCATCAATTGCGTGTTGTGGGCAATCTGGTCGGCCGCGATCCGAAACAGGTCGCGCTGTTCGTTGGTCGGCTTCGCATCCCCGCACAGCCAGGTGCGCGAGAGGTCGGCGCAGAAGCCATAGGGACCGATCAGGTCGGTGTCGAAGGCGACCAGGTCGCCGCTTTCGATGATGCGTGACGAGCATTCCTGGAACCACGGATTGGTACGGGGGCCTGAAGTCAGCAGTCGGGTTTCGATCCATTCGCCGCCGCGCACGATATTGGCGCGGTGCAGTTCAGCCCAAAGTTCGTTCTCGGAGATGCCGGGCTTCAACGCCTGCTCCATCTCGCCCATCGCCGCTTCGCAGGCGACAATGGCGCGGCGCATGGCGAGGATTTCGTCCGGCGATTTGATCAGGCGCGCATTCTCCATCACCGCTTCGCCATTGCCGATCGACACGCCAAGGCGAGCCAGTTCTTCGACACCTTCGGGATTGATGTGGTCGACAGCGATGCGGGTGTTGCCGTCGCCATGTTCCCTGACCAGATCGGCGATGCCGGCGGCCCAGCGGCGGACTTTCTGCTCGGTCAGTTCGCCGCCGTAGAGATACATCCACGACACGGCCGGCCGCACCTCGTCGACGATACCGGAGTGATCGGACAGGTGCTCGCAGGAGAAATAATCGAACAGCACCACCGGCCCTTCGGTGGCGACGAAACAATGGCGTGTCGGATTGTGCGCCACCCACAACTGCATGTTGGTGCTGTCGGTGGCATAGCGGATGTTGACCGGGTCGTAGAGCAGGGCGCCGGCATAGCCGCGCCGCTTCAGCTCGGCGCGTATGCGCTCGAGCCGGTACTTTCGCATCGCCGGCAGATCGGGGGCGGCAATACCTGCCGCCGCCCATTCAGCCTCCGCCTGCGCGCCGTACCCAAGCAGATGCTGGTTGAGCGAAGCCGCCTTCTCGCGGGAGGCTTCGCGCAGCGCCTCGATCGAGCCTGTTGCAAACGGCATGATCTTGCGGTGGCGGCCGAAGCTGCCTTTGGGCGCTGCGCTGTCCATGGCTGGAGCTCAGGTCCGCATCTTCTCGCCGCTGGGGTCGAAGGGCGCCTCGATATTGATGCGGGCGGGACGGCGATGTCCGAGGATCTCAATCTCGAACAGCCCCGCACTTTCGTCCTCGGCCAATGCCGCCGGCACATAGCCTTGCGCCATCGACTTCTGGACATAGTGGGCATAACCGCCCGACGTCACCCAGCCGACCACACGCCATTCGCCATCGACGATGCCGCGCACGGCGGAAGCGCCTTCGGCGGCCTTGGAGCCACGCACTTCCTTGCCCTTGTCGTCGAAACGCGGCGCGCCGTAGCCATGCGGCTTTTCCACCGTGCCGTAGTCTCTGCTGACCTTGGCCCAGATCGGCTCGTCGCCCATCACGTCGGCGTCGGCAGCATCGACGATGAAGGAAACGCGGCGCAGCTTCGGCCCTTCGGCGTGTTCCTTGGCCGCGGCCTCGCGGCCGATGAAGTCGTTCTTCTCCAGCTTGATGAAACGGTCCATCGAGCCTTCGAAGGGTCCGTAGATCGGACGCAATTCACGGAACCAGGTCGGGAAGTTCTTTTCCAGGCGCATGGACAGCAATGCGCGCATGCCGAAATCGACGAGGCCGAACTCCTCGCCGGCGTCCTTGATCGCCTTGTAGACCAGGCGCTGGTAGGCTGGCGCCATCCAGATCTCGTAGCCGAGGTCGCCGGTGTAGGTGATGCGGTTGACCATGCAGGGCGCGCCGCCGACCGCCATCTCGCGGAAATCCATGAAGCGGAAAGCCTTGGTCGAGATGTCGACATCGACCAGCTTCTGCAGCAGGTCGCGCGACTTCGGCCCGGCGATCGACAGGCCGACCAGCGTCTGGTCGAAGCGGTGGATGCGCACCGAACCGTCCTCTGGCAAGTGCTTTTCGAACCAGCGCATGTGGTATTTCTGTGCCGCCGACGAGCCCCAGATCATGAACCGGTCTTCACCGGCCTTGGCGATGGTGAAGTCGCCGATCAGCTTGCCAAATTCATTGAGCATCGGCGTGAGCACGATGCGGCCGGTCTTGGGCATGCGGTTGGTCATCAGACGGTTGAGGAACTCTTCCGCTCCAGGGCCCGACACTTCGTATTTGGCGAAGTTGGCGATCTCGGTGACGCCGACGCGCTCGCGCGTGGCGCGCACTTCCTCGCCGATCGGGCCGAAATCGTTGGAGCGGTGGAAGGAGACGATGTCCTTCGGCTCCTTGCCCTTCGGCGCGAACCAGAGCGGCGTCTCAAGGCCCCAGGAGTCGCCCATGACGGCATTGCTCGCCAGCATGGTGTCGTAGAGCGGCGTCGTCTGCGCCGGGCGGGCCGCCGGCAGTTCCTCGTTGGGGAAACGGATGGAGAAGCGGCGCGAATAGTTTTCCCGCACCTTGGCGTTGGTGTAGCGCAGGCCGGCCCATTCGCCGAAGCGGGCGACATCCATGCCCCAGACGTCGAAGCCGGGATCGCCATTGACCATCCAGTTCGACAGCGCCAGGCCGACGCCGCCACCCTGGCTGAAACCGGCCATGACGGCGCATGCGCACCAGAAATTGGTCAGGCCCTGCACCGGGCCGACCAAAGGGTTGCCGTCGAGCGCGAAGGTGAAGGGGCCATTGATGATCTGCTTGATGCCGGCCTTCTCGATGCCGGGGAAATGCTTGAAGCCGATTTCCAGCGACGGCGCGATGCGGTCGAGGTCTGGCGGGAGCAGTTCGTGGCCGAAATCCCACGGCGTGTTGACCGGCGACCATGGCTTGCAGGCTTTCTCGTAAGTGCCGAGCAGGATGCCGTTGCGCTCCTGCCGGGTGTATATCTCGCCCTTGAAGTCGAGCACGCCGATCATTTCGCGGCCGGTGGACTTGTTGAATTCCTCGACCTCCGGCATCGGTTCGGTGAGCAGATACATGTGCTCCATGGCCAGTACCGGCAATTCGACGCCGACCATGCGGCCGATCTCGCGCGCCCACAGGCCGCCGCAATTGACGACATGTTCGGCCTTGACCGTGCCCTGTTCGGTGACGACGTTCCAGGTGCCATCGACCTCCTGCGTCAGTTCGACGACGCGGTTGCGCAGCACGATCTCGGCGCCGAGCTTCCTGGCCGCCTTGGCATAGGCATGGGTCGTGCCGGACGGATCGAGGTGACCCTCGACCGGATCCCACATGGCGCCGACGAAATTGGTCTCGTCCATCAGCGGAAACATCGCCTTGGCTTCGGACGGCGTGATCAGTTCGGTGTCCATGCCGAGATAGCGGCCCTTGGCGTGCGCAAGGCGCAGGAAATCCATGCGCTCCGGCGTATCGGCCATCATGACGCCGCCGGTCAGATGCAGCGAGCAGGACTGGCCGGAGATTTCCTCGATCTCCTTGTAGAGCTGCACGGTGTAGGCCTGCAGCTTGGCGACGTTGGGATCGCCGTTCAGCGTGTGGAAGCCGCCGGCCGCGTGCCAGGACGAGCCGGAGGTAAGCTCCGAGCGCTCGATCAGCATGATATCGGTCCAGCCGGCCTTCGCCAGATGATAGAGCACCGAGCAGCCGACGACGCCGCCGCCGATGACAACCGCTTTTACATGGGATTTCATAAAGATAGGTCCGTTTTTGAAGGGATTGAGTCGGATGAGTGAGGTGTGAAAACAAAGCGGAGATCGGATGCGGCGACGTTTTCGGCCATTCTGCCATCGAGCGCGCCGAGGATGGTTTCGCAGATGGAAGTGCGGTGTTTCAGGACGTCATGGCTCCACACGCGGAGGATCGAATAGCCCTGGGTTCGCATGAAATCATCGCGGCGGCGGTCATAGGAACTACCGGCATGTTGTGAGCCGTCGATTTCGACGACGAGCCATTTTTCACGGCAACAGAAGTCTGCAAAAAAGGGGCCAATGGAGAATTGGCGGGTAAAGCGATTGCCGCCAAGCTTGCGTGATTTTAGCTCAAGCCACAGCAATGCTTCCGCTTGATTGCCTGACTGCCGCAGTGTCCGCGCCCGTTTCGTTGTTCCTGTTCTACGGCGACTTCGCGTTTCATGAACGCCGTCCCCCACTCCGTCGCCGCTTCGCGGCGCCACCTCTCCCCCCTCCGGAGGGAGAGGAAAGGAGCCAGGCGGCATGAGGTCGCGCTCTTCCTCTCCCCCGTCGATCGGGGGAGAGGTGTCGAGCGAAGCTCGACGGAGTGGGGGTCGACTGTTCATCAAATCCATACGAACGATCAATTCAACCAACACCACTGATCAGAAATCGGTCGGCGCGCCGCCTTCGGAGCGGCGCTTTTCGACGAAGGCGTTGAGTTCCTCGCGGATGGCCGGATCCATATAGGGTTCCTCGTAGGACGCCAGCCGTTCCTTCCACACCTTGTTGGCCTTTTCCATCGCTGTCGGCGATCCGGCCTCGGCCCAGGTCTCGAAATTGCGCCAGTCGGAGAGGATCGGCGAGTAGAAGGCGTTCTTGTATCGGTCCTGCGTGTGCTGGGTGCCGAAGAAGTGGCCGCCGGGGCCGACCGACTGGATGGCGTCGAAGCCGAGCGCCTCGTCGGAGAGGTCCAAAGGGGTCAGGAATTCGGCCACCATCTGCAGGAGGTCGATGTCCAGTATGGTCTTCTCGTAGGAGCAGCGCAGGCCGCCCTCGAGCCAGCCGGCCGCATGCATCATCAGATTGCCGCCGCCCTGGATGGCGCCCCACAGCGAGAAGACGCTTTCGTAGGCCGCCTGCGCGTCCACCGTATTGGCGGCGCAAGTGTTGGAGGTGCGGTAGGGGATGTTGTAGCGGCGGGCAAGCTGGCCGCCGACGAGCTGTGCCTTCATGTATTCGGGCGTGCCGAAGGCGGGCGAGCCGGACTTCATGTCGACATTGGAGGTGAAGCCGCCATAGCCGACCGGCGCGCCCTTGCGCACCATCTGGGCGAAGGCGATGCCGGACAGCGCCTCGGCATTCTGCTGCACCAGCGCACCGGCGATGGTCACGGGGGCCATGGCGCCCGACAAGGTAAAGGGCGTGACGATGACCACCTGGCCCTTGCTCGACATCTGGATGATGCCTTCCATCATCGGCACGTCGAGCTTGAGCGGCGAATTGGTGTTGATGATGGTGAAGACCGACGGTTCCTCCAGCATCTGCTCGTGGCTGACGCCGCGCGCGATGCGGGTGATCTCGATGCCGTCGACATTGCGCTCCTTGCCCAGCGAATAGATGTGGAACACCTTGTCCGTCAGCGTGGCAAGATCACGAACGCATTCGAGGTGGCGGACCGACGGATGGATGTCGGTCGGTTCGACGGGATAGCCCCCGGTGCAGTGCAGGATGTTGTGCATCTGCGCAAGGCGCAGGAAATTGCGATAGTCCGCCTGGTTGCCTGGGCGGCGGCCGCCATCCATGTCCGAGCAATTGGGGGCCGAGGCCATCATCGAGATGATCAGATTGTCGCCGCCGAAGCGCACATTGTGTGCCGGGTTGCGCGCATGCATGGTGAATTCGGACGGGCAGTTCGAGACAAGGTCGAGGATCATGTCACTGTCGAAGCGCACCCGCTCCGAGCCTTCGCGCACGTCGGCGCCTTGCGCCTTCATGATGCGGCGAGCCTCGTCATGCAGGACATCGACGCCGATTTCGCGCAGCACGCGCAAGGAGGCGAGGTGGATCGATTCCAGTTCGTCCTCGGAAACGAGCTTCGTCGGCGCGAGTGGGTTGCGCATCTGGCGGAAAGCCGGCTGTTCGAACGCGGCCGAGCCGCCGGCGCGCTTTCCGGCGCGGCCGCCGCGGCGGGCACGGTCCGGTGCCAGGGCCGGTTCTGCGGGTTGTAGGGCGGCGGTCATGATGGTCCTCGTACGATGCGACAGCGGGCGGCATAATGGACCGGCGCTCCGCCGGTCAGTGCGGAGGCGGCGACCACTAGGGCGAGGGAAGCGACATGCCCGAACGGCAGCGGCTGGATCGCCGATTTCATCATGCTGAGGCTTTCGCAAGCAGCGTCCGACCGATAGGGGTTGCCCGACTCTCGACCGCGAGCCGCAATGACGTCCTCCCTTCAATCAGCCGAGCCGCCCCTAAAATGGGCGCCGCTTGCCGGCGTCACCGCGGCGCTGGCGATGTTCGGCGCGGCGCAGGGACTGAGCTCGCCGCTGTTCACGCTGCTGATGCAGAAGCAGGGCCTCTCGCCGGCGCTGATCGGCCTGTCGGCCGCCATGATGCCGTTCGGCCTCATCCTGTCGGCTTCCTTCGTGCCGGCGGCGGTGCGGCTGGTCGGCGCGCGCACGCTGGCGGTGGGTTGTTCGCTGATCGGCGCGCTCTGTTTCCTGGGCATCGGCTATCTCCAGGACTGGGTCGGCTGGTTCCTCATTCGCTTCGTCCTCGGCATCGTCATCAACCCGCTTTATGTCCTAGGCGAGGTCTGGGCGCTGTCGCTGGCGCCGCCGTCCCGCCGCGGCCGGGTCATGGGGGTGTTCAACACGGTGCTGGGCGCCGGCTATGCGACGGGGCCGTTCGCGTTGACGTTGATCGGCACGTCGGGTTGGGCTCCATTCGCGGTCGGCGTCATCGGTTTCCTGTTGTGCGCGTTGATCCTGCGCGCCGTCTCTTCGGATCTTGCCGGTTTCGAGGATGACGGACAATCAGGTGGCGGCCTCTTGGGCTTCGCCAGGATGGCGCCGGCGCTGCTGCTGGCGGTGCTGGTTTCGGCGGCCGTCCAGCAAAGCACCTATGCGCTCCTGCCGGTCTTCGGCGGCGGCTACGGCTTGGCTGAAGCCGTTCTCGCCGCGCTGGTGATGGCGCTTTCGCTGGGCAATATCCTGCTGCAGATTCCACTCGGCCTGCTGGCCGAGCGTTTCGGCGGCCGCGCCATGATCATCGTCTGCGCACTGGCGACTACAGCCTGCGCCCTTTTGTTGCCGCTGCTGATCCTGACACCGCTGGTCTGGTTGGTGCTTCTGGTGATGGGGGCGGTCGGCTACGGCGTCTACACAATGGCGCTGGTCGAATTGGGCGCCAGGTTCAAGGGCTCGGTCCTGGTCGCCGGCAACTCCGCCTTCGCGCTGATGTGGGGCGTCGGCGGCATTGTCGGTCCCCCCGGGGCAGGGCTGCTGATGCAGGCGATCGGCCCGCTCGGACTGCCGGTCGTGATCGCCTGTCTCGACGCGCTGCTGGTCATCTTCGCGCTCTATCGCGCGTCGGTCCGCCGACGCGGGCGCGCGTGACCGCGACTGGCCAGCGGCTGCGGTTGCATCCTCGATCCACGCGCCTGGCTATTGAATATCGGACACGGCATGTCGATGTTGCATGCCGACGCATCGCCTATCGGAGATTCCATGACCAAGCCCATCACGAAGCCCGTATCCGCAACCGAAGATCCCTTCCTCTGGCTGGAAGACAGGACGTCCGAGCAATCGCTCGACTGGGTGCATCGGCAGAACGAGGTGACGGTCGGCGAACTCCAGGGCGACCCGGCCTATCAGGCTTCGTTCCAGACCGCACTCGACCTGATGACGGCCGAGGACAACATTGCGGTTGGCACGGCCATCGCCGGCCATGTCTATAATTTCTGGCAGGACAAGACCAATGCGCTCGGCCTGTGGCGCCGCACGACCGTCGCGTCCTACAAGACCGAGAAACCCGTGTGGGAAACGATCCTCGACTTCGACCAGCTTGCGGCGAAGGAGGGGATCAAATGGGTGTTCAGCGGCGCCAGCCGGCTCTATCCTGATTTCAGCCGCTGCCTGCTGTCGATGTCGCCGGATGGCGGCGACGCCAGCGAGATGCGCGAGTTCGACATCGAATCCAGGTCATTCATCGAAGGCGGGTTTCGGGCGCCGGCCTCCAAGTCCGGATTTGGCTGGCTGGACAAGGAGACGGTCATCGTCTCGGCTGCCTTCGAGGACGCGGACAAGACCGAGTCCGGCTATCCGCGCGTGGTCAAGCTCTGGAAGCGCGGCACGAAGCTCGAAGAGGCAACGCCGATCTTCGAGGCGCAGAAGGAGGATCTCGCCGTTGGCGCCGGCGTCGAGTTCGACGGCGACAAGCGTTATGTGTTCCTGGCCCGGACGCTCAACTTCTTCGCATCGCACATGTTCGTACGGCTGCCCTCGGGCGAGAACAGGCGTTTGCCGCTGCCGGACAACACGACCGATACGGCGGTGTTTCGGGATCAATTCGTCTTCGGCGTCCGCAGCCCTTGGACGGCGCCGGACGGAACGTTGTGCAAGCCTGACGGCCTCTATTCGCTCGATCTGGCGAAATGGGCCGAGACGGGTGTGCTCGGACCCGTCGAAACCTTGTTCGAGCCGGCCTATCGCGTGTCGATCAGCGGCCTGGCGCGCACCGAGGACCGGCTGTTCATAAGCCTGATGGACAATGTGCGCGGCAAGGTTCTTGTCTGCGAGCGCAAGGCCGGAAGCTGGTCGATGAAGCCGGTGGCGCTGCCGGAAAACGGCACGGTCGGCACCAGCCATGCCGAGCATTTCGGCTCCAGCGTCTCGTTCTCGTTCACCGATTTCCTGACGCCGAGCTCGATCATCTGGTCGGACGACAATGGCGAGACGCTGGAGACGGTGAAGTCACAGCCGGCGCGCTTCGATGCCGGGCCTCTCATCTCCGAGCAGTTCGAAGCCCGTTCCAAAGACGGCACCATGATCCCTTATTTCGTCGTCAGGCGGCGAGACCAGAAGGGTCCGGTGCCGACGCTGCTCTACGGCTATGGCGGCTTCGAAGTGCCCCTGTTGCCGGGCTATGCGGGCGTACGCGGCAGGCTTTGGCTGGAGAAGGGCAACGCCTATGTGCAGGCCTGTATCCGTGGCGGCGGCGAGTTCGGCCCGGGCTGGCACCAGGCGGCGCTGAAGGGCAACCGCCAGAACGGCTTCGACGATTTCGCCGCGGTGGCCAGGGACGTCGTCGAGCGAGGCATCGCCACGGCTTCGTCGCTGGGCATCCAGGGCGGCTCGAACGGCGGCCTGCTGACCGGCGTTTCGCTGACGCAGCACCCAGAGCTTTTCGGCGCCGTCATCATCGAGGTGCCGTTGCTCGACATGCTGCGCTACACCCAGCTGCCGCCCGGCGCCTCCTGGATGGCCGAATATGGCGACCCCTCACTGCCGGAAGACGCGGAATGGCTTTCGGCCTATTCGCCCTACCAGCATGTCGAGGAAGGTGTCGCCTATCCGCCTGTGCTGCTCACCACATCGACCGCCGACGACAGGGTCCATCCCGGCCATGCGCGCAAGATGGCCGCGCGGCTTCAGGAGGCAGGCCATGCCAGGACGCTGTTCTTCGAGGAGACGGAAGGCGGACATGGCGGGCGCGGCGACCGGCGACCGCAAGCGGCGCAGACGGCGATGAAATACGTGTTCCTGCAAAGGGCGCTGGGCGCCAAGGCCTGAGCGTTTCCGGCCTTAGCGGGAGAGGGAAGTTCATCTCCATCGCCCTTTGCTGTGAATCGTTGGTTCTTAGACAATTCCGGGCGGAAAACCGTTTCGCACTTTTCGTGGAATTGCTCTAAGGTGCCGTGCATGGATCTCGCTAGGCTATCGGCTCGCGCATTCCGGGTCGCGGTGACACCGTCATCGCGCACCCTGCGCGCCGAGCTTTTGCGGCTGTGCGCCCGCATCGGATATTCGCCCCCTGTTTGCCTCTGAAGCATTCGCCCCGGCATAGCCGGAATGATTTCAGAGGAAAGATCCGACATGACCTACCAGAACTACTCGCTGAAGCAGCTTCAGCAGATCGACGCCGCGCATCATCTGCATCCCTTTACCGACCACAAGGAATTGCGTGAGGCCGGTTCGCGCATCATCACCCACGCCAACGGGCCGTTCATCTATGATTCCGAAGGGGCGGAAATCCTCGACGGCATGGCTGGCCTTTGGTGCGTCAACATCGGCTATGGCCGGGACGAGTTGGCGGAGGCCGCGTACGCGCAGATGAAGGAACTGCCCTACTACAACTCCTTCTTCAAATGCTCGACGCCGACGCCCGTGCTGTTGTCGAAGAAGCTGGCGGAGATCGCTCCCAAGCACATCAACCAGGTGTTCTACGGCTCGTCAGGCTCCGAGGCCAACGACACGGCTCTGCGTCTCGTGCGCCACTACTGGACCCTGGAAGGCAAGCCGGAGAAGAACCGCATCATCTCGCGCAAGATGGGCTATCACGGCTCGACTGTCGCCGGCACGTCGCTGGGCGGCATGGATCTGATGCACAAGCAGCTCGGCGGCGCGGTGCCCAACATCGTCCATGTGATGATGCCCTATGCGTTTGAGCTGGGGCTGCCCGGCGAGAGCGACCATGATTTCGGCCTTCGCGCGGCAAAGGCGGTCGAGGACGCGATCCTCGAAGCCGGCGCCGACAAGGTGGCGGCCTTCATCGGCGAGCCGGTGATGGGCGCTGGCGGCGTCAAGATCCCGCCGGCCAGCTACTGGCCGGAAGTGCAGCGCATCTGCCGCGAATATGACGTGCTGCTGATGCTGGACGAGGTCATCACCGGCTATGGCCGCACCGGCGAGTGGTTCGCGGCGCAGACCTTCGGCATCGAGCCCGACACCATCACCACGGCAAAGGCGCTGACCTCCGGCTACCAGCCGCTCTCGGCGCTGCTGGTCGGCGACCGTATCGCGGCGACGCTGGTCGAGAAGGGCGGCGAGTTCTATCACGGCTACACCTATTCCGGTCATCCGGTGGCCTGTGCCGTGGCCCTGAAAAATCTCGAGATCATCGAGCGGGAAGGGCTGGTCGATCGCGTCAGGAACGATACCGGCCCTTATTTCGCCAAGGCTTTGCAGGAGCGCATCGCCGGGCATGATCTGGTCGGCGAAGTGCGCTCGATCGGGCTGATGGGCGCGATCGAGATCGTCAAGGACAAGGCGACAAGGGAGCGGTTCCTGCCGGGTGGTAGCGCCGCTGTCACTGTCCGCGACCACGCGATCGGGCAAGGCATGATGTTGCGCGCCACCGGAGACACGATGATCCTGTCGCCGCCGCTGATCTGGACCCACGACACCATCGACATGGCTTGCGAGCGCATTGGAAAGGCGCTGGATCTGGCTCAGGCCGACCTGCGCAAGCTCTAAGAGTTGACCCTCGGCCGGGCGGCCTTTCGATACGAGACCGCCCAGCCTTCTAGAAACATGTTTTCGTGGTGAGGAACAACTTCATCCCCTCGTGCGTAGTGTGGGAGGCAGCGGCTTGGCCGCGACAAGGGGTTGAAACCATGAGAAGAGCCGGCAAGAGCCGACAGGCGCGAGAAGCAGCCAGCATCGGCGCCGATCTGATGCTGGCGCCTATGGTGGCGATGATGCGCCTGCCGCTGATGGTAATGGACGCCGGCAGCAGGCAGCCCTGGGGCACGGAAACCGCGCTCGCGGTCAACGAGAAGACCGTTGCGATGGCCGAAGGCGTGCTTGCCGCGCAGATGTCCTTCTGGCGTTCGGCGTCGGGCTTCTGGCCTGAACTCCTCTCCGGTCGCACCCCATCGCTGTTCAACGGCGTTGCGGCGGAGCGGTCGATCAGCGCCGCGCTGACGCCTGCCAGCCGGGCCGTGAAGGCGAATTTCCTGCGCCTGTCCAGCAAGACCTGACGGGAGCCGCTTCCAAACCGCTGCCGCCAAGAAACCGTTTACGGTTTTTCGTGGCAGTGATCTAATACCCCCAAGCAGAGCCGCCGAAGCGGGGATATGCATGTCGTTCCTCCAAGCCGATCGGCAGTTGGACAGCATGGATCATGGGGGATGTCATGGCCGGAGAACCGCTCAACCAACCTGCCGAAATACCGCCCGAGCTCGACCGATGGAACTGGGGCGCGTTCTTCCTCAGCTGGATATGGGGTATCGGCAACAGCACCTTCATCGCGCTGCTGGCGCTGATCCCGGTCGTCAACATCATCGTCATCATCATGCTTGGCGCGCGCGGCAGCCGGTGGGCATGGCGAAACCGCGTGTGGCGTGACGCGCAACAGTTTCGCAGGACTCAACGCAACTGGGCAATTGCCGGGCTTGTCGTCTGGGTGGTCGGGATCGGCGGTTGCGCGACGATGGTCGGCAGCATTCCCTATCTTCTGAAAGGCAGCGACCCCTATCACATGACCATGGACAAGGTTCGTGCCGACGCCCGCGTGAAGGATGCCCTCGGCGACGATGTGGACGACAGTTTCTGGGTCGGTGGCCATCTCAATGTCAATGCGAATGGAGCCGGCGACGCCCAGTTCAGCATTCCGATCCATGGCGCCAAGGGCAAGGGCAGCGCGTTCTCGACCGCCACCCGGACAGCCGGCACCTGGAGCTTGCGCCTGCTCGTCGTCAAGGTGGAAGGGATCGACGCGCCGATCGTGCTGCTCAACGAGGACCATGTCCCGATACCGAATGCGGCCATCGGAATATAGCGGGCGAAGCGCAATTCGCGCCGGTCACATACGGTATTGCAGCGTGCTGTCTGGCTTGCCACGTGGCGCAACCGCCTTGCCGCGCTTGGACTAGGAAATGTGCTGAAAAGCCGGACACTGTCTGACACTATACGCGCGTTGATCTGGTTCGGTGACATCTCATTGAGGGGCTCGTGCCTATGGTGACTTCCGTTCGTGCGGTCGTGGTCGGTGGCGGCTGCGTGGGTGCCGGCATCCTCTATGGCCTGGCAAAGCGCGGCTGGACCGATGTCGCCCTGCTGGAGCGAACACAGCTGACAGCAGGCTCGACATGGCATGCCGCCGGACTCATTCCCTCTTACGCGCGCAGCCGCAATGTCGGCCGCATGATCGCCAAGTCGATCGAAATCTATGAGGGGCTGGAGGCCGAGACGGGCCAGAAGGTCGGCTGGCATAAATGCGGCCAGTTGCGCATTGCCAACACGCGCGACAGGCTCGACGAATACAGAAGCTATATGGATGTCGCCGAGGTCCAGGGTGTGCGGGCGCGCATCGTATCGCCGGCCGAGGCGCGGGAGATCTGGCCGCTCCTCGACAACAAGGACATGCTCGGCGCCCTTTACCATCCCGACGATGGCCACATTGCGCCGGCCGATGTCACCCAGGCCATGGCCAAGGGTGCGCGAGACCTCGGCGCGAAGGTGCACCTTGGCACCGAGGTGGTTGGTTTCGAGCGGATGCCGAGCGGCGAGTGGATGGTCAAGACCACCCGCGGCGACTTCGTCTGCGAACATGTCATCCTTGCAACCGGCAACTACGCTCGCCAGACGGGCGCCATGCTAGGGCTGGACATTCCGGCGATCCCGATCCTGCATCAGTACTGGATCACCGAGGCGGTTCCCGAAATCGTGGAACGCAAGCGACTTGGACTTCCGGAGATGCCGATTCTCCGGGATGAGGGTTACGAAGGCTATTTGCGCGAAGAAGGCGACGGGCTGATGTTCGGTCCCTATGAGCGGACCGAACAGCTCAAGCTGTTCGCGGAAGACGGCGTGCCGGAATGGTTCGGCGCTGATCTGCTGGATGAGGATTTCGACGCCGTTTCCTGGAATTGGGAGCGCGCCACCGAGTTGGTTCCCGCGCTCGGCCGGGCCGGCATCAAGCGGAATGTGCGAGGACCTTTCCAGATGACGGCCGATGAGCTGCCGCTGATGGGCCAGGCCTGGGGCCTGGAGAATGTCTGGCTTGCCGAAGGCGTGCCGGGCGGGATCCTTTGGGGTGGAGCGATCGGCTATTACCTCTCGGAGCGGATCGTGGAGGGCGGCAACAGCATCGACACGGCGGAACTGGATCCCCGCCGGTTCGGCGAATACGCCAACAAGAACTGGACCCGGGAAAAGGTGAGGGAAGCCTGGGGCACCCACGCCGCACAGCACTATCCGGGCCAGGACATGCCGGCGGCGCGACCGCAGAAGACGGCTCCATCCTACGACCGCCTGAGCCAGCTCGGCGCGGTATGGGACGTGTTGAACGGCTGGGAGATGCCGAGCTGGTTCGCGCCCAAAGGCGTCGAAGCTCGCAACGTCTACAGCTGGCGCTGGACCGCCAAAGGGAATTACGTCGGCGAGGAGGTGCACGCTGTTCGCAAGGCCGCTGGCCTGGTCGAGATGACGCCAATGACCAAGTTCGAGGTCAGCGGACCGGGCGCCGGCGGCTGGCTCGATGCAATCCTGGCGAACAAGCTGCCGGACCCCGGCCGTGTCGTCCTTGCCCATCACCTGACGCCCGGCGGCGGCGTGCAGGCCGAGTATGTGGTGGCGCGGCTGCGGAGCGACCTGTTCTACCTCATCTCGACGCCGCGCGCCGAACGCTGGAATTTTGACGACCTTAGCCGGCTGTTGCCGAAGGACGGCAGTGTGCACCTGCGCAATGTCACCGACGACCGCGGCGCTTTCACAATTGTTGGGCCGAAAGCGCGGGACGTCTTGCAGCCGTTGACGGAGATCGACCTCTCCAACCAAGCCTTCCCATGGTTCAGCGTGCGGTCCGGCACCGTCGGCATGGCCAGCGACGTGAGGCTGCTGCGCGTCAACTACTCCGGCGAACTGGGATGGGAACTCTACCACCCGATCTGCTACCAGCGGCACTTGCTTGATGCGTTCCTGGCGTCGGGAGAGGCGCATGGGCTGAGGCTGGTTGGCCTTCAGGCGCTGGAGTCGCTGCGTCTCGATAAATCCTACCGGGCCATGTATCGCGATATGAATCTCGAACTATCAGCCTGGGAGAGCGGCCTCGATCGCTTCATCAGCCTCGATAAGGATTTCATCGGCCGTGTCGCACTGGAGGCAAAGCACAAGCAACTGGCACGCCGGATCGTCACACTGTCGATAGACACGGACGGCGCGAGCGCGTTCGCCTTCGAGGGCGTTCATCGCGACGGCAAGCTCGTGGGCCACGTCACTTCGGCCGGCTATTCCTACACTTTGGGTCACGACATCGCACTTGCGCTCCTGCCGCTGGACCTCGGATCGCCGGGTACCGAGCTCGAAGTGTCGATCCTCGGCGAGCGCCGGTCCGCCAGGGTGATCGCCGATTCGCCTTATGATCCGGGAGGCGCCCGCGGGCGCATGTGAGG
>NZ_JBAZUD010000067.1:0-27016 GCF_041661565.1 Mesorhizobium sp.
GAGGCGGCAGTCAAAAGCCGTGACCATCGGCCATGATGTCTGGATCGGCCACGGCGCGGTGATCATGCCGGGCCTGCATATCGGCAACGGCGCCGTCGTCGGCGCCAACGCGGTGGTGACGCATGATGTGGCGCCCTACACCGTCGCCGCCGGCGTGCCCGCGAAACCCTTGCGGCCGCGTTTCGCCGCTGACATCGCGGCGCGGATCGAACGCCTGGCCTGGTGGGACTGGCCGGTCGAGACGCTGGCGCGCGCTGTTCCCGACATGCAGGCCATGCCCATCGAGACCTTCCTCGACCGCTGGGAGCACGAGGACGTTTGAGTTCCCCGAGGCGGGAGGACGGATTTCCGTATGTATAGCCGCGCAGGTTCAATTTCCTGTCGCCGGGAACCGGACACCGCGCAGGTTGTTTCTCATGCGCGCATGCGTTGAGGGACTTCGATCATGGAAAAGATCTTCACCAAGATCGCCAACAAAGTCGCCCATCTGGCCGGGCTGCCTCTGACATTTGCCGCCTGCTGCCTGATCGTCATCGTCTGGGGGGTGAGCGGGCCGTTGTTCGGCTTCTCCGACACCTGGCAATTGGTGATCAACACTGGGACGACGATCATCACCTTCCTGATGGTGTTCCTCATCCAGAACACCCAGAACCGAGACGGCGCCGCGATCCAGGCCAAGCTCGACGAGCTGATCCGCGTCAGCGAAGGTCACAACCACTTCATCGGTATCGAGCACCTGACCGAGTCGGAGGTCGAGGAGATCCGGGCAAAATGCGAGCAGGCGGCGAAGCGGCATGACCGGCAACACGAAGAGAAGATCGCCGCCATGGCTGCGAAGAAGGTCGAGTCGCGCAGGCGCTCGCCCAAGAAGACCGCGGCTTAGGACAGTTCCAGGAAAAGTGTGACGCGGTTTTTCGTCCGAAACTGCGTCAAGAAAAATAGAGCCGTTCTTCGTTTCCGCGAAACGGTGAACGGCTCTCGGGCCTTATCTCACTGCTTCATGAACTCCGCGAAGGGCCCCTTGTAGTCGGGATGCCAGCGCGACAGGGCCGGGCGGTTCTCGATGATGTCGCCGATTGCCCAGGCCATGCGTTTTTCGTCCATCGGCCTGGCCGCCTCATTGTCCGGGCACAGAATGTAGAAGTCGCCTCGTGTCATCGATTCCAGCATGAAATCGACCACCTGCTCGCCGGTCCAGGCCGCGGCCGGTTTCTCGGTCGCGCCCTCGGTGAGGCCGGTATAGGTGAAGCCGGGGATGAGCAGATGCGCGGTGACATTTGCGCCGGGCTCGTTGCGCAGCGCATGCGCCAGGCCCTCGGTAAACGTCTTCACGCCCGCCTTGGAGACATTGTAGGCAAGGTTGCCGGGCGGCGTCGTGATGCCCTGCTTGGAGCCGGTATTGACGATCAGCCCCGGTTTGTCGGACGCCAGCATGCGCGGCGTGAAAGCCTCAACGCCATGGACGACGCCCCAGAAATTGATGTCCAGCAGCCGCTTCCAGGCCTCGCGGTTTTCCCACGGCTTGCCGGGATTGTTGCCGACGCCGGCATTGTTCATCAGCAGCGATACGCCGCCGAACGCGCCGAATGCCCGGTCAGCGAGACGGTCCACTTCCTCGGCCTTCGAAACATCCGTCGCCACGGCGAGCACGCCCTCGTCGCCGGCGATGGCGGCGACCGCCCGGGAGGCATCGTCGAGGCGCGATCCCCCGATGTCGGCAAGCACGATCTTCATGCCCATCAGCGCCAGCCGTTTTGCCGCCGCAAGACCGATGCCGCTGGCGGCGCCGGTGATCACGGCGGTGTTGCCCTGGTCAAGCGCGGGCAGGGCGGTCTGGATTGCAGCATCGGTGATCATGGGATGGCTTCCTTGCTTGGATGAGCGACACTTAGCGCTGGTACAGACTTGTGCAAGCCCGTACCAGCACCTCCACGGGTTGACCACTCCGGCCCATACCGCGCATGTTGCCGTGGTGAATGGAGATTTGCCGATTGACGGACTGGGTTGAAATTCTCAAGGAGCAAACGAGCACCGGCGACCAGATGGGGCGCGAGGTGCCGCAAATGCTTGCCGATCCCGATATCAGCGAGGCGCAGGTGAGGACGCTGTTTTCGGCGCTGGAAAAGCAAGCCGAATTCGTCGAGAAATTGCGTATGGCGCTGGAAAAGTTCGGCCATGATTTCCCGATCATCAAGGCGGCCGAGCGGTTGGAGGAGCGCTATGGCGATCTTGCCGCGTCCGTGGCCGAAAAGCTGAAAGCGATGCGCAAATAGGCTATTTCTCAAGAACCCTCGAGAAACGCGTGTCCGGCACCAGCCAGACCAGGGCGACAGCGACGTAGAGCCCGACTCCAATCCATCGGTCGAGGAACGTCAGCGCGACGGCGGCGATGTAGACGGCGAGGGAAAGCCTTCCCTTGCGGTCGCTGCCGACGGCGTTGGCGAAGGCGGTGCCCGGCCCATGCAGCCGATGCAGCGCCTCGACCAGGATTGTGTAGGCCGTCGCGCACATTGCGAGGTCGAGACCGTAGACCGCGACGGGAACCGTGGCGAAGTGGTTTTCGCCCATGAATGCGGTGGTGACGGGCATCAGCGACAGCCAGAACAGCAAATGCAGGTTCGCCCACAACACGCGCCCGTCGACGCGCTGCACGGTATGGAACATGTTGTGCAGATTGTTCCAGTAGATGCCGACATTGATGAAGGACAGCACGTAACACAGGAAGACCGGCCATTGCGGCAGCAACGCCGAAAAGTCCTCGCCTTCGGGCACCTTCGGGTCCAGGACCATGATGGTGATGATGATGGCCACCACGCCATCGGTGAATGCCTCAACCCTGCCTTTGCCCATGAAGATCCCTTGTGCTTGCCTTTGGCAGTCTAGATGAGGCGACCGGCACCGGGAAAGGCTTCGGTCGGGTTCTCAACCGTTCGGGGTCTCCGGTGAAAGACCGGCGCGCTGGCGGGGAACCCCGAGGCCGGTGTCCGGCGGCTCGCCGGCGGCAGGCCTGTCCTCGATCATGTGCCTGCTGCGCCAGCGGCCGAAGCGGTAGTAGGCCGCCGCCAGCACCAGCGAGGTGATCGAGCCGGCGGGGAAACTCCACCACAGCGCTTCCTCGCCGAGCACGCCGCGCATGAAATACGCAAAGCCGGTGCGCACGACCAGGACCGAGATGACCAGGATGATCAGTGGCGGCATTACCGCGCCGGTGGCGCGCACGGTGGCGAACAGCACGATGGTGATGCCGAACAGGATGAACGACCACGACGCCACGGTGTTGATATGGGCGGCGATGTCGATCGCGGCGCTGTCGCTGCTCAGGAACAGGCTGAGGATCGAGCGGTCGAAGAGCCATAGCAGCGCGACCAGGGCGCCGGTCAGGACCAGGTTGAAGCCAACGCCGGAGGCGGCGATGTGGCCGATCCGGTCCCAGCGCCCGGCGCCGACATTCTGCGCCGCCATGGACGAGACCGCCGCGCCGATGGCGAGCGCCGGCATCTGGATGTAGGTCCACAGCTGCGCGGCGATGCCATAGGCGGCGGCAACCTGGGATCCGTAGGTATTGACGATGCCCATCACCGTCAGCGCCGCCGCCGAGATGACGATCATCTGCAGTCCCATGGGCACGCCCTTGAAGACGACGAAGCGCAGCAAGGCCGGGTCCGGCCGCAGCAGCGCGAGGTCGGCGCCAGCCAGCCGCAGCGGGTGCTTGCGCGCATAGAGCGCGACGAGAATTGCAATCACGCTGATCGTCTGGCCGATCAGGGTCGACATCGCCGATCCGGCGATGCCGAGTTCGGGGAAGGGACCGATGCCGCGAATGAGCAGCGGGTTGAGCACGATGTCGAGGACGACCGCCAGCGCCATGAAAAAGAAGGGCGTGCGCGAGTCGCCGGCGCCGCGCAGCACGGTCATGACGAAGGAAAGAAGGTTCATCATCGGCACGGCGATGAAGATGATACGCAGATACGACCGCGCCAGCGGCAACGCGTCTGCCGGCGTGCCGAGCGCGTTGAGTATCGCGTCGACCCAGATCCAGCCGCAAACGGCAAACACCACCGAGATGGCGAAGAAGAAGCTGGCGCTGGTGCCGACGATGCGGCGCGCCTCCGGCAGGTCGCGGGCACCGACCGACTGCGCGACCAGGATTGTGGCCGCCATGCCGATGCCGAACACCGTGCCGAGGATGAGGAACAGGACGAGGTTGGCGTTGGAGGTCGCGGTCAGCGCCGATTCGCCGAGGAAGCGGCCGACCCAGACGGCGTTGATCGACCCGTTGAGCGACTGCAGCACGTTGGAGCCGAGCACCGGCAAGGCAAACAGCAGCAGCGTGCGCGGGATAGGCCCGCTGGTCAGGTCGCCGGTGCGCCGGCGCGGGGGCATTTTTTCGGTCATGGCTGGCAACTCGGCAGGGATGATTTGGATCCGCCCGATTGTTGGGCCAAGGCGAGCGGCCAATGCAGCGGGGTTAAGGGCCTGCCTGATGTAGCCTGTTCTCAAGACGACCGGAATGGGATATTGCTCCCAGGAACATCCTTAGCAGATGTGTGGATAGCCGGGGGGCCAATGTCCAGTATTACGCTGTTTTCCGAGCGCCTGAGCCGGCGTGTTTTCCTGGGTGCGTCCGCCTTGGGCGCGGCCTCGCTGGCGCTTTCAGCCTGTACCACCACGGACGTGGCGCCGCCGGTGGCTGCGCCGCCAAACGGTCCGGCATCTGGCGATCCGGCATCCGGAGATCCGGCATTCGGCGATACGGCGAGCATGTATGCGGCGCGTACCGACGAAGGCTATCAACTGCCGGCGATCCCGGTCGCCAAGCTCGATCCGAGATTCGTGCGCCAGGTCGTGGCTGACCCGACCGGAGAAAAGCCGGGCACGATCGTGGTCGATGTCTCCGAGCACTTCCTCTATCTGGTGCGCGACGGCGGCAAGGCGATCCGCTATGGCGTCAGCCTCGGCAAGGCCGGTTTCGGATGGACCGGCAGCGCCGTGGTCCAGGCAAGGAAGAAGTGGCCGGTGTGGACGCCGCCGCCGGAAATGATCAAGCGCCGGCCGGAACTGGCCAAATACAAGGATGGTATGCCGCCTGGCCCGCAGAGCCCGCTTGGCGCGCGCGCGCTCTATCTGTTCCGCGACGGCAAGGACACGATGTACCGGCTGCACGGCACGCCCGAATGGGATTCGATCGGCAAGAACGCTTCGTCGGGCTGCGTGCGCTTCATGAACCAGGACATCATCGACCTCTACGGCCGCGTCAACGGCCCCGCTCAGGTCTTCGTGCGCCCGAACCTGTCGGCCGCCGGCAAGAACATGGCGGTGTCGAACAGGACGGCAGAGCCGATCGATGCGGGCGTGCCGAAGGACGCGGAGTTCCTGAAGTAGTATCCGGGATCGGCCGGGAGGGCGCGCCAGGCGCGCCCTCCCGAGCCGTGGCCGCTACTTCCTGGCGAGGCCCGGCAGCGTGACCTGGTAGACCAGGAACATGGTGTCGACATTGGCGCCGTCGTCGGCCTTGTAGGGCGCGCCGACCTGGAAACCGTCCTGGGTCAGGAAGTCGTTGTCGTTGGCGACGAACAGGAAATAGTCGTCGGGCAACTTGGGGTCCAGCACGCTGGCCAGCGACATCGCTTCCCACTTCTCGGACAGATTGTCGTGGTCGTTCGGCGCGCCATTGTGCAGGCCGAAGCGGCCAAGCTCCGCCTTGTCGTTGATGTCGATGAACGGCGTGAGTTTGGCAGGCGTCACCGACGGATCGACGACACCTTTGGGCGCCACGGGCTTGTCGGCATCGAAGGCGCCGCCGGCGATGTCGGTCGCGGCGGAAACGTCGACGATCGAGATCTCGCGGTAAAGCGAGGCGTCGCCCTTCAGGCCCTGTCCGTTCCCGCTGTCGCGCGCCAGCATCATGAATGCCGTGTCCGACAGAGCCACGATCTCGCTTTGCGCGGCGACCTTGGTCTTGCCCTTGGCATCCTTGAACACCGGCAGCGGCACGACATATTCGTGTGCCAGCTTGAGGTGGCCGAGGTCAGACGCGTCATAGACCAGCGCCCGCGTGTTCTGCCGGGTCGCCGGCGAATCGCCGCCGTCCTGCCTCGGAGCCGACTGGAGCACGGCGATCAGGAACTTGCCGTCCGGCGTCATCGCCATGCCTTCGAGGCCCTGGTTGTTCTGGCGGCCGGTTTCGGGATCCTTCGGATCGGGATCGGCGGCACCCGGGCCGGGATTGTCGGAGGAGAAGTTCGGCGTGCCCTTGCGCATCGGCACCAGCGCCGCGGGCGGCTGGGTCGCCGACAGCAGGCGGCCCTCGGCGGAGAAGCGGTAGATGTTCGGCCCGTATTCGTCGGAAATGAACATCGAGCCGTCGGGCAGCCGCGCGATCGCCTCGTTGTCGAGGGCGAGCTTGCCGTTGGTGGCGGCGGGCAGGATCGGCATGTCGCCGGAGGCCGGGCGCACGTCCGACAGCGGATCGAGCCCGGTCATGTCGGCGCCCTTGTCGTCGGTGAGCAGCAGCGTGTCGGTAAGCGTCGCCTTGACCCCGGTCTGCTCCTGGCCGGCGGCGGGCGCGGCGCCCGGCGCGACCGGGGCAAACTCGATGCCGATGGTGTTGAGGCGGGGCCGGTAGTCTGTGGTGCCGGCGACATTGTAGCCGCGGTCCGGCAGCAGCCAGAGCGAACCCTTGTAGCCGGCCGCGTCATGCGTCCAGCCTGATGTGTCGATGGCCATGCCCGAGCCCGATCCGAAGGTCTCGCCGAACTTGTCGCGCTGGGCGGCCGGGATGCGGCCGACGCCGACCAGGCCCTTGCTGACGAAACTGGTGCCGCCGACGGTCGCGGTGCTGTCGGCGAGCGCCGGCGTCAGGGCGGTGAACAAGGCCAGTGCGACGCCAAGCGAGGCGCTTCGGTACGGGTTCTTCATGGGTAATCCTCTTGTGACAAGCTTGCGGGTTTGGCCGGAACGTAGAGCTCCAGGGAGCGCCACGACGATGCCGAGGCGCCGACCTTCCGAAGGCGGTCTACGGCGTGAAGATGATAGCTGCGTGACAGCGCGTGATCAGGCCGCCGGGTTCCTCGCGCGATCCTGCAATGCGGCCTGCGATCGGGCCACCCTTTCGACGGACACCACGCGCCCGTCCAATGCTAGACACTTATGTACAGTGCGTATAAGATGCCCCTCAGGGACAGACCGGGAGGAAGCCTTGAAGCCGCATTATCGCGCAGTCGTCATCGGGGGTGGCGTGGTCGGCGCCTCTGTCCTTTATCATCTGACACGGTTCGGCTGGAGCGACGTGGCGCTGATCGAGCGGGCCGAGCTGACGGCGGGGTCGACCTGGCACGCGGCGGCGGGCTTCCATGCGCTCAACGCCGACCCCAACGTCGCGGCCCTGCAGGACTACACCATCAAGCTCTATCGCGAGATCGAGGCCGAATCCGGCCAGAGCGCCGGCCTGCACATGACGGGCGGCGTCAACATGGCCAGCGATCCGCAGCGCTGGGAGTGGCTGAAATCGGCCTGGGCGGTGTTCCAGTCGGTCGGCATCGAAACGGCCCGCCTGGTGACGCCGGAAGAGATCAAGGCGATCTGCCCGATCGTCGATGTCAGCGGCGTGCTCGGCGGCCTCTACGATTCCAACGAAGGCCATCTCGACCCCTATGGCACGACGCATGCCTATGCCGGGGCGGCGAAAAAGCGAGGCGCCGACGTGATCCTGCGCAACCGTGTCGTCGAGCTGAAGGCGCGCGCCGACGGCCATTGGGATGTCATCACCGAGCAAGGCGCGATCACCGCCGAACATGTCGTCAACGCCGGCGGTCTGTGGGCCAAGCAGCTTGGCCGCATGGCCGGCGTCGACCTGCCGGTGACGCCGATGGAGCACCATTATCTCATCACCGAAGACATTCCGGAGGTCGCCGCCCTCGACCGGGAACTCGGCCTCGCGGTCGATCTCGACGGGTTTTCGTATCTTCGGCAGGAGCGCAAGGGCGTGCTGCTCGGGGTTTACGAGCAGAACCCGAAACACTGGAATATGGACGGCGCGCCCTGGGACTACGGCATGGAGCTGATCCCAGAGGACATCGACCGCATCATGCCGGAACTGTCCAAGGCCTATGAGCGCTTTCCTTGCCTGAAGACGGCCGGGATCCGCAAATGGGTCAACGGCGCCTTCACCTTCACGCCGGATGGCAATCCGATCGTCGGACCGGTGCGCGGCCTCAAGAATTATTGGGTCGCCTGTGGCGTGATGGCCGGCTTCAGCCAGGGCGGCGGGGTCGGCAAATCGCTGGCCGAGTGGATGATCTACGGCGAGCCGCACGCCGATATCTTCGGCATGGATATCGCCCGCTACGGCGCCTTCGCCGCCAACCGCGAATACCTCAGGCAGACGACGCGCCAGTTCTATTCGCGCCGTTTCGTCATGACCTTCCCCAATGAACGGCTGCCCGCCGGGCGGCCGTTGAAGCGGCCCGGCGCCTATGACGGCATGAGCGCCGCGGGCTGCGAGTGGACGGCATCTTGGGGGCTGGAGATTCCGGCCTATTTCGCGCCGTTGGGTTTTCGCGAAAACACCACGCTCAAACGCTCCAACGCCTTCGACATTGTCGGCGCGGAAGCGCTGCAGGTGCGGCGCGCCGCCGGTCTCGTCGACATCACGGCCTATGCCCGCTACGCTGTGTCTGGCGCGGGCGCCGAAGCGTGGCTCGACGGGCTGCTCGCCTGCAGGCTGCCGAAGCCGGGGCAGGCGAGGCTGGCGCCGATGCTCGGCCATGACGGGCGGCTGAAGGGCGATCTCACCGTCTTCAACTGGAGCGGCGGCGACTATTGGCTGATGGGTTCCTACTATCTGCGAGAATTCCACATGCGCTGGTTCGAGGATCATGCGGCGCAGGGTGTGCGCGTGACCGACCTGTCCGACGCGATGAGTGGTTTCCTGCTGACCGGGCCGCATGCCCGGGAAATCCTGGCGCGCGCGACGCACCAGGACGTGTCCGCCACGGCATTGCCCTTCATGGCCTGCGGCGCGTTCGACGTCGGCATGGCGCGGGCGCGGGTTGCCCGCCTGTCGATCGCCGGCGAGCTCGGCTTCGAGATCAACTGCGAGGCGAGCATGCAGGCCACCTTGCGCGAAACGCTGCTGGCGGCGGGCGAGGATCTCGGCCTCGCCGAGGCCGGCTATTACGCACTCAATGCGCTGCGGCTTGAAAAGAGCTTCGGCATCTGGTCGCGCGAATTCACGCAGGGCTATACGCCGGGCCAGACCGGCCTCGATCGCTTTATTGCGTTCGACAAGGGCGACTTCATCGGTCGTGAAGCGGCGCTGCGGGCCCGCGACGCCGGGGATGCAGCTCAATGCCTGGTGACCCTGGAAGTCGATGCCGTCGACGCCGACGCCAGCGGCTACGAGCCGGTCTGGCATCAGGGCCGGCGGGTCGGCTTCGTCACCTCGGGCGGCTATGGCTACACTGTCGGCAAGAGCCTGGCGCTGGCGCTTGTCAGCCGCGATTTCGCGGGCGAGGGTAGGGCGCTGTCGGTGCATATCGTCGGCACGGAGCGGCCGGCGCGTGTCATCGCGGCCTCGCCTTACGACCCCGAAGGCAAGGCGATGCGGCAATAAGGAGACGCCTTCATGGACGATGACGCGGCACGGGACGGCAGGCGCGAGCGCCGGCGTGGGCGGACCGGCGAGGCCGGCAGCGAGAGCAGCCGCCGGCCCGACTACCATTCGCTCAGGAATTCGTTCCTGCCGCAGCCGATCTTTTCGGACGATCAGGTGGCGTCCATCCACGACACGGCGCTGCGCGTGCTGGAGGAACTCGGCATCAAGGTGCTTTTGCCGCAAGCGCGCGAACACTTCGCCCGCGCTGGCGCGCTGGTCGACCCCGACACCGACATGGTGCGCATCGGTCGCGACATGGTGGCGGCGGCACTGGCCTCGGCACCGAGATCCATCCATGCCCATGCCGGTTGCCGTGCCCGCGACCTGACGCTCGAACTCGGCTCGATGACCTTCCTGGCGGGCTGTGGGGCGCCGAACGTCACCGACCTCGAGCGCGGCCGGCGACCCGGAACACTGGCCGATTTCGAGGATCTGATGCGGCTGGTGCAGCATTTCGACGTGCTGCACATGCTGGGACCCTGCATCGAGCCGCAGGATGTCGACAACCGTTTCCGCCACTACGCCGTCAACCGCGCGCAGCTGACCCTGTCGGACAAGTTCCCGTTCGTGTTCGCGCGAGGCACGCCACAGGTCGAGGACGGTTTCGAGATGGTGCGGCTGGCGCGCGGCCTGTCGCAGGACGAATTCCTGGCCAATGCCCATTGCTACACCGTCATCAACACCAACTCACCGCGCCAGCTCGACATTCCGATGGCGCAAGGCATCATCGATTTCGCTAGGGCAGGGCAGGTTTCCGTCATCACGCCATTCTGCCTGGCGGGGGCCATGGCGCCGATCACGGTGGCCGGCGCGCTGACCTTGCAGCATGCCGAGGCGCTGGCCGGCCTGACGCTGGCGCAGATCGTGCGGCCGGGCGCGCCGGTCGTCTATGGTTCCTTCTCGTCCAATGTCGACATGAAATCCGGCGCGCCGGCCTTCGGCACGCCCGAACACGTCAAGGCGACGCTGGGCGCCGGCCAACTGGCGCGGCTCACCGGCCTGCCGTGGCGGTCGGGCGGCGGCAGCGCCGCCAACATTTCGGATGCGCAGGCCGCGCACGAAACGCAGTTCGCGCTGTGGGGGTCGGTCCTGGCCGGGGCGACCATGTGCATCCATGCGGCCGGCTGGCTGGAAGGTGGCCTCAGTGTCTCCTTCGAGAAGCTGATCACCGACATCGAGGCGTTGCAGACTGTGGCCGAACTCTGCGTGCCGACTGCCGGGGACAGTGACGCCATCGGCTTCGAGGCGATCGCCGAAGTGCAGCCGGGCGGCCATTTCTTCTCGGCCGGCCACACCATGGCGCGCTACCGCACGGCCTTCTACGAACCGCTGGTCGCCGACTGGTCGAATTTCGGCAACTGGACGCAGGGCGGGTCCAGGACGGCGAGCGAACGCGCCACCGGGGTCTGGAAACGCACGCTTGCCGATTTCGTGCCGCCTGCTTCGGCGGTCGCCACGTCAGGCGTGCTCGACGAGTTCATCGCGCGGCGCACGCAGGAGGGCGGAGCGCTGCCGGTGTCCTAGACGTCGGGAAGGCCGCCACACGACCATTGGCAATCCGTGCTTCCCGTGCAGAAATAGCGGCCATGCAGGATGAAGTCGTCGCGCTTGTGATTTTTCTTTGCCTGGTGGCGGCGCCGCTGGCCACGATTGCAATCTGGCCGAGGCTTCCAGCCAGGCATCGCGATGACGAGACGAACAATGTCCTGCGGCTCGCCGCGAATCTGTTCGGCGTGATGACATCGCTGGTGCTGGGGCTGATGATCAATTCCGCCAAGAACACCTTCGAATCGGTCGACCACAATGTGCACGCCTATGCGACGGAACTGATCCTGCTGGACAGGACCTTGCGCCAATATGGCCCGCAAGCCGATTCGGTGCGTGAGCCGCTATCCGCCTATGTGGAGAGGGTGACCAGCCAGTGGTCGCGAGCCCAAGACAATCCTGTCGTCGCGAACCGGCTGTCCGAGCATCTGCTGGCCGAAATCGGCACCCGCCTGAACGCTTTGCCGACGACCGACGCCGCGCAGGACTTCCTGTTGCAGGATGCCCGCCAGCGCCTGCGGCAAGTGCTGGAGCAGCGCTGGGTACTGATCGAACAGTCGGAAGGGGCGATACCCAGGCCGCTGATCGCCATGCTGGTGGCCTGGCTGGGGCTGATCTTCGCCAGTTTCGGCTTCCGGGCGCCGCGCAATGCGATCACGGTTTCGACCTTCGTCGTTTCGGCCGCGCTGATCGCCGGCGCGGTCTATCTGATCCTCGACATGGATGTGCCGTTCTCCGGCCCGATCCAGATTTCGCCGGCACCGCTGCAAAGGGCGTTGGCGGAGTTGCAGCAATGACGTACCGTCCGTCCAACCATTATCGGAGAGGATGACGACATGGGCTTCGACCAGTATCACGAGCCGCCAGAAGAACTGACGCAGAAGGTGCGGACCTTTGCCCGCATGATCACCTCGCTCATCGAGGAGGCGGAAGCGATCAGCTGGTACGAACAGCGCATGTCGGTGGAAAAGGACCCGCAGGCCAAGGCGATCATGAAGAACGCGCAGCAGGAGGAGTTCAAGCATTTCGGCATGAACCTTGAATTCCTGCTGCGCCAGAAGAAGGACTGGCGGGCGGAACTGAAGGAAATCCTGTTCACGACGGGGGATATCGTCAAGGCCGGCGAGGCGGGCGAGAAGAAGGTGGATTGAGTGGTTTCAGAGGTCTGTCGAACGGCCTCGGCGCTGGTTCACACCGCCGCCACGAACCCGTCCAGCACGCGTTTCTGGCCGGCCTTGTCGAAGTCGATGGTCAGCTTGTTGCCTTCGATGGCGGAGATGTTGCCGTTGCCGAATTTCTGGTGGAAGACGCGGTCGCCGACGTTGAAGGCGGAGGGCGTGTCGGAGACGGATTTGGCGACGAGTTCGCCGTCGATGGTGCGGCCCTTGACCGAGGTGCGGCCGGCGCCATACCCGGAATCGGTCTCGCCATAGCCGATGCGCTCGACCTGGTGGCCGGAGCGCGAACCCCAGTTGCGGTCGGTCGCCTCGTTTCGGTTGGCCTGCGCGCGCTGCCAGCCGGGTGTCGCATAGGTGTTTGAAAACGCGCCGGATTTTTCGCTGTCGGCGCCGACATTGTCGAAGCGCGACGCGCCATAGGGGTTCTGTCGTCCGGCCCCCTGTCCGCCACGGCCGGAGGCGAACGAGCCGCCGCCATAGGAATTTCCGTAGCCGCCATAGCTGTTACCGCCTTCGGCGATTTCGACATGGGCTTCCGGCAGTTCGTCAAGGAAGCGCGACGGGATCGTCGACTGCCACAGGCCATGTATGCGGCGGTTGGAGACGAACCACAGATGCAGGTTCTTCTTGGCGCGGGTCAGGCCGACATAGGCGAGGCGGCGCTCTTCCTCCAGACCCGAGCGGCCGCCTTCATCGAGCGCGCGCTGGTGCGGAAACAGGCCTTCCTCCCAGCCGGGCAGGAAAACGGTCTCGAATTCGAGGCCCTTGGCCGAATGCAGCGTCATGATGTTGACGGCGTCGAGCGTGGCATTCTGCTCGGCATCCATGACCAGCGCGACATGTTCGAGGAAGGAGCGCAGCGACTCGTACTCCTCCATGGAGCGGATCAGCTCTTTCAGATTTTCCAGCCGGCCAGGCGCTTCGACCGAGCGGTCGTTCTTCCACATGTCGGTATAGCCGCTCTCCTCGAGAATGGTCTCGGCGAGCTCGGTGTGCGGCGTGGTTTCCAGCGCCTTCTGCCAGCGCTCGAAATTGGCCGTGACCTCGCGCAGGGATGCGCGCGGCTTCGGCTTCAGTTCGTCGCTTTCGGCGAGCTTGGTCGCGGCTTCCAGCATCGGCACGCGTAAAGCACGTGCGGTGTCGTGGACCTGGCGGATGGTGGTTTCGCCGAGGCCGCGCTTCGGCACATTGACGATGCGCTCGAAGGCGAGGTCGTCGGCGCCTTGCGCGACGACGCGGAAGAAGGCCAGCGCGTCGCGGATTTCCATGCGCTCGTAGAAGCGCGGGCCGCCGATGACCCGGTAGTTGAGGCCGAGCGTGACGAAGCGATCCTCGAACTCGCGCATCTGGAAGGAGGCGCGGACAAGGATCGCCATGTCGTTGAGATTGTGCTTTTGCCGCTGGTAGGCCTCGATGGTCTCGCCCACGGCGCGGGCTTCCTCTTCGGAATCCCAAGCGGCGTGGACATGCACCTTGCCGTCCTCGGGCTCGTCGCGGTCGGTGAACAGGGTCTTGCCGAAGCGGCCCTCATTGTGGGCGATGAGGTGGGAGGCGGCGCCGAGGATGTGCGCGGTCGAGCGGTAGTTGCGCTCCAGCCTGATGATGGTGGCGCCGGGAAAATCCTTGTCGAATCGCAGGATGTTGTCGACCTCGGCGCCGCGCCAGCCATAGATGGACTGGTCGTCGTCGCCGACGCAGCAGATGTTGACCTTGTTATCGCTCGCGGCCGCACGCGAGCTTCGCTCGCTGGCCTCCGCGGGGGCGGCCTGGCCGGCCGACGCCCGGTCGGGCTTGCGGCCTTCGGCCGTTCGCAGATCCGTCGACGTTGACGCGCGCCCGCTATCCGGCCGCTGCGCCAGAAGCCGCAGCCACATGTACTGGGCGGTGTTGGTGTCCTGGTACTCGTCGACCAAGATGTATTTGAAGCGCTTGTGATATTCTTTCAACACATCCGGATTGGCGCGGAAGATGCGGATCGGGTGGCACAAAAGGTCGCCGAAGTCACAGGCGTTCAGCGTCTGCAGCCGGGCCTGATAGGCCTTGTAGAGTTCGCGGCCCTTGCCGTTGGCAAAGGCGCGGGCGTCACCCTCGGCGATGTCGGCGGGGCCCTGGCCCTTGTTCTTCCAGCCGTCGATCATCTGCGCGAACTGCTTGGCCGGCCAGCGCTTGTCGTCCAGGCCCTCGGCCTGGATCAGCTGCTTGATGAGCCGCACCACGTCGTCGGTGTCGAGGATGGTGAAATCGGATCTGAGCCCGGCGAGTTCGGCGTGGCGGCGCAGGAGCTTGACGCCGATCGAGTGGAAGGTGCCGAGCCATGGCATGCCCTCGACATTGCCTTCGCCGATCAGCACGCCGATGCGGAGCTTCATTTCTCGCGCGGCCTTATTGGTGAAGGTCACGGCGAGGATCTGCGACGGGAAGGCCTTGCCGGTGGCAAGGATGTGGGCGATGCGGGTGGTCAGCACGCGCGTCTTGCCGGTGCCGGCGCCGGCCAGCACCAGGACTGGGCCCTCGGTGGTCTCCACCGCCAGCCGCTGCTCGGGATTGAGGCCCTTGAGATAATCGGGCGCATTGCTGTGGCCGCTGCGGGCGGCCATGGCGCGCGCGGCAATGCCCGACGGGGCCGTGGGCCGCGCATCGGGTTCGTCGAAAAAGGGCATGTCTTCCGAAAAGCCGGACATCTTCCCCCGAATGTAGTGATTCGGCGGCGAAAGGCCAGAAGTGTCTACGTTTTGTTCCGGCGAAGTGGTCGAGCGACGTCTGGACGTGCCGCATTCTCGGCGCGATAGGCCCAAGGACCGCAGCCGCCGTCACCTTTGCTTGACAGGCGCGGCAGCGAGGAGAAAAGCTGTACCGGTCAGGCAGGCATTCGGCAGGACGCGATGTCGAATCTGCCGAACGCAGCGCTGCTGGGCGAAAACAGTCGAAGGAGTATCGTCTTGGCTGTCACCATCACCTCCCTCATCCTTTTCATCATCGGGCTCGCGCTTGGCGCGGGGGGCCTCTGGTTGGCTTCGCTGGGCGGCAGCTGGTACTACATCATCACCGGCCTGGCCTTCCTGGTCGCGGGCTGGCTGCTCTATCGGCGCCGGTCGACGGCGCTGTGGCTCTATGCGGGGATCGTGCTGGCGACGCTGGCCTGGGCGGTGTGGGAAACCGGATTCGACTGGTGGGAACTCGCCCCGCGCGGCGGCATCATCGTGCTGGTGGCCCTGTGGCTGCTGACACCCTGGGCGCGGCGGGGACTGACCGGCCCAGACGGGCGCGCGCCGATGATCCTGGCCGTGCTGGCGTCGCTGGCGGTGGCCGGCTATTCGATGACCACGGACCCGAAGGACATTGCCGGCGCTCTCGGCACCGAAAAAGTGACCGCCAACGCCAATCTCGGCAATGACGTGCCGGCCGGCGAGTGGCACTATTACGGCCGCACCCAGTTCGGCCAGCGCTATTCGCCGCTCGACCAGATCACGCCGGACAATGTCGCCACACTGCAGCCGGCCTGGACCTACCGGACCGGCGACGTGAAGGGACCGGACGATGTCAGCGAGACCACCTATCAGGTGACGCCGCTGAAGATCGGCGACACGCTCTACATCTGCACCCCGCACAATTTCGGCATCGCCATCGATGCCGCGACCGGCAAGGAGAAATGGCGTTACGATCCGCAGGTCAAGCTCGACAAGGATCGCCAGCACCAGACCTGCCGAGGCGTATCCTTCTATGCCGACGCGGCTGTCGCCGCCGGCCAGCCCTGTGCCAGCCGTGTCTACCTGCCGACCTCGGATGCGCGACTGATCGCGCTCGATGCAGCCAACGGCCAGGTCTGCCCAGGCTTTGCCGAAGGCGGTACGCTCAACCTGTTGACCAACATGCCCTATCCGAAATCCGGCTATTACTACTCGACCTCGGCACCGCTGATCGCCGGGGGCAAGATCATCGTCGGCGGGGCGGTCAACGACAATTATTCGACGCAGGAGCCGTCGGGCGTCATCCGCGCATATGACGCCAGCAGCGGCAAACTGGTCTGGAACTGGGATTCCGGCAATCCCGACCAGACGACGCCGCTGGCCGCCGGCCAGACCTACACCGCCAACTCGCCCAACATGTGGTCGACGCCGAGCGCCGACGAGAAGCTCGGGCTGCTCTACGTGCCGCTCGGCAACCAGACGCCGGACCAGCTCGGCGCCGGGCGCAGCGCCAATGTCGAGAAATTCTCGTCCTCGATCACCGCGCTCGACCTCAACACCGGGCAGTTGAAATGGGTGCGGCAGACGGTGCACCACGACCTCTGGGACATGGATGTGCCGGCGCAGCCGAGCCTTATCGACATCACCAAGGCCGACGGCACGGTGGTGCCGGCGCTGGTCGGGCCGACCAAGCAGGGCGACCTCTATGTGCTCGACCGCCGCACGGGCGAACCGATCATCGCGGTCAAGGAAGTGCCGGCACCCGGCGGCGCCGTCGAAGGAGACCATACGTCGCCGACGCAGCCGGTGTCGGACCTCTCCTTCAGCCCCAAGCCGCTGACCGGCGCCGACATGTGGGGCATCACCATGTTCGACCAGCTGGCGTGCCGGATCGAATTCCAGGGCCTGCGCTACGAGGGCCGCTACACACCGCCTTCCGTGCAGGGCTCGCTGATCTATCCCGGCAATTTCGGCACCTTCAACTGGGGCGGCGTCGCGGTCGACCCGGTGCGGCAGGTGCTGTTCGGCATGCCGACCTATCTGGCGTTCAAGTCTCGGCTCATTCCGCGCGACCAGGTGCCGCCGCCGGACGAGGGACGCGGCAGCGAGCAGGGGCTCAACCGCAACGAGGGCGCTCCCTATGCGGTGGTGATGGGACCGTTCCTGTCGCCGCTCGGCGTTCCCTGCCAGGCGCCGCCCTGGGGCTATGTCGCGGGCGCCGATCTTCGCACCGGCAAGATCGCCTACAAGCACCGCAACGGCACCGTCTACGACATGACGCCGCTGCCACTACCGTTCAAGGTCGGCGTGCCGGGCATTGGCGGGCCGATGATCACCGCCGGCGGCGTGGTGTTCCTAGGCGCGGCGGTGGACGATTATGTGCGCGCCTACGACCTGACGTCAGGCAAGCAGCTGTGGCAGGCGCGGCTGCCGGCGGGCGGACAATCGACGCCGATGACCTATACGGTGGCCGACGGCCGCCAGTTCGTGGTGATCGTCGCCGGCGGCCATGGCTCGGTCGGCACCAAGCCCGGTGATTACGTCATGGCCTACGCCCTGCCGAAATAGGCTGCGTTCTGCCGGACGATGCTAATGCTCAGCCAAGACCCAGATGGCTCTTCAGGCTGGGCACCGAGCCGAGCACCCGGTTGGTCAGTTCGGGGCCGGCCGCTGTCTCGGCCTGCTGAACCAGTGTCTCGCCTGCCTTCTGTATCTGCGCCATGCTCAAGCCGGACGCCTTGAGGGCGGCGAAGCCGTTGATGAGCGCGCCGGCCTTCTCGCCAAGGACGCCGCCAAGCGCGCCCTGCAGCGACGACAGGAAGCCGCCACCTTCCGAAGGCGCGGTGCTCATCACATCATATTGCCGCGCCAGCGCATCGGCGCCCGGAATGCGGGCGAAGAAGCTGGAGGCGCTGGTACCGTCCGCCTCATGTTCGAGAACCGAGAAAATGGTGCCGACGACTTTCTCGGTCGTCGCCTGATCGAGTCCGGCCTTTTGCGAAACGGTATTGACGATCTGCTGTACGTTCATGAATCACCTCTCCTGGTCTTGCGGCTTGCCGTGCGTGCTCTGCTGTATTCCCACCGAGTTTCGCCCACCATGGTGGCCGCGCCACCAGGATTTGTCGAGGATGACGGGAATGTGATTGTCCAGTCCTGCGGTCCGCCCCGGTTTCCAACGATGAGCCGGACTGCCCGCAACGCGACTGGACGCGGGCAGCCTCGCCCCTATCTTGCGCAGGACATCACAAGGAGCGCGCCATGACCGATCCCACCATCACCCAGGCGATGATCGATGCCTATGACGAATACACGCATTTGACGCTCGACCGCCGCCGCTTCATGGAGCAGCTGACCAGGCTTGCCGGGGCCGGCGCCGCGGCCGCCGCGATCGCGCCGCTGCTGGCGGCGAATTCGGCGCAGGCGGCGATCGTCGCCGACAGCGACCCGCGCGTGAAGGGCGAGGACATCACTTTTCCCGGCGGCAGCGGCGAAATGAAGGGCTACCTGGTCAAGCCGGCGGAACACACAGGCAAGCTCGGCACGGTCATCATCGTGCATGAGAACCGGGGGCTGAACCCGCATATTCGCGATGTGACGCGGCGCGTGGCGCTCGAGGGCTTCGTGGCGCTTGCGCCGGATTTCCTGTCGCCGCTCGGCGGCACGCCAAGCGACGAGGACAAGGCACGCGACATGTTTGCCACGCTGGATCCATCGCGCACGGCGGCCGACGCCGTGGCCACGGTTACTTTCCTCAAGGCCGACAAGGACGGCAACGGCAAGGTTGGCGCGATCGGCTTCTGCTGGGGCGGCGGCACCGTCAACAGTTTGGCGGTCAACGCTCCCGACCTGGCGGCCGGCGTCGCCTATTACGGCATGCAGCCGAAGAGCGCGGACGTGCCGAAGATAAAGGCCGCCTTGCTGTTGCACTACGGTGGCTTGGACGAGCGAATCAATGCCGGGATCGACGGTTTCCGGAAAGCACTGGAAGCGGCGCATGTCGAACACACGATCTATGTGTATGAAGGCGTCAACCATGCCTTCAACAATGACACATCGGCGGCGCGCTACGACAAGCAGGCGGCCGATCTCGCCTGGGGCAGGACGATTGCGTTCCTCAAGCAGAAACTGGCTTAGGTCGAATCATCCTGATTGGGCTCGCATTTGGAAGGCGACACCGCCCGTCGCCGCTGATCGCGCGCTCGACTAAGACGGCGTTCAGGCGCCAGCCATGGTTGCGGCGCGGCTCGACAGGGTCATACGTGGCCGCGCTTCATGCGGGCGCGCTTGAGGATGGCGCGCCAGCGAATCATGTCGAACGGGATCGGCTCGTTGCTGTTGGCGATATGGAAGATCTCGTTGTTGACGTTCTTGAGCGAGCGCCAGAAATCATAGTCGGTGATGCGCGGATCGGCGGCCAGCCTGTCGACCTCGACCTTGATGTCGGTTTTCATGCACGTCCCTCGAACCGGCTCGCCCGCCGCCCGTATCGCAACCCCGTGCGGACTGTTCTCGACCGCTCCGCTGAGTCGTTCAACGGCTCAATTGGCTTGTTCCCGTTAAAACCCCGGTAAGGTTAACGCGGGCGCCGGGCTGCTTCAAGCGGGCTTGCGACGAATCCCAATGGAACGGCCGGCGCGCTCCGGCATCGGCAGCGCCGCATGGGCGGCGCGCATGGCTTCGACCTTGGCCAGGATATCGGCGGGGAAGGGCGCGACCTTCGGCCCGGACATGTCGACATGCAGGGCAAGCTGCTCCGACGTGGCGGCCAGCCAACCATCGACGTGGCGGATTTCCTGATAGAGCCGCAGCCGCTTCTCGTCATGATCGATCAGCTGCAGCGAGACGGTGACCTTGTGGTCCAGATGCAACTCCTGCACGTAACAGACGTGGATTTCCGCGGTGTAGATGGTGAGTCGACGCTGCTCGACGTAATCGAGGCCCATGCCCATTGCCGCGAAAGCCTCGTCCGAGCAGCGGTCGAACAGCACGTTGTAATAGGCCATGTTGAGATGGCCGTTGTAGTCGATCCAGTCCTTCTCGATGCCCATGGGGAGGGAGACGAAGGGGGCGGGAATGGGCATAGAAACTTCCTTGTTTCTGGCGCTGGACACAGCGCGCTGGTCTGGACAGAGCGTGGCTGGTGAGACTACGCATGGATAGACGCATGGCAAGGTGGGCGCTGGCCCATTCGCGGAGGAATACATGGCTCTGAGCGACCTCAATCCGGTCCAACGCAACGAAGAGGGAATCGCCGCGGTTGTCGGCATCCTCAAGCAGCAATTGGGCGAACGCTTCCAGACCGGCCAGGCCATCCGCGCGCAGCATGCGCATACCACCACCTATATTCCGACTCAGTCGCCGGACGGCGTTGCCTTTCCGGAGACGACGGCCGCGGTGCAGGAGATCGTGCGCGCCTGCGCCGCCCACCGCGTGCCAGTGATCGCCTTTGGCGTCGGGTCGTCGCTGGAAGGCCATACCAACGCGCCGGGCGGCGGGATCTCGGTCGACACGTCGCGCATGAACCGCATCCTCGCGGTCAATCCGCAGGACCTCGACTGCACGGTCGAGCCGGGGGTGACGCGCGAAGACCTCAACCGGCACCTGCGCGACACCGGCCTGTTCTTTCCGATCGATCCCGGCGCCAATGCCTCGCTTGGCGGCATGGCGGCGACACGCGCCTCCGGCACAAACGCTGTGCGCTACGGCACGATGCGCGAGAACGTGCTGTCGCTGACCGCCGTCATGGCAGACGGCGAGACGGTGACGACCGGCAAGCGGGCGAAAAAGAGCTCGGCCGGCTATGATCTGACGCGGCTGCTGATCGGATCCGAAGGCACGCTCGGCATTATCACCTCGCTGACGCTGAAGCTGCAGGGCATCCCGCAGGCGATTTCCGGCGGCGTGTGCCCGTTTCCGAGCGTCGAGGCCGCCTGCAACGCGGTCATTTCGACCATCCAGATGGGTATTCCGGTGGCGCGCATCGAACTGGTCAACGCGTTGCAGATGCGGGCGATGAAGAACTATTCCAAGCTCGACTATCCGGAGAGCCCCTGCCTGTTCGTCGAATTCCATGGCAGTGATGCCGGGGTTGCCGAACAGGCCGAGACCTTCGGCATGATCGCCGAGGAGAATGGCGGCGGCCCGTTCCTGTGGACCAGCGTCGCCGAGGAGCGGACGAAGCTGTGGAAGGCAAGGCACGACGCCTACTGGGCGTCGCTGACGCTGCGGCCGGGCGCCAAGGGCCTGTCGACCGATGTCTGCGTGCCGATCTCGCGCTTTGCCGAATGCGTCACCGAGACCGAGGCCGACATCGCCAAGATGGGCCTGGTCGCGCCGATCGTCGGCCATGCCGGCGACGGCAATTTCCACACCTTGGTGCTGATGGACGTGAACGACCCGAAAGAGATCGCGCGCTGTGAGGAATTCGTCGCCCGGCTCAACCTGCGGGCGATCGCCATGGACGGCACCTGCACCGGCGAGCACGGCATCGGCCAGGGCAAGATCGGCTTCATGCGCCGCGAGCTCGGCCACGGCGTCGATATCATGCGCACGATCAAGCAGGCGCTCGATCCGCAGAACATCATGAACCCTGGCAAGATACTGCCGGCAGCGGGCTAGGGATCGCGAACGGAACTCATGGGACGGCGGTCCGCGGGCTGACCAGCTCGGCTTCCTACCTCGCTGCAGCGGGCTCTTCCTGCATCCTCTCGGCAAGTGCCTGCAGCATCGGGCGGGTCGGTGCGAAGAAGGTCGTGCCGGTTTGCGGCGTCGAGACATCGAGCAATCGGTCGTAGGCGCCCGGAGGATCGCCGACATACATGCGCTGCAGCATCTTCTCGATCACCCAGAGATACCTGCTATAGCCGATGAAGTAGGTGCCGTACTCATTCTGCCCCGGCCGCCCGAACGGCATGTTGTCGCGCAGAATGTCGTATTCGTTGCCGTTAGCATCCTCGATGGTGGCCAGCGACTTGTGCGATTTGCGCGGGGCGTCGTCATCGTCGATTTCCATATTGTCGATCTTGGTGCGGCCGATGATCGCCTCCTGCTGCGGCGTTGGGATGCGCGCCCAAGCCTGCAGGTCGTGCAGATACTTCTGGACGACGACGTAGCTGCCGCCGGCGAAGTCGGCATCCTCGTCGCCGACAAGCGCCGAGGCGGGCAGATCGAGGCCGGTCGGGTTGGCCGTGCCGTCGACAAAGCCGAGCAGGTCGCGGGCATCGAAATAGCGAAAGCCCGAGACCTCGTCGACCACCGTCACGGCGTCTCCCAGATTGGCGAGCAGAATGCGCTCGAATTCGAAGCACATGTCGGGTCGCTCGGAGCGGATGTGGAAGAGAAGGTCGCCAGCCGTCGAGGGGGCCGAATGAACCGATCCCCTGATCGGTGCGAACGGTTTCAGCTCCAGCGGTCGCGGGCCGGAAGAGAGACGATCCCAGAAGTCGCGGCCGATGCCTGCAATACATGACAGCCGGCCGGAAAGATCGCGGAACCCGACAGTCTTGACAAGATCGTCAAGCCCGCCGAGCACCGAGGCGACCCTGGCGGGAGCACCCTGATCGCTGGCCACGGTGACAACCAGAAAGACCGCCGATTGCGACAGCGGGGCGTCGACGCTTTGCGCATCGATCGGCACCCGGTCCCAATTCTTCCCCGACATCCGAAATTCTCCATGTTTTCCGAGATTTGTTTCAGATCGTCGGGTATGACGCAACCGCAGATGAATTGCCTCTTTATCGACACGCGGATGCGGGTAGAGTGCGGCTGAATTTCAATCAACCCGTTCGGAGCTGATGCTCGCACGCCTTTTCGTGATCTTTGGTGGCCTGTTCGTGCTGGTGCTGCTCGCGGCGCTGGTGGTGCCGTACTTTGTCGACTGGACTGGTTACCGCGCCGAATTCGAGCGCGAGGCGAGCGCCATCCTGGGCCGCAAGGTGACCGTGCAAGGGGATGCCACGGCAAGGCTGCTGCCGTTCCCCTCGGTCACTTTCTCCAACGTCGCCGTCGCCGGCGGCCCCGGCGGCCAGCCGGCGATGACGGTCGAGACGTTTTCGATGGATGCCGAGTTGGCGCCTTTCCTGCGCGGCGAAGTGCTGATTTTCGATATGCGCCTGGTGCGGCCGAAAGCCACCATCGACATCGCCAATGACGGCACCGTCGACTGGACGATGCGGCCGTCCTCGCCCTTCGACCTCAACCAGATCTCGATCGAGAAGCTGACGGTGACGGAAGGCCAGATCGAGCTGCGCCATGCCGCGGGCGGGCGCAGCCATCTCATGTCGGAGATCAATGCGACCATCTCGGCAAAGTCGCTGGCCGGGCCATGGCGCATGGATGGCACGCTAAATCTGGACGGGCTTCGCACAAGTGTCGCGGCGTCTACCGGCAAGGCTGAGGGCTCGGGCCAGATGCGACTGCGGGTGAGGGCCGATCCCAATGCCTATCCGCTGGTCATCGAAACGGACGGCAATGCCGGCATCGTCAATGGCGCCGCCGTCTATTCCGGCGATTTCAAGATCTCCGGTGCCGACAAGCACGCCGCCGGGCCGCACGGCCCGGATGGCGAGACGGTAGCCGTCAACGCCAAGGCCGATCCGGGCTTTCGGCTGAACGGCAAGTTTTCGCTCGATCACCAGAAGCTTGGCGTCGACGAGTTCCGTTTCGAGACAGGACCGCTCGACAATCCCTACACCGCCGACGGCAAGGCATCGGTCGATCTCGGCCTTAAGCCGAGCTTCGCCATCGAGGCCGATGGCGCGCAGGTGAAGCTGGACGAGGCAGTGGGCGGCCAGGCCGGCACCGGCCTGACGCTGGAGCAGCGCATTGCCGGGCTGGAACAGGCATTGCTCGATCTGCCCAAACCGACGATCCCCGGCACAGTCGAAGTCAGGCTGCCGGCGGTGGTCGCCGGCGACACCACCGTGCGCGACGTCCATCTCTCGGCCGAGCCGATTGAAAGCGGATGGAAGGTGAAGTCGCTTGCGGCAACCTTGCCCGGCCGCACCAAGCTGGAAGCCGATGGCATGCTTGCGCTCAACCTGCAGGGCCATTTCGGTTTCACCGGCTCGCTGCTGCTGGCCGTGGCGCAACCCTCCGGCTTTGCCGCATGGCTGTCGAAGGATGTCGACGAGGCAATCCGCCGGCTGCCCGCCGCCGGCTTCAAGGCCAAGGTCGATCTCTCGGAAAACCGTCAGTCTTTCAGCGATCTTGAGCTGGTCCTGGGCAAGGCGAAGTTCTCCGGACGCATCGATTCCAGCCAGCCCGACAATGCGAGGCCGTCGGTGCTGATGCGGCTGGAAGGCGGCGACCTCGACGTCGACGGGTTGGCGGCCTTTGCCTCGATTTTCGTCAGCGACAAGGGCGCCAACCGCTTTGCCAACAGCGGTCTCGATTTCCAGATCAAGGCCGGTCCGGTCAGCGCCGCGGGGCTCACCGCCGACACGGTCGACACCGCGCTCAGGCTGCGCGACGGGGTGCTCGAGGTCGACCGGCTGTCGGTGGGCGGGCTGGCCGGCGCCTCGATCAGCGCCACCGGCCGGATCAAGGATTTCCCGGCGAGCCCGACCGGCAAGCTCGATGCATCGGTGATCGCCGTCGATCTGAAGCCGCTGATCGACGTCGCCGCTCAGCATTATCCGGACAATGCCGTGCTGAAGGGACTGGCCGGCCGCGCCGCGGCTTATCCCGAACTGTTCCAGGATGCGCGGCTAGACTTGGTGGCAAGTGCTGCCGACAATGGCGACGGCACCACAGGCCTGGCGGTCAGCGGACAGGGCAAGGCCGGTGGCTCGGCCTTTTCCGCGTCGCTGTCGGGGAAAGGGGCGGCGGACAGGCTTTTCGAGGCGCCGGTGACGCTCACATTCAACGCCAAGAACCCCGATGCGACCGCGCTGCTGGCGCTTTACGGGTTGCCGGCGCTGCCGCTTGGCATGCTGGGCGAGGCGAGCACCGATATTTCGGCCAAGGGCTCGCTTGGTGGGGGCCTGGCCACGACCTTCAGCCTCACCGGCAACGACTTCAAGGCCGGTTTCGAGGGGACTGTATCGGACACGGCGCAAGGTGTCGCGGCCAAGGGCCAGCTCAGCCTCGATGCCGCCGACATCGAGCCTTGGCTGATGACATCGGGCATAGGCCTGCCGGGCATGGGGGCGGGCATGTCGATGACATTGTCGGCGCAGGGCGACTATGGCAGCGGGCTGCTGGTGCTGGACAATCTCAGCGGGGCCATCAACGAAGCCGCTGTCTCGGGCGACGTCAATCTCGACGCCAAGGACGGCATCCCGCATCTGGCCGGCGCGCTGGCACTCGACGAACTCGACCTCGACCCGATGGCGGTAGCGCTGTTTGGCGATTCCGCCTTTCTGACAGACAAGGCTGCAGCGGACAGAAGCGGCGCCTGGCCGGCGGCGCCGTTCAGCCCGAAATCCAGCCTGCCGTTCACCGCCGATCTGGACCTGACGACTGCGGCACTGGCCGCAGGTCCATTCGCCACGGCTTATGACGCCGCCTTTTCGCTCAAGCTCGACCAGGAGGGCATCCGCGTTTCGGATCTCAAGGCAAAGTTCCTTGGCGGTGTGCTCACCGGCCTGTTCGAGCTGAAGAACACTGACGGCACCGGACTTTTCACCGGGCAGATGAAAGTGGCGGGCGCCGACCTGGCGACCATGCTTCCGGATGCCGGCATCAGTGGTAATGGCGATGTCTCGACGTCGTTGTCGACCAGCGGCAAGTCGGTCGATGCGATGGTGGCCGCTCTGTCCGGTTCCGGCACGGCGACGCTGAGGAATTTGCGGATCGCCGGCGTCAATCCCGACGCGTTTAGCGCATTGCTGGCCAAGGCGGACGCGATCGGGCGCGACATCGATACAGCCAAGACCGCCGGCTTCGCGCCGCAGATCGCCGCCGATGGCAGTTTTGCGGCGAAGGATGCCGAGATCGCCTTCACTGTTGCCGGCGGCACGCTGAGGGCGCCACCGATCACCTTGGAGAATTCGGCGGCGACCTTGTCGGCCGATATCACGGCGGACCTCAATGCCAGCACGGTCTTGGCCAAGGGAGCAATCACCTATAGGCCCGGTGACGAGGCGCTGGTCGGCTCCGAGCCGGTCATGAATTTCACCGCCGAAGGGCCATTCGGCGCCGTGAAACGACAATTCGACAGCGAGCCGCTGGCGCAGTTCCTGACCCAGCGCGCGCTGGAAAAGGAGCAGCAGCGCGTCGAGGCCATGCAGGCCGCGCTGCTCGAGAAACAGCGGCTGCGGCGCGAGGTGCGCTACTACGCGGCGCTGCAGGATGCGCGCGACAAGGCCGCCGAGGAGCTGCGCAAGCAGGAAGAAGCGGCGCGGCTGAAAGCCGAGGCCGAGGCTAAGGCGAAGGCCGAAGCGGAAGCCCAGGCGAAGGCCCAGGCGGAAGCTCAGGCGAAGGCCGAAGCGGAAGCCAAGGCGAAAGCCGATGCAGAAGCCAAGGCCAAGGCGGACGCGGATGCCAAAGCAAAGGCGGATGCGGATGCAAAGGCCGCCGCCGAGCAGCGGGCCGCCGACGAAGCGGCCAAGGCGCAGGCGGATGGGGAACAGCGTCAGAAAACCGAGGAGGCGAACCGAATCGCCGCGCAAGAGAAGGCCAGGCTCGAGGCCGAACGCAAGGCCGAAAAGACGCCGGGGGTCGAGCGCACGCCGCTGCCGCCGGCCAACGACAATCCGCCGGAGCAGAAGCCAAAGCTGGCGCCGTCGGCAATCGACAATCTCCTGAAGTCGCTGAACGGCGGCTAATCGCAGCCAAGGTCCGGTTGAGGGTGCCCGAGCGAACCGCCGCCATCCGATGCCGGGGATCCGCCGTTTCGATCGAGCAGCCGCCTCAGCATCGGCTCGATGCGTGAAAGCTCGTCGAGATGCGCCGCCGAAAGTTCTGCCAGACAGTCGTCGGCGCGCTCGGTCAGTCGCAGCAGCACC
>NZ_JBAZUD010000068.1:0-26907 GCF_041661565.1 Mesorhizobium sp.
CGAGCTCGTCCAGCAGCTCCTTGAGATACCGGGCGTAGAGGCTGCGCGGCGCATAGACCGGCGCCTGTTCGGCCGTTGCCAGGCCGCGCTCCAGCAGCCAGCGCCAGAAATTGCCCGGATCGTCGGCATAGGCGCTCATGCCCGAGGCGCTGACATTCAGCACATGCGCCGACAGCAGCGTCGAATAGGCCATGCCCTGGCCGAAATGCGGCCGCCTTTCGATCAGCGTCACGCGCAGATCGGGATTGGGCGATTTCAGGAGATGCGCGGCCAGCACGACGCCGCTGGCGCCGCCGCCGACAATGATGATCGAATTGGCGCGTCCGGTGGTCATGCGCGCACCTGCCCTGGGCGAGGCGCCGGCGTCAGGCCTTGACCTTCACTGCGATCGTGAGGTCGTTGATGCCCGTTGCGACCGGCAGCTCGTCGAGGACGATGTCCCGCATTTCGGCAAGGCTGCGCTGATCGAGCACCTCGGCGATCGCCTGCCGGACTTCCAGCATCAGATGTCGGACTTGGCATGTCGCCTCGTTGCAATCTTCACAGCACTGATACTGGGTGCGGCTGGCGCAGGGGATCGGCGCCAGCGGGCCGTCGAGCACGCGCACGACATGGCCGACCCTGATTTCGTCGGCCGGGCGCGCCAGGCGGTAGCCGCCATCCTTGCCCTTGCGGCTCTGGACGAACCCGGCATTGCGCAGCTCGCCCAGGATGGCGTCGAGAAACTTCTTCGGAATGTTGTTGCCGGTCGCAATGTCGTTGACGAAGGCGAGTTGCCCGGCGGGCAAGTGGGCGAGATGTACAAGCGCCTTGAGGCCGTACTTCCCCTTCTTTGTGAGCATGAGATCAAAATTTCTCTGTCAGGCGAAGGCATCGAGCCATCGGTTGCGGGCTGCCTGGCGGACATTGCCGCTTCCAGGCCTCCTCCAGGATGAATAAAGTCCAGTGAAATCATACACAAGCCGGCGAATGTTGATTTTGCTTCGTTTTTCACGCTGCCGCATCATCCGTCGCGCATTGCCGACTCCAATTCGCTAATGTCGATAAGATTACTAGACATACCCTCGAACACCCGCGACCGCTTGTCAATTCCAAAGCTGTTCGATGTATGAGTCGGAGCCATCCCGCTCGTGACTGCGCGCCAGTGGATGGTGAAACGGGGCAAACCGCGCCCGGGCAAAAGCCTGCTTGGCTAACGCGCCAGGTCGGCCACCACGGCGTCGAGCACGATCATGCCGGCCGGCGTGGCGCGAAGCCGGGCGTTGCCGATCGGCGCCACCAGTCCTTCGCCCTGCAGCATCGACAACCGTGCGCTGGACAGGCCGCGCCCGGAAAAGGCTTCGTAGCGGGAGAGGTCGATGCCCTCGGCCAGCCGCAGGCCCATCAGCAGGAACTCGTCGGCCTCTTCCGAGCGCGTCAGGATCTCGCCGCCGGTGATGCCATGGCCCTTGGCCTCGACCAGATTGGCCCAGGTCTCCGGCATCCGCTCGGCGATCGTCACCGTGCGACGGCCGCTCTCGACGAAGCGGCCATGCGCGCCGGGGCCAACGCCGACATATTCGCCGTAGCGCCAGTAGGTCAGATTGTGCCGGCTCTCGGCGCCCGGCCGGGCGTGGTTGGAAATCTCGTAGGCGGGCAGGCCATGCGCCGTGGTGATCTCCTGCGTCAGCGCATAGAGATCGGCGGCGTGGTCATTGTCGGGGATGATGAATTTTTTCGCCGCATGCAGCGCGTGGAACGGCGTGCCTTCCTCGATGGTCAGCTGGTAGAGCGACAGATGATCGGCGGCATGGCCGATCGCCTGCTCGAGCTCGGCCTGCCAGTCTTCCGGGGTCTGGCCGGGCCGCGCGTAGATCAGGTCGAAGGAGAGGCGGGGGAATATCTCCCGCGCCAGACCGATCGCGTGCAGCGCTTCACTGACATTGTGTAAGCGGCCGAGGAAGCGCAAATCCTTGTCGTTCAGCGCCTGCACGCCGAGCGAGACGCGGTTGACGCCGGCCGCGCGATAGCCGCGAAATCGCTCGGCCTCGACCGAGGACGGGTTGGCCTCCAGCGTCACCTCGATGCCGGCTGGCACCGTCCAGTTGCTGGCGATCGCGTCGAGGACCCTGGCCACCGTTTCCGGCTTCATCAGCGACGGCGTGCCGCCGCCGAGGAAAATGCTCGTCACCTCGCGCGGTCCGGTGCGCTGGCGCATCGTCGCCAGCTCCGCCTCGAAGGCGGCGGCAAAGCGGTCCTGGTCGACCGGCTGATGGCGGACATGGCTGTTGAAGTCGCAATAGGGGCACTTGGCCGCGCAGAACGGCCAATGCACATAGACGCCGAAGCCGGGCGCCCGGTCGAGCAGCATGTTCATGCGGAGCCCGGCGGGTTGAGCCGCGCCTCGGCGAATTTCTGGAAGGCGCGGGCGCGATGCGACAGCGCCGTCGGCTGGCCGGGCTTCCAGCCATGCTTTTGCTCCGCCGTCATCTCGCCGAAGGTCATCTCAAAGCCATCGGGCAGGAACACCGGGTCATAGCCGAAGCCGAGCTCGCCGCGCGGCGGCCAGACCAGCGAGCCCTCGACCTCGCCGCGATAATATTCGGCCTCGCCGTCGGGGAAAGCGAGACAGATGACGGCGACAAAGCGGCCCTTGCGCTGCTCGGGCGTGGCGGCTGCGACCGCCTGCAGTGCCACTTCGGTGCGCTGCATGGCCATGGCGAAATCACGCGTTCCCTCGGGCGTTTCGGCCCAGTTGGCGGTGTAGACGCCGGGCGCGCCGTCGAGCGCGTCGACGCACAGGCCCGAATCGTCCGACAGCGCCGGCAGGCCGGTCGCGCGCGCGGCGGCCAGCGCCTTGATGTAGGCGTTCGCCTCGAAGGTGGTGCCGGTCTCGTCCGGCTCCGGCAGGCCGTAATCCTTGGCCGACTTCGCCTCGAAGCCGAACGGCCCCATCAGATCGGCGAATTCGCGCAGCTTGCCCGCATTATGGCTGGCCACGACGATCTTCTTGCCATCGAGAGTATGCATCAAAGGCCCCAGATTCTCGGCTCGGCGAACTCGATCGAATTGCCCGAGGGGTCGCGTATATAGAGCGAACGCCCACCCTGCGGCCACTCGAATTCGCTTTCGATGGCGACCTTCCTTGCCTCGAGATGGGATTTCCAGGCAGCAATTTCCGCAGCGGTCGCCGCAAAGCAGAGATGGCCTTCGCCCACAGCGCCGTGCGGCGGCACTTTCAGCCTTGCATCCGCTGCCGGCGGTATCTTGGTCGCTTCGGCGTTGAAGACCAGCAGCACGCCGGACCCGCAGCGGAAGAAGAGATGGCGGCCTTCGACCTTGGTGAGGAGGGTGAGGCCGATTATGTCGGTGTAGAAGGCTTCGGCGGCGGAGAGGTCGGTGACGTAGAGAGCGGATTCAAGAATAGCAGAGGGCGTCACGAGGCGCCCCCCTCTGCCCTGCCGGGCATCTCCCCCTCAAGGGGGGAGATCAGCAGCGTTGAGGCTGCCGCCCACATTTCAGCGCTAGAGATTGGCGAAGGCCGAGATGATATCCAATCTCCCCCCTTGAGGGGGAGATGGCCGGCAGGCCAGAGGGGGGCGCTCAAGCTCGGCATCCAAACCTTACGCCACCGCCATCTGCTGCAAACTGACCAGCCTCTGGATGCCCTTCTTGGCCAGGCCCATCAGCTCCCCGAACTGCTCTTCGGAAAAAGGCTCGCCCTCGGCGGTGCCCTGGATCTCGACGATGCCACCCTTGCCGGTCATGACGAAATTGGCGTCGGTGCCGGCCGAGGAATCCTCCACATAGTCGAGGTCGATGACCGGCTGGCCATCATGGATGCCGCAGGAAATGGCCGCGACATGGTCTTTCAGCACCTTGGCGACGCTGGCCATCTGCCTTGCTTCCATCCAGCGCAGGCAATCGTACAGCGCCACCCAGCCGCCGGTGATCGAGGCCGTGCGGGTGCCGCCGTCGGCCTGGAGCACGTCGCAGTCGACGGTGATCTGCTGTTCGCCCAGCGCCTGCAGATCGACCACGGCGCGCAGCGAGCGGCCGATCAGCCGCTGGATCTCCAGCGTGCGGCCGCCCTGCTTGCCGGCCGAGGCCTCGCGGCGCATGCGCTCGCCCGTCGAGCGTGGCAGCATGCCGTATTCCGCTGTCACCCAGCCCTTGCCGGAATTGCGCATCCAGCCCGGCACCTTCTCCTCGAGGCTCGCCGTGCACAGCACATGCGTGTCGCCGAACTTCACCAGGCACGAGCCTTCCGCGTGCTTGGAGACGCCGCGCTCGAAGGAGATGGCGCGCATTTCGTCGAATTGGCGTTTGGAGGGGCGCATTCAGGCTTCTTTCCCATGATTTTTGGAATCTTGGCCGGCTTGTAGCCGCATGGGCGGCATGGCGCAAAGGAAAATGGCCCACGGCACGAAACACAACACCGGGTGATCCGAACGCAGACACCGGGTTGCGCCGGCCGTTGCGAAGTCTATATCCTCGGGCTGGAGGTTTTGGCTCGCATGACCAAAGCAGTCGTAGAACCCGGTTTGCTCTCGCCCGCGCTGCAATCGCTGGATATGCGCTCGCGCGATATCTTCCGGCGCATCGTCGATTCCTATTTGAAGGACGGCGAGCCCGTGGGATCGCGCAGCCTGTCGCGCATCCTGCCGTCCTCGCTGTCGCCGGCCACCATCCGCAACGTGATGAGCGACCTCGAGCATCTCGGCCTGATCTACGCGCCGCACATCTCGGCCGGGCGCCTGCCGACGCAGGCCGGCCTGCGCTTCTTCGTCGATGCCTTCATGGAGCTTGGCGACCTTTCGGACGAGGAACGCCGCACCATCGAGGCGCAGGTCCGTGCCTCCGGCTCGGGCGCCACGCTGGAGCATATGCTGACCGAGGCCAGCCAGATGCTGTCGGGCATGTCGCGCGGCGCCGGCCTGGTGCTGGCCGCCAAGAACGAGGTGGCGCTGAAGCACATCGAATTCATCCAGCTGGAGCCGACCAAGGCGCTGGCGGTGCTGGTGTCGCAGAATGGCGACGTCGAGAACCGCGTCGTCGACCTGCCGGCCGGCATCACCGTGTCGCAGCTGCACGAGGCGTCGAATTTCCTCAACGCCCATATTCGCGGCCGCACGCTGGCCGAGGCGCGGGCCGAGATCGCCCGCATCAAGGAAGAGACCAGGGCCGCCCTCGACACGCTGTCGCAGGATCTGGTCGAGAAAGGGCTGGCGGTCTGGGCGGGCGCCGACAGCGGCCTGCCGGCGCGGCTCATCGTGCGCGGCCGCGCCAATCTGCTTGAAAACGTCACCGCCCAGGCCGACATCGAACTGCTGCGGCATCTGTTCGAGGACATGGAGACGCAGGACGGGCTCATCCAGTTGCTCGACCTCGCCGAGGAGGGGTCGGGCGTGCGCATCTTCATCGGCTCGGAGAACAAGCTGTTTTCGCTGTCGGGTTCGTCGCTGGTGGTCGCCCCCTACCGCGACAAGGATGCCCGCGTCGTCGGCGCGCTCGGCGTCATCGGCCCGACAAGGCTGAACTATGCCCGCATCGTGCCGATGGTCGATTATACGGCGCAGCTGATTTCCCGCATGCTACGCTAAGGTGCAGATATTCAGGTGATGCCGGCCTGCAAATGGTGGATACCTCCGCTTCCGGTGCTCACGTACGAAAAGTACGCTCCGCTCCGGTTCTCGGTATCAACCATTTTCGGCTCGGCCTGATCTGAATCTCTACACCTTAGTCCTAAAATCGAAACAGGCTGCAGAGGAGAAAAACAATGGCGCTCGAAGAATTCAAGGCCCAGATCAGCCTGTTGCTGGAAGAGATGGTCAACCAGCCGGAAGACGTGCGCGAAGTGCAGGAGCAGCTGCGCGAAAAGCTGCGCGAGATGCGCGCCATGGGGCTGCCTCTGCCCGACGATCTGGTCGAACTGGAAAGCCGCCTCGACAGCGATTTCGACGCCACCGAAGCCTGAGTGGGCAGACGTCGACGCGGCCTGCGGCTGGAACAATCGTAGTCGCCGGCCGTTGCTCCGGCCTTGGCCGGATCCTGATTGCGGCCACGCTCTGGAGGCCTTCCATGATCCGCTTTGCCTCTCTTGCCGCCGTCCCCGTCAGCCTTGTCATTGCCGGTTGCGCGTTCGCGGCCGATCAACCGGCGCTGAAGGGCGCGGACGCCTTTGGCGATTGGCGCGCCGACAAGCCCGGCGTGCGTCGCCTGATCAGGCCGGAAGATCTGCCAAAGCCCTACGTCAGCAAATCGGCTTCGAACAGCGCCGGCCTTGCCGACATGCCGGCCGGTGCGAAGCCGCAATTGCCGCCGGGATTTTCGGCCGAGCTGATCGCGTCCGGCATCGCCAATCCGCGCGTCGTGCGTGTCGCGCCGAACGGCGACCTGTTCGTCGCCGACAGCGACGCCAACCAGGTCCGAATCTACCGGCTGGCAAAGGGCGGCGCCAAGCCGGTCGAGAACGGCATCTTCGCCGGCAATCTCAACCAGCCCTATGGCATCGCCTTCTACCCGCCGGGCAATGATCCGCAATGGGTCTATGTCGCCAACAGCGACAGCGTCGTGCGCTATGCCTACCGCAAGGGTGACCTGAAGGCCTCTGGGGATCCGGAGACCATCGTCGACAACATCCCGTCCAATCATCACTGGACCCGGGACATCGTCTTCTCGCCCGACGGCAAGACGCTGTTTCTGTCGGTCGGTTCGGGATCGAACGTCGCCGAGGACATGGACAAGGAGCCGGATGATGGGATCGAAGCGTGGGCACGGTCAAAGCCGCTTGGAGCCACATGGGGACCGGAGGACGGCCGCGCCGACGTTCTGGCCTTCGACCCGGACGGCAAGAATGGCCGCATCGTCGCCACCGGCCTGCGCAACTGTTCGGGCATGACCGTTCAGCCGGCAACCGGCGCGCTGTGGTGCGTCGTCAACGAGCGCGACGCGCTCGGTGACAATGTGCCATCGGAATATGCCACGACCGTCAGGGAAGGCGCCTTCTATGGCTGGCCCTGGTACTACATCGGCAACAACGAGGATCCGCGTCACAAGGGCGAGCGTCCCGACCTGGCCGGCAAGGCAACCATTCCCGACGTGCTGATCCAGGCCCATTCGGCGCCGCTCGGCATCGCCTTCTATGACAGGAACCTGCCCACCGGTTCCGGTTTTCCCGCGGACTACAAGGGCGACGCCTTCGTGGCCCTGCATGGGTCGTGGAACCGCGGCAACAGGACCGGCTACAAGGTCGTGCGTTTGCTGTTCAAGGATGGCAAGCCGACCGGCGAGTATGAGGATTTCATCACCGGTTTCGTCGTCTCCAAGGGCGAGGTCTGGGGTCGGCCGGTTGGCGTGGCCGTGGCGAGCGACGGCGCGCTGATCGTGACCGAGGACGGCAACGGTACCATCTGGCGCGTGACCTACGATGGCGACCGCTCCTGAGGAACCTATCCGGCCAGAAGGTCGCCGCTCGCTCGAATTGCCTCCGAAGTGCAGAGGGCAATAAGCGGTTTCGGCGAAAACATTCCGGCAATGGGCTTTTCGGGAAACGCTTTTCCGCGAGCGACCCGTTTTAGACACGGAGGCCACTCGGATATTTTCCTTCGACAGTCTATGTTGCGCGGCTGAAAGCCTTATCGTGCCGGCCGCAATGCCACCGCCTGAAATTCTCCACTTGCCTGAGATCCTGGGAGCGAAACCAATGAACCAGCCCGACACTTCCGACCGCGTGCCCGGTCGCGGCCGCATCTACCAGTCCATCACCGACACGATCGGCGACACGCCGCTGGTGCGGCTCGACAAATTCGCCAGGGAAAAGGGCATCGTCGCCAATCTCATCGCCAAGCTTGAATTCTTCAATCCAATTGCCTCGGTCAAGGATCGCATCGGCGTGGCGATGATCGAAGCGCTGGAGGCGGCCGGCAAGATTTCACCCGGCAAGACCACGCTGGTCGAGCCGACATCCGGCAACACCGGCATAGCGCTCGCCTTCGCGGCCGCGGCCAAGGGCTACAAGCTGATCCTGACCATGCCGGAGACGATGTCGATCGAGCGCCGCAAGATGCTGGCGCTGCTCGGCGCCGAACTGGTGCTGACCGAAGGGCCAAAGGGCATGAAGGGCGCCATCGCCAAGGCCGACGAGCTGGCCGCGACCATCCCCAACGCCATCATCCCGCAGCAGTTCGAGAACCCGGCCAATCCCGAAATCCACCGCACGACGACCGCCGAGGAAATCTGGAACGACACCCATGGCGAGGTCGACATCTTCGTCGCCGGCATCGGCACCGGCGGCACCATCACCGGCGTCGGCCAGGTGCTGAAGAAGCGCAAGCCCTCCGTGCATGTCGTCGCCGTCGAACCGGAAGCCTCGCCGGTGCTGTCGGGCGGCCAGCCCGGCCCGCACAAGATCCAGGGTATCGGCGCCGGCTTCGCGCCGAAGATTCTCGACACCACGATCTATGACGAGATCGTCAAGGTCTCGAACGAGGACTCGGTCGCCAATGCGCGCCTTGTCGCGCGGCTCGAAGGCGTCCCGGTCGGCATCTCGTCGGGTGCCGCCCTGCAGGCGGCGATCGTCGTCGGCTCGCGGCCGGAGAACAAGGGCAAGAACCTCGTCGTGATCATCCCGTCCTTCGCCGAACGCTATCTGTCGACCATCCTGTTCGAGGGCCTGGGGGCGTAGTTTCTGCCGTACATAGAATAGATTCGCCGCGATCCTTCGCGCCCCCCTCTGTCCTGTCGGACATCTCCCCCACAAGTGGGGAGATCGGCTGTCCCCTTGGCAGTCGCCAATCGCCAGCGTCGCAGGATTGAGCGGAGCAGTGAAACCGCCAATCTCTCCCCATGTGGGGGAGATGTCCGGCAGGACAGAGGGGGGCGCTGTCCCTCCAACACTTGAAAGTTCCTGCAGCCTGGCCCGCTGAATATCCGCCGGTGGCGCCCGCCACCGGCTTGAGCGGCACACGGCTTCCGGTTCATATCCCTATCGGTCCGCTCAAGGGGCCGGGGGAGAATTCGATGTACAAGCTTTACACCCGTCCGGGCAGCGGCGGCTTCGTCGTCGAGGCGGCACTCGCGTTGGCGAACGCGCCATTCGAACAGATCGACGTACAGAAATCCGATCGGCCCGATCCGGCCTTCCTCGCCATCAGCCCGCTGAACCAGGTGCCGGTTCTGACCTTGCGGGACGGCAGCTCGATCACCGAATCGGCGGCAATCTGCATCCTGCTTGCCGAGCGCCATCCCGATGCCGGCCTGGCGCCGGCTGCGGACGCACCGGCCCGCGCCGAGTTCCTGCGCTGGATGGCTTTCATGTCGTCTATGCTCTACCCTGCGGTGCTGCGTTTCTACTACGCGAACCGCTATACGTCCGACGCCGACGGCACGAAGGCGGTCAAGCAGGCGGCCGTTGCCGAGATGGACCGTGGCTTTGCCGTTCTCGATACCGCTCTCGAAGGCCATGACTGGCTGGTCGGTGAGACGATGTCGCTGGCCGACATCTATCTGGTCATGCTGGTGGCCTGGCATCCCGACATCGACAAGGCGCGTACGACCTGGCCGAATATAGAACGGTTGTGGGCCCGGCTGCGCGACCATCCGCTGATGAAGAAACTCAACACGACCCACGAGATGTGGCCGATCTGACGGGAGCTCAATTTCGCAGCGCGGCCCGTTTTCCCTGCAGAAAGCGGCGCACCGCCGGATCGCGTTCGAGGCCGATCGCCCGCTCATAGGCTTCGGTTGCCAACTGGACCTGACCCAGCCTGGCCAGCAGACCAGCCCGGGCTGCCCAGTAAGGCTGATAATCATCGAGCCGCTTGTCGTCGCCCAGCACGTAAAGGGCCGCCAGTCCCGCCGCGGGGCCCTCTCCTTCGGCGATCGCCACCGCACGGTTGATCGCTACCACCGGCGATCCCGCGATCGAAAGCAGCGCGTCGTAAAGCACGCGGAGCGCCGCCCAGTCGGTGCGCCCCGTCCGCCGTCGTGCCGCATGGGCGGATTGCACGGCTGCCTCGATCTGGTAGCGGCCGATGACCCCCTTGGTGGCGGCGTGACCGAGCAAGGCTTCCGCCTCGTCGACCAATGCGTGGTCCCAGAGCGCGCAATCCTGATCGGCCAGCGGCACATAATCTCCGGCTGCATCGCGCCGCGCCACGCGGCGCGCTTCGGCAAACAGCATCAGCGACAGCAGGCCGAGCGCCTCCGGTTCATCAGGCAGCAGCGAAGCCACCAGCCGGCCGAGCCAGATGCCTTCGGTTGCGAGATTGCGACGCCGCGTCTCGGTGCCGGCCGGGTCGGACCAGCCTTCGGCGAAGGTCGCGTAGATGGCTTCCAGCACTGCGTCCAGCCGCTCGCCGAGTTCGCTCCGCTTCGGCACGCGGAACGGAATGCCGGTTTCGCGGATGCGGGTCTTGGCGCGCACCAGGCGCTGGCCCATCGTTGCCGGCGAGACCAGGAAGGCGGAAGCGATCGTCGCGGCATCGAAGCCCAGCACCGTCTGCAGGATCAGCGGTGCCCGCACGGCAGGGTCGATCGCCGGATGGGCGCAGGCGAACACCAGCCGCAGCCGTTCGTCGGGCAGGTCTTCATCGGTCATGCGCGCCTCCGCCTCCTCGGCGATCAGCTTGAGATGCTCACGGCCGGCCTCGCCGGTCAGCCGCCGTCGCACCGCATCGACGCGGCGACGCCTTGCCACGGCAAGCAGCCAGGCCTCGGGCTTCTCGGGCACGCCGGTTCGCGGCCAGCGTTCGAGTGCCGCGGCAAAGGCGTCGGCCAACGCATCCTCGGCGGCGGCCACGTCGCGGGACCTTGCGGAGAGATAGGCGATCAGCTTGCCATAGCTCTGGCGGGCGGCGGCCTCGGCGGCCGCCCGGGCAGCCTCCGGGCCATCGGCCATCACGCGGCAGTATACTTTGTCATGTACTCCGCCATCGGCCAGATCGGCCGCACTTCCATTGTGCCCGTGCCGGCGCCGGGACAGCGCGACGCCCAGGAAATTGCCGCGTCCATGTCCGGCACTTCGATCATGTAGTAGCCGCCAAGCTGCTCCTTGGTGTCGGCGTAGGGGCCGTCGAGCACGTTGGTCTTGCCGCCGGCCACCCGCACGGAGGTTGCCACCGACGTCGGCCTCAGCCGCTCGCCGCCAACGAATACCCCGGCTTGCTTCATCGCCTCGGTATAGGCGCCGTATGCGGCGCTCATCTGGACGGCCGCCTCCTTGGGTGCTGCCGCCATTGCGGCCTCGTTGGAATAGATAAGAAGCAAGTACTGCATGGTTATCTCCCGTGGTTACAGGGCCGCATCGTTGCGTGCCGAACGTATGTCGCGCGGCCATGTCCCATTTCGACAGGCTGGAGAAAAACTTTCCGCTCCGACGGCGTCTTGCGCAAGCGCCGATGTGTTCCAGAGCCCCTCAACCGTTCGTCTAATGAATTGGATTGCGGGTTGGCATTTCCGGCTCGCCGTCTAAACTCGCCCGGGTTCGGATCGGGAGGGCGGTGCGGACGCCAGCATTTCAGGGAGGAAACCGGATGATCCATTTCAGAACGAAATTTGTTGCAGCCGCCGCAATGACGCTTTCACTTGGCCTTGGCGTTGTTTCTGCCGGAGCGCAGGAATTCATCAATGTGCTGACCGGGGGCACCTCTGGTGTCTACTATCCGCTGGGTGTGGCGCTGTCGGAAATCTACGGCAAGGGCATTGCGGGCGCCCGCACCCAGGTGCAGGCGACCAAGGCCTCGGTCGAAAACCTCAACCTGTTGCAGCAGGGCAAGGGCGAGATCGCCTTCGCACTCGGCGACTCCGTCAAGCTCGCCGCCGAGGGCAACGCCGAGGCCGGATTTCCAGGCAAGCTCGACAAGCTGCGTGGTATCGCCGCCATCTATCCCAACTACATCCAGATTGTCGCCAGCCAGGAGTCCGGCATCAAGACGCTGGCCGACCTCAAGGGCAAGAGCCTGTCGGTCGGCGCGCCGGCCTCCGGCACCGAACTCAACGCGCGCGCCATCTTCGCCGCCGCCGGGCTGAAATACGAGGACCTCGGCCGGGTCGAATATCTGCCCTTCGCCGAATCGGTCGAATTGATCAAGAACCGGCAACTCGACGCCACGCTGCAATCGGCGGGGCTGGGCGTCGCCTCCATCCGCGACCTCGCCACCTCCGTGCCGATCAATGTCGTTGCCGTGCCGGCCGCGGACGTCGCCAAGATCGGCTCGCCCTATCTTTCGGTGGTTATCCCCAAAGGCACCTATGAAGGACAGACAGAGGATGTCGCCACCGCCGCCGTCGGCAATTTCCTCATCACCCGCGCCGATGTCTCCGACGAGACCGCCTACCAGATGACCAAGCTGCTGTTCGAGCATCTCGACCAGCTTGCCGCCGCCCATGCGGCCGCAAAGGCGATCGACCCGGCCAAGGCGCTCGACGGCATGCCGGTGCCGCTGCATCCCGGAGCGGAGCGTTACTACAAGGAGAAGGGCTTGTTGAAGTAGGGGCATTCCCTCCTCTCGCGAGGAGGCTGGCCAGCCACCGACGGCGAAGGGTCGGTCGGGGTCGCCGCGACAGTGCACGGCCTGCACCGACCCCAACCTGCCTCGCTTGGCCCGGCACCCTCCTATCAGGAAGAGGACCGCCGACAGGAACCCGCCAATGACTGACGCCCATCAGGATACGCCGACTGTTCTTGCCCCTGTCGACGAAGAGCAGGTGGAAGGCCTGCCGCCGGGCTTCGGCGACGGTATCGCTGGCAAGGCCGCCTTTGCCATTGCCGTGGCCTTTTCCGTCTTCCAGATCTACGTCGCCGCCTATGGCAGCATCGCGAGCCAGGTGGTGCGAGCGATGCATGTCGGCTTCCTGCTGCTGCTCGGCTTCGGCCTGATCGCCAACCTGCGCGCCAAGAGCGTCCCGGCCAAGGCCGCGTTCTGGACGCTCGGCGTGCTCGGCTTCGGCACCGGCCTCTACAATTGGATGTTCTATGCCGACCTCATCAGGCGCTCCGGCTTTCTGACCACGCCCGACCTGGTCGTTGGCGCGGTGCTGGTGGTGCTGGTGTTCGAGGCCGCCAGGCGGCTGATGGGGCTGCCGCTTGCCGTCATCGCCTTCATCTTCCTCGCCTACTGCTTCGTCGGCAACCATCTGCCGCCGCCCTTCAACCATCGCGGCTATGATTTCGCCCAGCTCGTCGACACCTTCGCCTACGGCACCGAAGGCATCTACGGCACGCCGATCTATGTGTCGGCCGCCTATATCTTCATCTTCGTCGTCTTCGCCGCCTTTCTCGAACGCGCCGGCATGATCGCCCTGTTCAACGATTTCGCGCTCGGCCTCGTCGGCACGTGGCGCGGCGGTCCGGCGCAGGTCTGCGTGTTGTCGTCGGCGCTGATGGGGACCATTTCCGGCTCCGGCGTCGCCAATGTCGTGGCCAGCGGCCAGTTCACCATTCCGCTGATGAAGCGCTTCGGCTTCCGTTCGGCTTTCGCCGGCGCTGTCGAGGCGACGTCCTCGATGGGCGGCCAGATCATGCCGCCGGTAATGGGGGCGGTCGCCTTCATCATGGCCGAGACGCTGAACATTCCCTATGCCGAAGTGGTCAAGGCCGCGATCATCCCGGCTTTGCTCTATTTCGGCGCCTGCTTCTGGCAGGTGCATCTGGAGGCAGGCAAGGCCGGCCTGCACGGCATGGCCAAGGCCGACCTGCCCAATCCGTGGGACGCGGTGAGGCAACACTGGCCGCTGGTGCTGCCGCTTGCCGCACTCATCTATCTGTTGTTTGCCGGCTATACGCCAATCTTCGCCGGCACGATGGGCCTGGCGCTGACCATCGTGCTCATCCTCGGCACGCCGCTGGCGGCAGCGATCGGGCCGCTCGCCTTCCGCGTCGTCTTCTGGCTGGCGCTCGGGCTGGCCGCAGCCTCGTTCATGAAATTCGGCGTCAACATCCTTGGCCTCGTTATCGCGGCGCTCGTCGCCGCCTGCTTCACGTTCAAGGATGGCCGCGAGACGCTGCAAATATGCGTGGAGTCGCTCGCCGAAGGGGCGAAGAACGCGCTGCCGGTCGGCATCGCCTGCGCCATCGTCGGCATCGTCATCGGCACGCTGACGCTGACCGGCATCGCCTCGACCTTCATCGGCTGGATCATCTCGATCGGCCAGGACAACCTGTTCCTGTCGCTGGTGCTGACCATGCTGACCTGCCTGGTGCTCGGCATGGGCATCCCCACCATTCCCAACTACATCATCACCTCGTCGCTGGCCGGGCCGGCATTGCTGTCGCTCGGCGTGCCGCTGGTGGTCAGCCACATGTTCGTCTTCTATTTCGGCATCATGGCCGACCTGACGCCGCCGGTGGCGCTGGCTGCCTTCGCGGCGGCACCCATGGCCAAGGAGAGCGGGATGAAGATCGGCATCCAGGCGACCAAGCTCGCCATTGCCGGTTTCGTCGTGCCGTTCATGGCGGTCTACACGCCGGCGCTGATGTTGCAGGATGCCGGGCCGATCGCCGCCCAGTTCGGCTACCCCGTCGAGGTCGCCTATATCGTCGTCAAGGCGTGCATGGGCATCGTGCTGTGGGGTGCTGCCGCCGTCGGCTTCCTCGCCCGCCGCATGGCATGGTGGGAGCGGCTCGTCGCCTTCGCCGGCGGCGTGCTTTTGGTCGCCGCGGTGCCGCTCACCGATGAGGCCGGCTGGGTGCTGTCGCTTGGCTGGATCGGCTGGCACTGCTGGCGGGCACGGCAGGAGACCGCCAGGGCATGACCCCGAAAAGCGGGATCGGGGTCTCTCGGACAGACGGTTTCGTTTGTCCGGAGATCATGCTCCAGCAAGGAAATCCTCCCACATGAGCCTGTGCATCCTGGCCGCCGGCAAGACGGTAGCGCTCTCCGTTGCCGCCTTCACGCTGTCCTGGACGCATTCGGTGGAACGCAGCCGCTGGGAGGAGGACTGGAAAGTGCTGCCTTCCGGCCTGCAAGTGGTCGAGGCCCGCATCAAGGGTTCCGGCGCCGGCATGGAGCCGCCGGAAGGCGCGGTGCTGCGAGACGGCTGGTGGGTCTATGCGCCCAAGGTCGCTCCGCAGCGTCGTGTCGTGCTCGCAGCCTCCGGCGCGACAGGCGCGGGTTGGACGCTGTGCTCCGTTCAGGGCTGCCGCGAACTTGGCAAGGAGGCGGGCGGCACGATCTCGCTGGAACCTTGCGCACCCGACGGCGTGAGCCAGCCGCGATAGCGCACGATCAGGCCGGTGAGCGGGTGCGAAATCTCGACATGGAAGCGGAAGCGGCCATCTTCCACCGTCTCGAAAGATGTCGAGCGGGGGCAGAACCACATCGGCAGGGGAACGCCAAGAAGTGTCCAGCCGCGCAGCACCAGCGAGAGCTTGCCTCCCTCGGCAACCAGCGCCATGGCAAAGATCAGCGGGCCGAAGCGCTCGCACAGCAGACGCTGCGAACGCCCTCGACCTGCCAACTGACGGCTTGAGAAATCATGTCCGCCGAATGTCCGCGTCCAGGTTTCCTGGCCTTTGCCGGTGTCGAAGCGGACACGGACCGGGATATCGGCGTTCGCCTTCGGGAAGCCGACAATCCATGCAACGAACCGGCCGAGCGGGTTCGGCCCGCGCTCGACGCTGGCGCGGCCTTCGGCCGTTTTCGTGTGCCCATGCATGATCCGGATTTCTTCGGGCAGGCCCGGCCAGGCGTCGCCGAGCAGCATCGCATAGAGCGGCTTGTCCGAATCGGCGCCGCTGTCGTCGCGAAACCCGAAATGGATCGTTTTGTCGGCAAACAGGGCTGCGTAGTCGGAAAGTTCGAGATCGCGCACCGCCGCACGGGCGCCCGGCGCCGGCGGATGACCGTCGAGCGCCTTGCGCGCCAGCGCCTCGACCGCCATGGACGGGATCAGCGGCCCGTCATCGCCCTCGGCCAGCAGGTGCCATGAGCGTTTGAGCGGTACGCCCGTCCCGCTGATGCCGGCGACTTCGACGAACATGCCGCCGCGATGCTCGCCCCAGCGCAGCCGGTTGGTCGCCCAGTGCATCAGCGGCGCGAGCGGCGACAGCGACCGCACCAGCCCGACGCGCACCAGCCAGGCAAGGGCGATCAAGGCACGATGCAGGATTTCCGGCGCCGGCCCGGCGCCCATCCAGACGGTCCTGGCCTGCGGCCACAAATCCGCGAGCGCGCGCAGATCCGGCACGTCGACCAGGGAAAACAGCGTGCGGCGGAGCGGCACGTGGCCCGGTGGCGCGATGGTGTAGCGCATCTGCTCGGTCAGCGGGTGGCCTGGCCCCCGGCCGCCGCCGCGCGGCAAGTCCACCGGCTGGCCGGCATAGCCCGCTATGGCGCGGATGACGTTTTCGCCGACGCCGGCATAGGGTGACGGCGCGATGCCGCCGGTGATCGTGTCGACCCGCGCCATCTCGCTCGACAGCCGGCGCACCACGGCCGCCGTCAGCACCGGAAAGCTGGAGACGCCCGAGAGCACGAACAGCCCGGCCTGCTTCGCGGCCGCGTCGAATTCCGGCACGCGGGCGACGAAATCCGAGCCGTCGGCGAGATCGAGATAGTTGATGCCTAACCCGATGCAGGCCTCGATCAGCCGGTAGCGGTCCTCGCCATAGGCCTGGAACGGGCCGCTGGCGTCGACCAGCGTGTCTGGGCGCAGAGACACCAGTTGCGCGGCGAGGTCGCCGTCGCGATCGAACACGGCCGGCACCAATCGCGCGGCGACAGCGCCACGTCTTGCGCACCAGGTTTCGGCCTTGGGCAGGGAGCGGCCCGCAACGATCAGCGTCAGCCGGGGATCGTTCTCGAGCAGCTGGACGATGCGCCCGCCAAAGGTGCCGTAGCCGCCGACAATGAGTAGCTTCATCGTCTCCCCCCGGAGCCGGGCTTAGCCAAGGAACCGTTGCCTCAACTCGGCGGAAGGCAAAGCGCAGCTGTCCTTCCTGCCGAACAGGGCGTACCGGTTTTCGGCGATGCGACGGTAGAGCCAGTCGCGGAGCGGACGGGGCAGCAGCAACAGCAGCATGGCCGCCCGCCATGGCCAGCCAAGTTCCGACATGACGGCAACGAACCCATCCAGCTGCGTGAAGGCAACGCCGCCAACCAGGACGAGATTGGTTTCATAGCTGTCCGTACGCAATCCGTGCTTTTTGAACAGCGCGTCGCCGAGTGGCGATTGCGCGGTGGCGAAGCGGAAGCGCCTGTGGCGGTCGAGCCTGATTACCATGCGCACGAAGCCCGAGCACAGCACGCAGACGCCGTCGAAGACGATCAGCGGATGGCTTGCATCGAACTGATCAGAAGGACCGCTTGATGAGTTGGGGCGAGATGATTTTGGACGGGATGACTTTGGACAGTCGCTCACGCGGGCCTCGGCTGCTCGTGTCCCCAGACACTAAGCCAGCCGGAGACGGGATCAAAGGCTCGGCGATGTCGCACGCCGCCTGTCGGCAAGAGCGGGACGCTCTTCGCGATAGGCGGTGGCGCGGGATTCGGCGGCTGGTCTGCAGATCCGGCTGTTGTGGCGGCTCTCGAAGGTCATGATCAGTGCGCGCTGACGCCGAGAGAATTGCCGCGGCGGGCGCAGGCCGGACCCGGGCCGCGCATGTAATAGCGCTCGGGCCGATAGGTCGGTGAAACGAATTCGCGGATGGCGGCGGCATAGCCGATGATGTGCGTGAGGAAGTTCATTCTGGCAGTCCCTGTCCCGATTTTCGGATGTCCCTTCCGAATTGCGAGCATCATAGTCTGGAGGCGTGAATAGTCGGTGAACGCGATGTTAATCTCTGGCCAGAAATGCCCTGCTTCGTGGCCGGAATGCGGCTGATTCGGGGTCTTTCCGTGCTGTCGGGCTGCATTGCGTCGGATGTGACTTTTGCATCACATATGTTTCGTTTGAATGTCGCCCGGGCGCGGTTTTGTTTCGCCTTTTGGAGCGGCCGCGAAATTCCGTGTCTCGCCAGCGAAAGACAGGAACCCCCAGGGTGGAAGCACGTTGCCCGTCCGAGCCTGGACGTGACCGCTCGGCGGGCCGCCTATCGCCAGCTCATCAAACCGAACAGCAAGAGCAATGGAAAGGCTAAAACCATGGGTTTCTTTTCGAAGGACATCAAGACGCTGGACGACCTCTTCGTGCACACGTTGCGCGACATCTATTATGCCGAAAAGCAGATCGAGAAGGCGCTGCCAAAAATGATCGACAAGGCAACCGATCCGCAATTGAAGGCCGGATTCGAGAAGCACCTCGAGCAGACCAGGGGCCATATCGAGCGCGTCGAGGAAGTGTTCGAGCTGCACGGCGTCAAGGCCAAGGAGGTCACCTGCCCGGCCATCGACGGCATTCTCGAGGAGGCCGATGAAGTCAGCGGCGACGTCGACGACAAGCAGGTGCTGGATGCCGCGCTGATCGCATCGGCGCAGGCGGTGGAGCACTACGAGATGACGCGTTATGGCACGCTGATCGCCTGGGCCAAGCAGCTTGGCCGCAGCGACTGCGCCAGCGTGCTAGCCAAAAATCTCGAGGAGGAGAAAGCCACCGACCAGGAGCTTACCAAGATGGCGGAGAGCAAGATCAATCTCCAGGCCGCCGAATAGACCGGTTCCACAGCGCGAGGCCGGCACACAAGCCGGCCTTGCCCTTTTGCGAAAGCGGAACTGCAATAGGCTTTGCCCGTTCTCGATGCTACCGTCTCGCGCAGGGAGTTTGTCATGGCGCCGCGTCCGGCCTGGAAAGGCTATCTGAAGCTCTCTCTGGTCACCTGCGCCGTCGAATTGACGAACGTCGTCACCCATGCCGAAAAGGTCTCGTTCCGGGTCCTGAACCGCAAGACTGGCAACACGGTGAAACGCATCTATGTCGACGGGCAGAGCGGCAAGCCGCTTGGCGAGGGCGACGAGATCAAGGGCTACGAGGTCGAAGACGGCAAGTTCATCAAGATCGAGGAAGACGAAATCGAGGCGGTGCAGATCGAATCCTCGCACACGATGGCGCTGGAAGGGTTCGTCGACAAAAGCTCCATCCAGCAAATCTATCTCGACACACCCTATTACGTAACTCCGGCCGACAAGGTCTCGGAGGAAGCCTTCGCCGTCATCCGCGATGCCATGGCCAGCAGGAAGATGGCTGGACTGGCGCGGGTCGTTCTTTACAGCCGGGAACGACCGGTGGTGATCGAACCGCGCGGCAAGGGCATGGTGCTGACGACGCTGCGCTACGACAACACGGTGCGCCAGCCAGACACCGTCTTCGACGAGATCGAGACGGCGAAGACCGACCACGAGATGACCGACCTCGCCGAGCGCATCATCGACAAGAAGAAAGGGAAGTTCGATCCGTCGGAATTCGACGACAAGTACGAAGAGTCGCTGCTGAAGTTGGTCCGCGCCAGGAAGGCCGGCAAGAAACTGCCGAAGACGAAGGATAAGCCGAAGCCGTCGAACGTGGTAGACCTGTTCCAGGCGCTGAAGAAGAGCCTTTCGGCGGATGCCGCTTCGACGAAGGCTTCGCCACCGTCCAAGACTAGGCCCGCGGCCAAGGGCGGCAAGGCGAAAGCCGCCGCGTCCAAGCGCAAGTCCGCTTAGGGAGGACAGGGATGGCCGGTCTCGAGCAGTATCAGGCCAAGCGCGATTTCAACAAGACCGCTGAACCGGCCGGCAAGATCGAGCCCGGCATGAAAGGCGCGGCCGGCGGCATCTTCGTCATCCAAAAGCACGCGGCGACGACGCTGCACTATGATTTGCGTCTCGAACATGCCGGCGTGCTGTGGAGCTGGGCGGTGACACGCGGCCCAAGCCTCGATCCGCATGAAAAGCGCCTGGCAGTGCATGTCGAGGACCATCCGATCGACTACGCACCGTTCGAAGGCACTATTCCCAAGGGCGAATATGGCGGCGGCTCGGTCATCGTCTGGGACGAAGGCACCTGGGTCCCCGAGACCGATCCGGCCAAGGCGATGCAGAAGGGCCATATCAGCTTCGAACTCAAGGGCCACAAGCTGCGTGGGACCTGGCATCTGGTGCGGCTGAAGCCCCGCGCCGGCGAGAAGCGCGAGAACTGGCTGCTGATCAAGGCTGATGACGCGGCGGCGCGCCCGGGCGAGGATATTCTCAAGGACGCACCGGAATCGGTGAAGTCGGGCCTGACAATCGAGGAGGTCGGCGAGGGCAAGTCCGCCAAGGGCCAGAAGCCGAAGGTCTGGCATTCCGACAAGCCGGCCGCCGCTAAGTCGACCACCACGGCCGGCACACTCGGCTTCATCGACCCGCAACTTGCAACACTCGAACGGGAAGCGCCGGCCGGCAAGGACTGGCTGCACGAAGTCAAATTCGACGGCTATCGCATGCAGGCGCAGATTGCCGGCACAAAGGTGCGGCTGCTGACCCGCACCGGCCTCGATTGGACCGGGAAGTTCGGCGACCGGATCGTCGCCGAACTCGCGGCGCTCAAATGCAGTGATGCCGTCATCGATGGCGAGATCGTCGTCCTGGCCGACAGCGGCGTGTCTTCCTTCGCACTGCTGCAAGCCGACCTGTCGGCCAGGCGAACGGATCGCTTCATCTACTATGTCTTCGACCTGATGCGCCTCGACGGCGAGGATTTGCGCCCCGAGCCGCTGGTCGAGCGCAAGCAGGCGCTGAAGGATTTGCTTGGCAAGCAGGACGAGAATTCCGCGGTCCGCTTCTCCGACCATTTTGCCGAACCCGGCAAGATCATGCTGGAGCATGCCTGCCGGATGGGGTTGGAAGGCGTCGTCTCCAAACGCGCGGACGCGCCTTATCGCGGTGGGCGCGGGCCAGCCTGGGTGAAGTCGAAATGCACGGCGCGGCAGGAGTTCGTCATCGGCGGCTATTTGCCGTCCGACAAGACCGGACGCGGTCTGCGTTCGCTGCTGGTCGGTTATCACGAGGGCGGCACGCTGCACTATGCCGGTCGCGTCGGCACGGGTTTTTCCGCCAAGGGCGCCGCTGAGCTGAAGACAAGGCTCGACGCGCTGAAGGCGGCGTCCTCGCCTTTCGACACCGCCGTGCCGAAGGGCAAGGGCTTGGTTTGGGTGAAGCCGGAGCTTGTCGGCGAGGTGGAGTTTCGCAGCTGGACGTCCGACCGTATAATAAGCCACGCCTCGTTCCAGGGATTGCGCGAGGACAAGCCGGCGGAGGAAGTCGTGCAGGAGAAGCCGAAGGCGCCGACGAGCAGCAGCCCTGCCAAGGCAAAGCAGGCATCGAACGGCGGCGGCAAAGCCGCTGGGGCGATGACCACTACCGTAAAGCTCTCCCATCCCGACAAGCTGCTGTGGCCCGAGGAGAAGATATCCAAGCAGGGCCTGCTCGAGCACTATGCGCGGGTCTGGCAGCGCATGGAGCAATTCATCGTCAACCGTCCGCTCAGCCTGGTGCGCGCGCCCGACGGCGTCGGCGGCCCGCGCTTCTTCCAGAAGCATGCGTCGGCCGGCATGAGCGACAAGATCGCGCGGATGAAGGATCCTACGGACGGCGAGGAAATCCTGTTCATCCGGGATTTCGACGGCGTTGCCGCGCTCGTCCAATATGGCGTGGTCGAAATTCACATCTGGGGTTGCACCATCGACAAGCTCGAGCAGCCGGACCAGATCATCTTCGACCTGGATCCCGACGAGGGCGTCGACGTGGAAGCGGTCCGCCAGGCGGCACTGGACATCCGAGCCAAGCTCGACGATCTGACCTTGCCCAATTTCGTCAAGACCTCGGGCGGGAAGGGCTACCATGTCCTGGTGCCGTTGAAGCCATCGGCGGATTGGGAGGCGGTGAAAACCTTCTCCCATGATTTCGCCAAGGCGCTCGAGCAGTCCGCCCCTGACCGCTATACCGCGACGCTGTCGAAGAAGGCGCGGACCGGAAAGATCTTCGTCGACTATCTGCGCAATGGCCGTGGATCGACGACGGTCGCGCCCTATTCATCGCGGGCGAAAAAGGGCGCCACCGTGTCCATGCCGGTGACCTGGCCGGAGATAGAGGCCGGCCTGGCGCCGAACGCGTTCCCGATCGGCGACAAGTCGACCCTGGCGAAGTTGGCGGAGGCAGACCCCTGGGTCGATTTCTTCAAGCAGGCAAAGGCGTTGAAGCGGGGATAGCCCACTCGACGAAGGCGGGAGCGAGTGCCGCCGATCAGCTCAAGAACGCCCTCTCGAAGGCCTGCTTGCCCGGCGGCGAAAACACCACCGCGCGGCTGTCCTTCTCGCGGCGGGCCCATTTCTCCATGAGGATCTTGTCGAGGATGGCGGCCCCCAGCGTGCCGGCCAGATGCGAGCGGCGCTCGCTCCAGTCTAGGCAGGCGCGACAGACCGGCCGCCGCGGCTTGGTGTAGACATCGATGCCGATGGCGGCGAAATGCGCTGCCGCCGACGGCCCCAGCCTGATCTCCTTGTCATCGCGGACCAGCACGTTCTTGTCCACCAGCCGATCGAGCATCGCCACCGCCTGCTCGCCGGCGAGGTGGTCGTAGCAGACACGCGCCACGCGCATGGCTCCGTCGCGCGGACCCGGCCGCACGCGCTTGGGGCCGACGGCTTCCGCAACGCCGGAGATGGCCTCGATCATGCCGGCCACCTGCGGCCCGGCAAGGCCGTAGTAGCGGTGGCGTCCCTGGCTGGCCAGGGTCAGCAATCCGCCTTCCATCAGTTTGGAAAGATGTGAAGACGCGGTCGGTAGCGACACGCCGGCTTCCAGGGCCAGTTCACTCGCCGTCAGCGCCGTGCCGCCCATCAGCGCGTTGAGCATGTTGGCGCGGGCAGGATCGCCGACCAGGCTGGCGATGCGGGCGATGTCCGGTCCCTCACGCATGGTTCGTTCTCCATCGAAGCGTTCTCGTCAGATAACCACTAATCTCCGACCGGATCAAGGAGATGACGATGACCGCACGAACCGCTTCCACGCCCGCGCCGTCGCCTGGCCGCCGATGGTTTCCGTTCGTCACCCGGTGGCGCCCGCGCTTGCTGGCCCGCTGGTATGACCGCCATCTGCAGCGTCTCGACCTCGCCGAGATCGACGATCATCTTTTGCGCGACCTTGGCCTGACCCGCGAGGACGTGCGCCGTGAATGCGCGAAGTCCTTCTGGCGCCCATGACCGTCGCGTGGCGGATGGCGCGCCGACCATCCAACGCTCTGGCGAACGCTGCGGAGGGAACTCCATCTTGGCCCAGCGCTCGCGGCTTTATCGGCCGGGCGCGATCGGCTAAGGGCAGGTGCAGCACAGACCAACCCCTGAGCCGGACCGCCATCAGAAATGACCGCCAAGACCAAGCCAAAGCCGCTGTTCCTCGGGATCGATACCGGAGGCACCTATACCGATGCCGTGTTGTGGTCCGAAACGGAAGGCCCGCAACAGGGGCCGAACAAGGGCAAGGTGCTGGCAAAGGCCAAGGCGCTGACCACGCGGCATGATCTGGCCGTGGGCATTTCCGGTGCCGTCGACGCCGTTCTGGAGAAGGCCGGCACCGATCCGGCCGACATCAAGCTGGTGTCGATGTCGACGACGCTGGCCACCAACGCGCTGGTCGAGGGCCAGGGCGGCCGCGTGGCGCTGGTGATGATCGGCTTCTCCGAGGCCGACCTTGCCCGCGACGGGCTGAAGACCGCGCTCGGCACCGACCCGGTGGTGTTCTGCCCCGGGGGCCACGACGTCCACGGCAATGCAGCCAAGCTCGATCTGTCCGGGCTGGAGGCCATGCTGCCGGAACTCGGCGCCACGGTGTCCGGCTTCGCCGTCTGCGCCTATTTCGCCACCCGCAACCCGGCCCATGAGGTCGCCGCCCGCGACCTGATCCGCGACAGGACCGGCCTTCCGGTCACCGCCAGCCACGAGCTGTCGGCCAAGCTCGGCGGGCCGCGCCGGGCGCTGACGACGCTGCTCAATGCCAGGCTGATCTCGATGATCGACCGGCTGGTGGCGGCAACAGAAGGTTTCCTGGAGGCGCGCCACATCGCGGCGCCCCTGATGGTGGTGCGCGGCGACGGCGCGCTGGTCTCGGCGGCGTTCGCCCGCCAGCGGCCGATCGAGACGATCCTGTCCGGCCCGGCCGCCAGCCTGGTCGGGGCCCGCCATATGACCGGCCTCGACAATGCGCTGGTCTCCGACATCGGCGGCACCACCACCGATGTCGCCGTGCTCGACAAGGGCCGGCCGCGTCTCGATCCGGAAGGCGCCACCGTCGGCGGCTTCCGCACCATGGTCGAGGCCGTCGCCATGCGCACCTTCGGCCTTGGCGGCGATTCCGAAGTGGCGCTCGAGGATGGTTCGCTCAATCCGAGGATCCTGCTTGGCCCACGCCGCCTGGTACCGCTGGCGCTGGCCGGCATGGCTCATGGCGCGGCCGTCACATCCGAACTCGAACGGCAGCTGCGGGCGCCCAACCCGGGCCGCATGGACGGCCGCTTCGCGGTGCGCACCGGCGTGCCCGACCGGCTCGCCGCGGGATTGACTGGCGCCGAAGCCAAGCTTTACGAGATGGTCGGCGCCGTGCCGCTCGCCATCGACAAGCTGCTGACCTCGAATGCCCAGAACGCCACGCTCAACCGGCTGGTGTCGCGCGGGCTGGTGCATGTCGCCGGCTTTACCCCGTCGGACGCCGCGCATGTGCTGGGCAAGCAGACGAACTGGGATCCGGTCGCCGCCCGGCTGGGCGCCGAACTGTTCGCGCGCAAGCGCGACGGCCGTGGCCAGCCCATTGCCGCCTCGCCGGAGGCGATTTCGGAGCGGGTGCTGGTGACGCTGACGCGCTGGTCGGCCGAAGTCATCCTCGAGACCGCCTTCGCCGAGGACGGGCTGGATGGCGCGGCGACGGTGGCGCACGCGCTGGTGCAGCGTGCCGTCGACGCGCATCCCGGCATCGCCCGCCTCAGCGTCGCACTCGACCGCCCGGTCATCGGCCTCGGTGCCTCGGCTCCCCTGCATTATGCCGGCCTGCCGCCACTGATCGGCAATGACTGCGTGGTGCCGGAAGACACCGATGTCGCCAATGCGCTCGGCGCCGTCGTCGGCCAGGTGCGGGTGTCGGCCGAAGCACGCGTCAGCCAGCCCAGGGAAGGACTGTTTCGCGTTTCTTCCGGCGAGACGGTCCGCGATTTCCTCGATGAGGCGGCGGCCATCGCGGCCGCCGAAGCTGATGTCCGCGCCATCGTCGCGGAACGGGCGAGGGACGCCGGCACCGACAGCGCCGAGATCGAAGTCACGACCGAATTCCGTGTCTCCACGGTCGAGGCCCAGCGCATGTTCATCGAGGCCGATGTGCTCGCGGTGGCCTCGGGCCGGCCGAGAATTGCAGTGTAACCCTCTACCTTCTCCCCATTTCACGGGAGAAGGTGCCCGAAGGGCGGATGAGGGGCAGCGCGGGTCAACGCGATTTGGCCGTCCGCCATTTCACGTAGCTCTGCGCCGCCCCTCATCTGGCTGCCGCCATCTTCTCGTAGAACTGGGAGAAGACGCTGTTGCCACCCCTCCGCCAACTTGCCTAAACACTCGCCTTGAACCTAAGCCGAATTGACCCTTCAACCCCAACGTGCCAAACGCCCCGCAAAGCCTTCCAGCTGGAGACGCCCTGATGACCGATCGCATCGAGATCGACGGATTGCGGATTGCCCGCGAGCTGCATGATTTTGTGGCCGGCGAGGCCTTGCCGGGGACCGGCGTCGAGGCGGCCGATTTCTGGAACGGCTTCTCGGCCATCGTCCATGATCTCGGGCCGAAGAACAGGGCGCTGCTCGAAAAACGTGACGCCATACAGGGCCGGATCGACGGCTGGTATCGCGACAATGGCGCAGCCATCGACATGGAGGCCTACAAAACCTTCCTCAGGGAAATCGGCTACATCGTTCCGGAAGGCCCGGCCTTCGCCGTGTCGACCGACAATGTCGATCCCGAAATCGCTGTCGTTGCCGGGCCGCAGCTGGTCGTGCCGGTGATGAATGCGCGCTATGCGCTCAACGCCGCCAATGCGCGCTGGGGCTCGCTCTATGACGCGCTCTATGGCACCGACGCCATTCCTGAAACGGATGGCGCCGAGAAGGGCAAGAGCTTCAATCCGGCGCGTGGCGCCAAGGTCGTGGGCTGGACGAAAAGCTTCCTCGACGAGGCCGCGCCGCTTACCTCGGGCAAATGGGCCGGCGTGAACGGCCTGTCGGTAGCCAATGAGACGCTGAAACTCGGCGCTGGCGCCGGCTCGACCACTCTGGCCGATCCCAAACAATTTGTCGGCTATCGCGGCGACGCCGCCAACCCCGACGCTGTGCTGCTGGTCAGGAACGGGATGCACATCGAGATCTCGATCGACCGCGACAACCAGATCGGCCGCACCGATCCGGCAGGGATCGCCGACGTCATCCTGGAATCGGCGCTCACTACCATCCAGGATTGCGAGGATTCGGTCGCGGCGGTGGATGCGCAGGACAAGGTCGTCGTCTACCGCAACTGGCTCGGCCTGATGAAGGGCGACCTCACCGAGGAAATCACCAAGGGCGGCAGGAGCTTCGTGCGCAAGCTCAATCCCGACCGCGCCTGGACCGCGCCGGCCGGTGGCACGCTGACCGTGCCCGGCCGCTCGCTGATGCTGATCAGGAACGTCGGCCACTTGATGACCAATCCGGCGATAATCGACCGCGACGGCAATGAAGTGCCGGAAGGCCTCATGGATTCGGCGATCACGGCGCTGATCGCATTGCACGATGTCGGGCCGAATGGGCGGCGGATGAACTCCCGCGCCGGCTCGATGTATATCGTGAAACCCAAGATGCACGGGCCCGAGGAGGTCGCTTTCGCCGTCGAGATCTTCGACCGCGTCGAAGCCTTGCTCGGCATGGCCAGAAACACCATCAAGATGGGCATCATGGACGAGGAGCGGCGCACCACCGTCAACCTCAAGGAAGCGATCCGCGCCGCGAAGGAGCGCGTGGTGTTCATCAACA
>NZ_JBAZUD010000069.1:0-26542 GCF_041661565.1 Mesorhizobium sp.
TGTATCTCGCGGCCGCCCGCCTGAAGCCGGCCTGAGACATCGCAGCGCACTGATCACCGCGAGGGGCAAGCCGCCTCCGCCTTATTGTTGGTGCCAGTGGAACACAGAGCCGCCGATCCGTGTTATGTCCTGTTGATCACAGGATCGTGCGCGGGGGCCGCGCCAATGTGCTTCCAGACACCAGAAAGCGAGATGCGACATGGCTGACGACAAATCCAAGACCAAACAGGACCGCAAGCTGGTTTCGAGCGAGGAGCCTTATGAGGTTGCCGCCTTCGCCAAGAAATACGGCCTTCCGCCCAGCGAAGCGCAGACCATCATCAAGCGCTATGGCCCATCGAGAAAGAAACTCGACGCCTACATGGCCGCGCGCGGCTGACAGCTCGCGGCCGAAAGCGCCGAAAACATTTTTCCTGCCCCGCGTTGAGGACCACGCCGAGGGCGGGCCTCGGCGCAACCGGGACCAGGGAGGGGTGCGACCATGTCCGACACCATGCGCAGGACCGGCGGCTGCCTTTGCGGCGGCGTGACGTTTTCTGTCAGCGGTGAGCCGCTCAGGGTCGGCCTCTGCCATTGCAAGGATTGCCGCAAGGCCGGCGGCTCCGTCTTCTCCGCCTTTGCCGTCTGGCCGCGCCAGGCTTTCGAGATGACAGGCATTGTCAGCAGCTACGGCACGCGCAGCTTTTGCCCGACCTGCGGCGGCCGCATCGCCTGGGTGGACGACAAGGAGGCCGAGGTGATGATCGGCAGCCTCGACATCGCGCCGAGCGACCTTGCGCCCGAATATGAATTGTGGATCGGCCGGCGCGAAACCTGGCTGCATGCCCTGCCCGGCACCAGACAGTTTTCACATGACCGCGAGACGGCAGGGGATGACGCGGCGCAAGCGCCGCAAGCCGCCGTTACGCGCGATTGAAATTTGGGTCCCCGAGCCGGGAACCGAGCCCCTCGACTGACGTTACCAGACGCTTCGCAGTGCATGGAGACGTTAGCGTGAACGACAAGATGTTCCCTCGGCCGATCAGGCTGAAGTTCGCTCCGGAACGAGAGCGCATCGTGCGCAGTGCCTGGGAAGGCTTGGAATGTCTGGGCGACTGGCCGGCGGGCCAGGGCAGAAGCTATCGTGCGGCGCTGCGCAGCTGCCGCGACGCGCTGGATGGCTGGACGCCGCCGGCAAAGGCGATGCGCGCGATGATCGACGCCGCACGCGAAGCCCATTTCCTCCAGTAGCCGGATCAAAGCAATGGCTGAATTGAGGCTCACGGCGCCGATCCGGATCAAGCCGGCCGGGGCGGACACCATCCGCGATGTCGCCACCCTGCGCGACGCCAGCGAAATCCTGATCGACTGGCCGCAGGGAAGGCGCGGACCGTTCTACCAGGCCGCGCGCGAACAGGTGGAGGCGGCGCTGGATGGCAAGATCTCGGCCGCCCAGGCACAGGAAGCGTTTGCCGCCCTGTGCGATCATGCGGGCGTCCTGGTCCGCTAATTCTCAGAAATAAAAACCGGGCGGGGTCGCAGACCTCGCCCGTTTTCGTTCGAAGCGCCTATGATCAGGGCGCTGAAATCTCGCCCTGCACGATGGGGCGCGACGATTCAAATCCGAAGCTTTTCGGCGCCATCAGCATCAAGGCAATGACGATCGCGATCGAGGCAACAAAAGTGGCGGTGCTGGCGATGTCTCTCACGGTCCTGTCCTTTCGAAATCGGTTTTGACAAAAACGTTTCGCCAGGTGCCAGGTTCCCCCGCCGGGCGGCGCAATCACCGAATATTAACTTATTGCGCCGGAGGCTGCTGCGGCACCTCGCCCGGCTTGATCACCGGGGTGTTGCCTGCGTCGGGAGCCGGCGCCGTCATGTCGTGATCGCCGGTCGCCGGCGGCTTGAGCACGCTGCCGCAATCTCCCAGCGTCTGGCTCAGATTGCCGCCTGTCGCCGGCTTCTGCTGGCCGTCACTGTCGGTCTTCGCCTGGCAATTGCCGCTTTGCGCCGGGGGCGGCTGGGTGTCGCCCGGCTGCGTCTGCGCCATGGCCGGCGTCGCCGCCAGCAGCAGGACGCTGGAGAAAATGATGCGCGTGTTCATCGGCTTTCCTTTCGTTTGTCCCGGTCTCAAGCCAAGTTGATAGTCGCGTTGAGCAACGAGCCTTATCGGGATATGCGTCTTGGAAGGCACAACGCCTGTCGGCGCGAAAGGTTGGCGATTTGTCTGTCGGCGACGCTAGTCCGCCGGGGACTGATCATTTTCCGATCCGGCGCCCTTGTCCCGGCCTTGGGTGGCAAGTCCGCGCCTTGGCTGGAGCCGATGCAGAAGCCCGGCGACGATCAGCACGATCAGCGTGCCGAAGCCGGCGACTTGCCAGAGGCCCAATCCGCAGGCGACGCCGATGGCGCCGGCCAGCCACATGCCGGCCCCGGTCGTCAGCCCATGCACCTCGCCGCGCGCAAACATGATCGAGCCGGCGGCGAGGAAGGCAACGCCGGCGGTCACCGCCTCGACCACCCGGATCGGGTCGACATTGACCGATTCTCCGGCAAACATCGGTGCGTGGATGATCTCGATCGTCAGGATGCCGAAGGTGGCCGCGGCGACGCAGACCAGGATATGCGTCCGCAGCCCTGCCGGCCTGTCGCGCCATTCACGCTCGAACCCGATGACCGCGCCAAAAATTGTCGCCAGCAGCAGCCGCGCCGCGATCACCGGAAACGACGTGTATGTCGGGTGGCCGAATTCCTCGACGAGTTGTTCCATATGTCCCTCCAAAAATCAGGACTGTCACAACGTGGCCGCAAGGCAGCGGTTCCTGGAAGGCAGCCGCGACGCGGCGAGCACCGGCAGGACCTGCCCGGCACGGGAAATGCCGCCCGCCGGAGGCGTCAAGGATTGAACGCCCGATTGATGTCGGCCACCGGCATCTCGGCGCCGATCTGCGGAACGATGATCGATTCGAGCGGCGCCGTCAGCGCCCAGCGCACATGGCCGGGCCCGCGCTCCATGATGGCGGCGCCGTTCAGCGATTGCGGCGCGACCCGTTGCAGGACGACGGTGCCGAACCCCTTGCGCGCGCTGTCCTCGGGGCTTTCCTCGGTCTGGACCGGCGAGGTCTCGTCCCAGACGAGATGAAGTTCCCGCTGGCCCGAAGCGCCCGGGATGATCTGCCAGGTGATCTCGATGCGCCCGTCCTCGCCGCCCAGCGCGCCATATTTGGACGAGTTCGTCCCCAGTTCATGAAATGCCATGCCCAGATTATGCACCGCGTTCGGCTGCAGGGTCAGCAGCGGTCCGGAGAGCGAAACCTGCTCCTCGTGGCCGAACGACTTCAACTGCTCCTGGATCAGGTCGAAGAGGCTGGCTCCCGCCCATTCCGAATTCACCAGCAGGTCGTGCGACCGCGACAGTGCCATGATGCGGGAGCGGACAAGCCCCTCGAACTCGCGCGGATCGGTCGAGCGTTTGCTCGTCTCCCTGATCATCGACAGGATCACCGCGAACTGGTTCTTGACGCGATGGTTCACCTCGCGCAGCAAGAGCCTGATCCGGCGCTCGCTCTCCTTGGTCGAGGTGATGTCGCGCGCGATCTTCGAAGCACCGATGATCTCGCCCGCCCTGTTCCGGATCGGCGAGACGGTCAGCGACACGGCGATGAGCCCGCCATCCTTGCGGCGCCGGACGGTTTCATAGCTGGCCACGACTTCACCTTTGCGAACCCGGCCGATGATGTCGGCCTCCTCGTCCCGGAGGTGATCGGGAATGAGCATCAGCACGGACTGGCCAACCGCTTCCTCGGAGGTGTGCCCGAACATCTGTTCGGCCGCGCCATTCCAGCTGGTGATGATGCTGTTGAGGTCCTTGCTGATGATGGCGTCGAAGGACGAATCGACAATGGCCGCAAGCCTGGTCTCGGCGGTGATCTCTGTCGAGCCGTCGTTGCCCGCGACTTTAGTCATTGCCCCAGCTTTCCCCGGATCTCGAACGACCCTCTCAGCTCGTACCGCCCCGCCCCAACCGTCAGCCTCGGCATGACGGATTTGCGCCCACGTCCAGCAATGCCCGATGGGCCATTTGGTTGCAAGCCGCCCGGTATTCAACCGCGCCCCGCCGGCCCATGGGAGGCTTGCTTGGCATCCTCGGCTCCGTCATTGCTAAACGGCTGGAAGCGCCACGGCGCCTATGATGCGGAAATCCCTGTCGAACTCGAACAGGCTGCACTCAGGTCCGGAGCCTCGAACGCCAGACTGTCGACGGGGGCCCGTCGCGGGCAGTCCTCGTAGCCATGGTCACGGCCACCGCACGAAGAGCAGCACATGGCTCGCCTCGGTTCGATTCCTGGCCACGATCGCATGGGTTCGTATGTCTTGCTGCTGTCCATGTCCAGGAATGCGCGACCCGACATTTGGTTGCGCCGTGCAATCCCTTACAGGCAGGCGCGGAACCGCTGGACAGGATGCGAGTTTTGGCTGCACACACCCTTCGGGTGAACCAAGCCTCGAGGTCCCACATGCCCCTTCGCCAAATCGTGTTGATGACAGCAGCCGTTCTGCTTGTCGCGACCGGCGTCGCCGACGCCCGCCCCGACACCCGGACGATGAGCTGCGAACAGCTTCGAGACCTGATCCAGAGCCACCGCGCCGTGGTGCTGACCACCGGCCCGAACACCTATGACCGGTATGTCCGGCAGTTCGGCAACGAATGCGACTGGCCGGAAGTGCCGATGTCGGCCTATGTGCCGACCCGCGACGGCCGCTGTCCGGTCTATCGTTGCGAAGAACCCGTCAACAACTTCCCCAACTGACTGCCACCCAACGAGGCCCTCTTTATGAGGACCCGCGTTGATCCCGTCGCGCGAACCAGCTAGGGGTGTTGCGTCTGGCAAGCATTCCCGCTTCGTCTAATGGTAGGACAGCGCCCTTTGAAGGCGTGAATCGAGGTTCGAGCCCTTGAGCGGGAACCAGCCCTGGAGCTGGCTTGGCCAGGACGCCGGCATCACACCGACACGGCCTGAAACCATTTCCCGCAGCCTGCGTTGTCGAGCGTCAGACACAGGAGGCTACTTCATGACCGTCAGCTGCCGCATTTCCATCGACAACCGCCCGGAAGCGGCAGACGCGCTTTTCCAGGCGGTTCCCCGCATCGGCGAGAGTGTCTCCCTGTCCATCGACGGAAATACGCAGGATCTTCGGGTGTCGCGAGTGGTCCACGTCACCAACAGCTCGCCCGAGGGTGCGTCGATCATCGTCGAGGTGACGTCGAACATCCTCTAGAGCCAGTCTATCTCGAATTGGGGGCCGGCGGCCGCAATGGTGGCGGCGACCGATAAGATGCGCGTTATTCGTCGGCGTCGGCGGCCCCGTCACCGGGGGCGGTGGGCAGGACGCCGTAATCCTGCGACTTGATGCCGTGATCGGCCCGCAGGAACCCCTCCGAAGATAGACCGCGCCGCAGCAGCTCCCTGACTGCTGCGGACCGGCTGGGCATGCGGTTGTCGTAGCGCCAGTTCTCAAGCGCCGCCAGTTCGTCGGCGGTCAGCATGATCTGCAATCGTTCCGGACGCTCCAGTTCAGGCATGGCGCGCCTCCTCGCTCAAGGTCCAGAGAATTCGAGTGAGTATCTGGCTAACTCCGCCCACAGTTAGGATGAGCCGCATAAAACGTCAAGTGCCGCCAAAGCGGGGTTTGCGCATCACGCGCATCTTGCTGGCCAGACGCCTCTGCCTTATTTGGATAACTTTACTAACTTGTTGATTTGTATACGAAATTAATCCGAAGTTACTTGCCGGGGGTGCATGATCGGCGCATGGTTCAGCCTGGACAAAACCGTTCCCACAGGGAGGTTTCAGATGCGCTACAACTATTCCGCGACGTTGCGCGAGGATGTGAGTTCAGCGGTCAACGCGGCCTTCAAGTCGGCTGGCATCGTCAACATCGCTTTCGTGGCCGAGCAGGTCCGGCTCAGGAACCTGGCGGAGAATGTCGCCCTCGAAGACATCGAACATCTTGTCTTGCAGGCAGCGCAACTCCTTGGCGCGGCTATAGAATTCGACATGCTGCCAGACGGTCATGACGATCGGCACGGCAATGATGGGCGCTCGCCGTTTGAGCCGCCGTACTCGACTTCGATCCAATAGCCGTCCAACGGTTGATCCCTCGCGCATGGCGCTTGCAGCCGGGCACGGTGGCGTCTGGAACAAGTTTCGCCTTCGGAAATTATCCTGCCGCCTACCGAAGGAGGATGTTGTGAAAGAACTGCGCGGTCTTCTTGCCGAACTGTCTTCCAACTGGCTCATGCGCCGCAAGACGCAAGCGCCTCATAAAGCTGACACCGTGAAAGCCGCTTCCACCGTGAAGCAGCATACCGCCGAGCATAAGCCAAGGCCGCGTCCGGCGCATAAGCCGAAGCCGATCTCCACCCGGGACGTCGCCTCCAATATGTGACCGCCCGGCTTGCCGGTCTTTTGCCCGACCGTTGGATTGGGCCGGATCAAGCTTCCGACAGATGTACGGTTCTAGCTCGCGGCCGCCGCGGCTGAGACTTTGCGTGGCGCTGGCCGGAGCCGCCTCGCGCGGCGCTTGGCCAATTTCAGCACCACGGCCGGTTCTTGCGAGAGCGCGCCGATGACCGCGTCCACCATGCCGTGCGCGACGAAATCCGCGTTCATGTCCTCCGCCAGCTTGAGGGCGGCGTCCTTGTCGCCATTGCCGTCCTCCGACCAGAACACGATGCCCACCCGCAGTCCCGCCTTCGCCCGCTTCAGACGGCGAACCAGGAACCGGGCGTGCTTGACGGAATCGCGGTTCAGGAAGCCGACCACGACCGTGTCGATGCCGGCCAGGTCGAGATCGCGGACGCTTGATGGCTCCATCTCGGCGAAACCGGCTTTCGTCGCGGTCGCGCCCTGGACCTGCAGCACCTGCGCCAGCATCGCGGCGGCGGCGTCGTCGAGTTCCCCACGCCCCCCGGCGCAGAGCACCGACATGCCGGCACCGTCAGGCAGGTCCACCTGTTCCTCGGCAACGCCATCGCCATCCTCGTCGGTCTCGCCGGTCAGGACCGTATCATCCTCCTCGTCCGCCTCCTCCTTGGCGTCGTCGTCGAGATTGGCCACCAGCGTCAGCGCGCTGGCCGCCACCTGTCGCCTTTGCACGTCGCCCATGACGCCGCGCGCCCGGTCGCGCTCGCCCAGCAGCAGCGCGGGGATGGCCACCTTGTGATAGAATTCGACCAGGTATTTTTCTTCCAGGATCTCTTCGGCGTGGTCGGTCGCTTCCTCCGGGTCCCCCGCCAGCAGCCGCTGGTAGAGGCGCGCATGGGGTTCGAGCACGGGCTCGTTGCCGAACAGCACGTCGAGGAACTCGAACTGCGGCACATGCCTGCCCAGCACCACGAGGCAGACGGTGAGCGGCGTCGACAGGATCAGCCCGAGCGGCCCCCACAGCCACGTCCAGAAGATCGCCGCGACGATGATCGCCAGCGGCGACAGCCCGGTGCGCGAACCGTAGAGCCAGGGTTCGATGACATTGCCTGTGATCAGTTCCATCACCACGAACAGCGCCGCCGTCCACAGCAGCAGCGACCAACCCGGCGCCACGGCCAGGGCCAGGAACAGCGGCAACAGCATGCCGATGGCCGGACCGATATAGGGGACGAAACGCAGCGCCAGCGCCAGCAGGCCCCACAGCAGGGCATTGGGAATGCCGAGGATCCACAGTCCCGCAGCGATCGGGATCGCGTAGACGATGTTGACGACCAGTTGCATGAGCAGGTAGCGGCCGACGCGCTTGCCGGCATCGCGAAGCGCCTCGGTGGTGCGGTGCAGGTCGCCATAGCCGACAAGCCGGATGAAGCGGTCGCGCAAATCCTCCCGCTCGAGCAGCATGAAGATGACGACGACGATGATCAGTCCGGCCGATCCGAGCGGGCTGATCAGCGGGCCGACTATGTTCTGCAGGACTTCGAGCGGCTTTTCACGCGCGACGATCTCGACGGGCACCGGCTCGCGCGGCGGCTTGTCCGGCGTCGCGGCCGGCAGCGAAGCGTCCTGCCGGTCGATCTCCTGGCCGACACGCTCGATCACCGCGCTCAACCTCGAGACGATGCCGCCCCCGACGCCGGTTTCCTTGAGCGAGCGGATCTTGGTCAGGATGTTGGTCTGGTAGACCGGAATGTTCTGCGCCAGTTCGCTGACCTGCGTGGCGACGACGAAGCTGAACAGGGCGAGCGCCGCGAAAGCGCCCATCACGCTGGCGATGACGGCGGCAATCCGGGGGATACCGATGCGCTTGAGCCCCGAGACGAGCGGCGCCAGGGCGAATGTCAAAAGCAGCGCGATGGCGATCGGCAGGAAAACCTCGCGCCCGAAATACAGCGCCGCCACGGTCGTGACGATGGTTGCCACATTGGGCAAGGTCGTCCGCGGACGGGAGGCTGCGGACAGCATGTCCTCCAGCGCCGGCGCTGCCGTGCCGTTTCGAGTGTTGGCCGCCATGTGGTGTCTCCCCCTGCCAGGCGCCATGATCGGATATAGTGAGCCGGCGTGCATCCTATGCCGGCGACGAACCGCTGGCCACCATCAAGTCCAGGCGAGTGATTATGTTCCCTGGCCTCGCGTTCGATCAGCGCGCCGCGTGCCTGGCCAGCGCGTGCTCGATCAGCGCGTCGATGATCTGGCCATAGCCGATGCCGATCGCCGCCAGCGCCTTGGCATACATCGAGATGTCGGTGAAGCCGGGAATGGTGTTGACCTCGTTGACCAGCAGGCCGCCATCGGCGCGCAGGAAGAAGTCGACGCGCGCCATCGCCTCGCAGCCGAGCGCCTGGAAGGCTTGGCCCGCCATCTCCCTGGCTTTGTCGGCGATCGCGGCCGGAATGTCGGCCGGCACCTTGACCAGTGCCCCGTCGGCATCGAGATACTTTGCCTCGTAGGTATAGAAGCCATGCTTGCCGGCCGGGATGATCTCGCCCGGCAGCGACACGGTCAGCGTCCCGTCGGCGCGCTGCAGCACCGAGCACTCGATCTCGCGGCCCTCGACGAACTCCTCGATCAATGCCTTGCCGTCATAGCGGAACGCCGTGTCGACGGCCTGCTCGAAACCATCCCTGTCATTCACCTTGCTGACCCCGAAGGACGAGCCCTGGCGCGCCGGCTTGGCGAAGAAGGGCAGGCCGAGCGCGCCGGCGATCTCCTGGAAGGAGCCGGCCTCGCCCCTCAGCAAGGTGATGGAGCGGGCGACGGGAATCCCGGCCTCGCGCAGCAGGCGCTTGGCGACGTCCTTGTCCATGGCGGCGGCCGAGGCGAGGATGCCGCAGCCGACATAGGCGACGTCGGCAACCTCGGCGTACCCCTGCACCGAGCCGTCCTCGCCGAACGGGCCATGCAGCACCGGGAAAACGACATCGACCGGCGGCAGGTCAGGCTGGGCTCCGCCATTGGTGACCGCCACCAATCTGCCCTTGCCGCCGGGCAGCAGCGCGACCTCGATGCCATCCTCGGATACCGGAGCCCCTGCCCCGTCGCCGGCGGCCATGGGCGCTTCCTGCAGCAACCACCTGCCGGTTCGGGAAATCGCGATCGGCACGATGTCGTAGCGCGTCCGGTCGATCGCCTTCAGCACATTGGCCGCCGACAGGCGCGACACGTCATGCTCGGCCGAACGCCCGCCATAGAGAATGGCAACCCTGCTCTTCATTGAAACCCCTCGAAAATCAAATGGTGACGGCAATGCCGCGATTGGCAAAGAAACGATCGAAATCGGATGGCGCCAAGCTTGCGTTTGCCTGTGTGGCGCGGGTGTGGCCGGACGGGTTGTGGAAGCGGAAATCCTGCTGCGACGCTGACGTCACCAGCACCAGATGGCCGCCCTTCGAGGGCGGCTCGCGGTCCGGCCAGCGGATCCAGCTGCTGACCGAGGCGATGAAGAAGCGCGAGCCCGCCAGGATTACCGGTATCTCGGCCGTCGCGACATTGGTCATCACTTCTGCCCGCAGGCCGAAGGCCTCCCGCACGAAGCTGACGAAGGGCGCGTAGATGAGCCCCTTGATCGTGTCTTCATTGACGACGTAGCCGCCATATCCGGTGCACCGCCTGGCCAGTTCGATCGTCGGCACGATCTCGCCGCGCGTCGCCAGGATCATCTTCAGGCAGGCCATGCCGCAGATGTTGGCGGCCCAGAGCGCGTATTCGTCCAGCGTCCGGGCACCGGATCCCTGCCATAGCGGGTCCCGCCTCAGCGCTACCCCGGCGCCTTCAGCGAGCACGTCCATGGTCATGTCGGGCGTTTCCCACTGGCTGAAAAACGGCACCGCTTCTGGCAAGGGCTTCATCCGACTCCTCGGGCGACTTGATCCGATCCCGTATACGCGGACAAGCGGCGATGGGAAGCCGTCTAGTCTAGAACGTGATCTTCACTGAAGCAGCGCTGCGTGTGTGGGGGCCGTGATAAACGGCCTCGATGTTGTTGCCGTCGGGATCGAGCAGGAACGCGGCGTAGTAGCCGGGATGATAGGACCTTTCACCCGGCGCGCCATTGTCGCTGCCGCCGCCGGCCAGCCCGGCCTTGTGGAAGGCATCGACCATGGCGCGGTCCCTGGCCTGGAAGGCAAGATGATGACGGCCGGTGAGCTGTCCGAGGGCCGCCTGGCTGTCGGCGCTGGAGACGAACAGTTCGTCGCACCAGAAGTAATCTTCCGACTCGCCGCCGATCGGCACATCGAGCGCCCGCAGCACCGCCTCGTAGAAACGCCGGCTGGCGGGAAGGTCCTTCACCACCAGATGGATGTGGTCGATGAGCCGGCCGCGATGCAGTTCCTGGGTTTCCATACGGAGCCCTCCTCGCAAGGCTGCGAGTTTAGGCATGCATGGTGTGCCGTCAATGCGCCAGGAGGCCCATGCCGCAGGCTGCTGACAGACCTTGCCTCGCCCCGCATCCTGTGGGGAACGTCAGGCGCCGCTTTTGCCGATCTCAAGAACAAAGAGCCCGCCGGAGGGGGCCGGCGGGCCTTTGGAAAGCCAATCAGAGGGCTTTCGGTTGTCTGCGGGGGTCAGACGCCGAACAAACGCCGGTATGCCCGATAGGTTCCCTGCGATAGTGGAACTTTCCGCGTCAAGCCAAGTTTCCTGGCTCGGACGGGAGACATGCATTGGACGTTTTTCAAGAGCTCGAAAGGCTGCTCGACAGCGCCGGCGTCGACGACGTCGGGGCGGCAAGCGCCTTGACCCGCGGTCTGAAAGGCCGGTCGGGACCGGTCCAGGTGGCCGTCGACGAATTCATGCTGGACTTCCTGACGCTGGTCTTCGTCATCGAGAGCGGCGAGAGCGCTTTCGAGAAACCGGCACGCGAGCTGGCGCGGACCAGGCTCTCCAATCTGCAGCAAATGATGAGCGTGGCGGCTTGAGCAAGCCTCCTTCAGGGCCTCATCCCTCCAGCAGCGACGCCAACCTTGGAATGCCTTCTGTCACCGCACGGCGGTCGGCGAGCGTGAAGGACAGCCGCAGCGTGTTGCGCCCGGTTCCATCGGCGAAAAAGGCGCTGCCGGGCACGAAGGCGACGCGGGCCTCCTTCACCGAGCGAGCCAGCAATTCGGTCGCGTCGAACCCTTCCGGCAGCGTCACCCAGAGGAACATGCCGCCTTCCGGCCGGCTCCAGGTCACGCCATCGGGCATGGTCGCCTCGAGCGCGGTAAGCAGGCCGTCGCGGCGCTCGCGATAGGCGCCGATCAACTTTTCCACCTGGGCGTCGAACACGGATTCGGCCACGCGGTGCATCACCACCTGGTTGATCGACGGGCTGTGCAGGTCGGAAGCCTGTTTTATCAGCACCAGCTTTTCCACCACATGGCGTGGCGCGCAGACCCAGCCGACGCGCATGCCCGGCGACACGATCTTGGAGAACGAGCCGCAATAGAGCGTGCGCGCCTTTTCGATCCCGCCGGAACGGGCGCAGTCGAGTGCCAGGATCGGTGGCTCACCCCCGCCATCATAGCGAAGCGCGCGGTAGGCGGCATCCTCGATGACGGCGATGTCGAGCTCGCCGGCAAGATCGAGCACCGCCTCGCGCTGCTGGCGGTTCAGGGTCTCGCCGGTCGGGTTGGCGAAGTCTGGCACCAGATAGGCGAACTTGACCTTGCCGCCATTCGAAGCGGCGGCCGCGCGATACGCATCGGGCGTCATGTTGCCGCCTTCCGGCCGCAGCCGGTCGTAGCGCGGCTCATAGGCGTTGAAGGCCTGCAACGCGCCGAGATAGGTCGGCCAGGTCACCAGCGCCGTGTCGCCCGGCGACAGGAACAGCTTGCCGAGGTAATCCAGCGCCTGCTGCGAGCCGGAGGTGATGAAAATGTTGCCTTCGTCGCAGGCGACGCCGAGCTTGCCCATCTGCCCGGCCAGCCAGCGCCGCAACGGCAGATAGCCTTCCGAAACCTGGTACTGCAGCGCCGCGCCCGCCCCGCTGCCGCCCAGCACATCGGCATAGGCATCGCGGATGGCTTCCGCCGGAAACAGCGCCGGATCGGGAATGCCGCCGGCGAACGAGATGATGTCCGGCTGGTCGAGCAGCTTCAGCAGCTCGCGGATTTCGGAGGCTTTCATCCGCGACGAGCGCGAAGCCAGCAAATTCATAACGGTCACGACACGCCTCCCCAGACGTTCTCTGTAGGTCGACCATTCTTTATATAGGTCAGCCTAGCTGACCTATATCCGCTTTGCCAGCCGATTTGCATAGGGCCTGGGGGTGTCGGGGTATAAGCCAGTCGCCGCTGGAGCGGAACGCCTACAAGCTCTTCTTGTAGCCAAGATGGCTGCCGGTGAAGCCGAGGCGTTCATAGAAACGGTGCGCGTCGGCCCGGCTCTTGTCGGTGGTGAGCTGCACAAGATTGCAGCCCCGCGCCCGACACTGAACGATCGCCCAGTCGATCATCCGCTGTCCGATCCCGCCTGAGCGCCGATGGCTGGCGACCCGCACCGCCTCGATCTGCCCGCGCCAGGCGCCCTTGTGCGACAGGCCGGCAAGAAAGCTGATCTGCAAGGTGCCGATCACCTCACCGCCCTCCACGGCCACGGCCAGTAGCTGGTTGGGATCGGCATCGATGGCGTCGAAGGCATCGAGGTAGCCCTGCGCCAACGGCAAAGAGGCGTCCTCGCGCGCGGCGCCAAGCGGATCGTCGGCCAGCATGGCGACGATGGCAGGCAGGTCAGCGGCTTGCGCCTTGCGGAAGGTGATCATGACGCCGGGATATCGCGAGGCGGTGATGGCGGCAACGTTTCTGTTGCGACACATCCGCCTGCAGACCTCAATTGCTCCGTGCGATAAACGCGGCCGCGCGCGCCACATGGGTGTCTCGGTGCGTGCGGGCTGCCAGTGCCAGCCATTCGCGCGCCACCGCGTCCGCCGTCCCTGGCCGGTTCAGCTTAAGGTTGATGTCCACCTGGCTTGCCAGGATCTCCACCTGCAATCCGGCATAAGAGTCGGTGTCGCGCATGCAGCGCCGGCGCGCCTCGACCAGCCATTCCATGGCCGGCTCGAACGCGTCTTCCGCGGCATAAGTCAGTGCCAGCGCGCGGGCGACGGCCCCTTCCCAGCAGGGGTCGTTCATCTGGCAGCTCAGCGCGAAGGCTTCCTCCAGCCCGGGGCGCAGCGCCTCCGGGCGCGCCTGCTGGCGGGTACGGGATTCGCTCAGCACCGCCACCGGCCACGGCCGGAACGATATCCAGCGTTGTTCCTCGACCAGCGCCAGGCAATCCGCCAGCCAGCGGTCGGCCTCCTCGAGCCGGTCCGCGGTGAGCAGACCCCAGCCGCCCAATCCCAGCGACCATATCTCGCGGCGGCGGTTGCCGGCCGAACGGGCATGCTCCAGCGACAGGCCGTAATGGTCCAACCCCTCGCCAATCCGGCCCCAGTCGACCAGGTTGAAGCCCATGACGGCATGGATGCCCGCCAGATTTTCGCCGCCACCCGCCAGGTCCAGCGCCTGCGCCAGATAGGTCGCGGCCGATGGCCGGCGTCCGGCCAGCGCCTCGACATAGCCGAGCTCGCGAAATCCCGCCGAAGCGATTGGCTGGCTGCCGGCCTGGCGCGCCAGCTCCGTGCTCCGGCGCAGCAGCACCGAACCTTCGTCGTCATAGCCCCTCACCGAATGAACAAGCGCCGAGCCCAGCTCGAACATGGCGCGCGCCGTCAGATGCGCGTCCTTGAGCATCTCGGCATCGCGCACGGCGCGGCGCAGGCAATCGATCCCGGCTTCCACCGCGCCCGCCGAAAGCGCGGCGAGGCCCGACTGCATCAGGGACGAGACGAAGGCCTGGCGGGAAATGCCGCTCGGCGGCGACGAAATGGTCCGGCGCGCGGCACTCCGCAACGCGCTCGACGGCTTTTCCCCGAACTCCGCCACGAACACCGCCTCCGTCGCCTCGACATGGTCGAGCGCCGCCTGATAGCGGCCGGCCAGTGCCAGGCTCTTCACCAGCAATATATGCGCGCTTTCGTCGTAGGGGCTGCGCCGCACGCCGAGCTCGGCCAGCCGCGTCGCACGCCCATGGTCCTCGACCGCCATGGCCCGGATGGTTTCCTGGCGGATGCGGGCCTCGACGATGCCGGCGATGCGCTCGCGCTCGACCAACAGCCAGGTCGCGAATTCCGGGCTGCAGCGCGGCTCCAGAGTGCCGAGCAGCGGACCGGCGGCCTCGATGTCGAAAGCGTCATGGTCCAGCCGCAGCACGTCGATGTCGACAGTGTCGGCAAAGCGTCCCTCCACCGGATCGCCGGTCAGGCAGTCGGAAGCATTGAGCGCCTTGCGCAGCGAGGCCAGGCACCAGCGCAGCGAACCCAGCGGATCGACGGTCTCGGGAAACAACTCCGCCGCCAGTGTCCGACGGTCGAGCGGCGCGCGCGCCAGAAGAACACGGGCCAGCAGCGCCCAGGACTGATGCCCGCGCACCGGTTGGCTTCGCCCATCCGCATCGAGAATGGCCGGATCGCCAAGAAGCCTGATCGTACCGCCCAATCTTTCAACCATTTGCGCCTGCCCGTCTTCGCGAATGACCTGCGCCATCACCGTGGGACGAAGCGTGTGACCGCCAGCGCACCGCGTTTTGGCGCGCGGCACGCCGGGTCCAACGTCGATCGGATTTATCGGGCCGTCAACCAACAACGGAGACCGACAATGCCAACTTTCATCATCGAACGCGAAATCGCCGGCGCCGACAGGCTGAGCGCCAGCGAGCTCAAGGAAATCTCGGCCAGGTCCAACGAAGTCGTTGCCGGGCTTGGCGTGCCCTACAAATGGATCACATCCTATGTCGCCGGCGACAAGATCTACTGCGTGCACGAGGCCGAGAGCGCCGATGTGATCGAGCGGCATGCCCGCGAGGCCGGCTTTCCCGCCAACAAGGTGACGCTGCTCGCGGCCTCTATCGGCCCCATGACCGCCGACGCCTGATCAGTCGCCGGGCCTGGCCATGCGCCAGTCCCGGCGTCTTCCGACATTATCGCCAAACGCGGGAACCGATCATGACCACTACGTTGCGCGCCATGCTGGCCGGTATCGGCCGCGGCTGGCGCCACCGGCGCGACCGCCGTCACCTCGCGGCGATGCCTGACTTCATGCTCAAGGACATCGGCATCAGCCGTTGCGACATCGAGCGTGTCACGACCCATGGCGAGATAGGGCGCCTGGACGCCGTCTCAGTCTAGCGCGACGATCCCGCAGGCGAGCGGCGATCAATCTCCACCATCCGCCGGTCTAGACTTGCCGCACTGCGCCAGCACCTTGCCGACCGCCGCGCTCGAGCCCTTCAGCGGAAAACTGATCTCCCCATATTTGGCGGCGCTGACCGACAAATTGCCTTTGCCGCGCAGCAGGTCGAGCAACGGATCGGCCTTCGCCAGGTCGGCCACGAAGTAATTGTACATTTCCTCCAGCCGTAGCGTCTTGGTGACAGTCTTGCCGTCGGCCTTGAAGTCGAAGGAGCCGCTGTCATCGGGCTCCCCGTGCCCGCCGGCCGCGCCGAGGTCGTAGCTCAGCACCGGATTGTCGAAACAGGTCAGCATCAGATACGCATCGCCCTTCGGCCCGCCGCAGACCGAGGCGGTCAACACCTTGCCGCCCTCGTCTTCCTCCATCTTCGCATTCCAGCCGTTGCAAGACGCGGCAACCGACGGCCGCGTCGCCAGCAACACCGCCACGGCACCGGCGGCGATAAGGTGTTTCGCTCTCATGACTTCCCTTCCGTCATTTGCAGGACCCATCTGCAGTCTATAGAAAAACGGCCGGGATGGCATTGCCCTGTCGGGCAAGATCGGCCCCTGTCTTTCGCGGAGAGTTGTATTGAGACGCTGCGTTCGCCTGTTTCTCCTGGTGACTGCCCTGCTGGCCTTGCCGCTTTCGGCCCACGCCGAGTGGAAGCCGGTCGAGCAGGTCGAGCCCTACGCCATTTCAGGCCGGTCCGGACAGGAGCTCTATCGCTCGATCGGCGAAAAGGGGCCGCTGATCCGCGGCGCCAGGACGCGCACCATCGCCTACACCAATTTCAAGCTGACGTGGAGCGGGCGCGCCTATAGGCCAAGGGGCAAGGACTGCGTGGTGGCGTCGGGCAAGCCGAAGCTCGTCATCACCTACACTTTGCCGAGGCCTTCCGGTCCATTGCCGGCCGCGGTCCAGAAGAGCTGGGACAGCTTTATCGCCGGCGTCACGGAGCACGAGCAGGTGCACGGGGCCACCATGATCCGGATGGTCCACGACATCGAGGCGGCGATAGACGGTCTTACGATTGCCGACGATCCCGGATGCACCAAGGCCAGGGCCGAGGTGGTCGCGCGGCTTGACGCCATCTCGAAGGCGCGGGTGCTAGCCAGCCGGGATTTCGACCGCGTCGAATTCGGCCAGGACGGCAATCTGCTTAAGCTCGCCTTTGCCCTGGTGACCGGGCCTTGACCCGGTCCGCCGCGCCTTTGCGACGCGGCGGCGAGTTCTGACCTGCGCTACCTCGTCAGATCGAGCGCCGCACTCAGATCCCCCATCGCCGGCTGGCCATTGTCGCGCAGCGCCTGGTCGCGGGCGACGATGCCTTGCAGCACCGGCAGGTCGTAGCGCGCGGTGATGAAGCGCAGGATCGATGTCGTGTCGTATTGCGTATGGTCGACCGTGCCCGCCTTCGCGTAAGGCGAGACGATGATGGCCGGGATGCGGTTGCCCGGTCCCCAGCGATCGGCCTTCGGCGGCGCCACATGGTCCCAGAAGCCGCCATTCTCGTCATAGGTGACGACGACCAGCATGTGGCTCCATTGCGGGCTCTTCTCCAGATGCGCCACGACATCGGCCAGGTGATCGTCGCCGCTCGCCACATCGGCATAGCCGCCATGCTCGTTGAGATTGCCCTGCGGCTTGTAGAAGCTCACCGCCGGCAGCTTGCCGTCGTCGACGGCCTTGATGAACTCGGTGCCGCCCAGGCCGCCATCCCTGAGATGCTCGGTCCGCGCTGCCGTGCCGGGCGCATAGGCGGCAAAATAGTTGAACGGCTGGTGGTGGAACTGGAAGTTCGGCACCGGCGTCGCGTTCTTGCCGTCGAGCGTGGCCTGCCAGGCGCCGGCATACCAGGCCCAGCCGACGCCCTTCAGAGACAGCAGGTCGCCGATGGTGATCTCGTGCTGCGGCGGCAGCGTCGTCGGCTGCATCGCGTCGGCCAGGGCCTTGTCGCCGCCCTCGGCCGGCTTGTTGGCGCTCGGCTGGTAGGGCGGCTGCATGGTGTTGACGGCATGGAAGTCCGGCGTGATGGCGCCGTCATTGACGAATTTCGGCACGCCGCCCAGTGCCGAGGCCGGCGAATTGTCGGCCGGTTTCAGCGTCGTGCCATCGGCCTCGACCACGGCGACAAGCCCCTTGGCCGGGCTGGTGTCGGCGTTGGGATAGACCGGCGCGCAGGCGCAGGCGAGCATGAAATGGTTGAGGAAGGAGCCGCCGAAGGCGCCCTGGAAGAAATTGTCGGCCAGCACGTATTTCTTCGCCACCGCCCACATCGGCAGCACCGAGCCGTCGTAATGGCCCATCACCAGGCCGCCCGAATCGGCCCAGGCGACGAACTTGTCGTTCTTGCCGCCATCGATCTGCATCTGCTCCTCATAGAAGCGATGCCAGAGGTCGCGCGTGATGACCGAGGTCTTCTCGTTGAAGCCGTTGGGATCGTCGATGGCGAAGCTGGCATTGGCGAGATGCGCCGATTGGGCCTCGGTCACGGGTGGCGTGACGCCCTTGGCGGTCAGCCCGCCCCAGGCCGGCGGCAGCTCGGCAAGCGGCGTGCCGTCGCGGTCGAGCTGGCGCGCCTGCTCGGGCGAGACATTGGCCAGCCCGTTGGCGCCGGGGAAGCCGCCATAGAGATTATCGAAACTGCGGTTCTCGGCATAGATGACGACGACGGTGTCGATCTTGTCGTAGCCGGGCGGTGCCGCCTGCACGGCGGTGGCCGCCGACGCCAGCGCCGTGGAAGCGAGGCAGAGCGAGAGAAAGGACCTGGACATGGGGATGCCTCGTGGCTGGGGGATGGCTGGAGGAACATCCCGACGCTAGGGCCGCCGCTTGTCAGCTTTGTGACAGACCGGGTCACCGGATGGGCTGGCGGGACAGCACCCCCCTCTGGCCTGCCGGCCATCTCCCCCGCAAGTGGGGAGATCGGCAGCTTCCGACACAGCGCCTCTCAAATCTTAGTGATTGGCGAATGCAGGGCCACATCCAATCTCCCCCCTTGCGGGGGAGATGTCCGGCAGGACAGAGGGGGGTGTGAAGGATCGCGACCCATCCGCACCAAGCCACCGCCACGCAGTCATCAATCCGTAGCAATCCAGGCCTCAGATTGGCTGACCAGAAAGCAGGCCAACCGACATGCCAGCCGCACAATGGAAAAAGCGCGCCATCGTCGCAGCGATGCTCGCCATCGCCGCGATCTCCTGCGCCACCGTCGTCGGCGCCGGAACCGCCAGCGTCCACCCCGACCCGCTGTCGCGCGCCGATGCCTTCGCCCGCGCCGAGGCGCTCACGGCGCTTGGCAAAAAAATGTTCTTCGACCCCGCTCTCTCGGCCTCGGGCAGGCAGGCCTGCTCGTCCTGCCATGACCCGCGCCACGCCTTCGGCCCGGCCTCGGCGGCGCCGGTCGAGATGGGCGGGCCGAACCTCGACCGGCCGGGCGTGCGAGCCGTGCCGTCGCTGCGCTACCTGCAGGCGGCGCCCGCCTTCACCGAGCATTTCCACGATTCCGAGGATGAGGGCGACGAGAGCGTCGACAATGGCCCGACCGGCGGCCTGACCTGGGACGGCCGCGTCGACCGTGGCCGCGACCAGGCCAGGATCCCTCTGCTCTCGCCCTTCGAGATGGCCAACAAGGACGAAGCCGCCGTCACTGCGGCCTTGCGCAAATCCGTCTATGCCGGGGACTTCAAGGCCGCCTTCGGCGACGCCGTCTTCGATCATCCCGGCGACGCCTTCGACGCCGCGGTCGAGGCGCTCGGCACGTATGAGCAGAGCGCGCCCGACTTCTACCCCTACTCCAGCCGCTACGATGCCTTCCTCGCCGGCAAGGCGACACTGTCCGCGCAGGAGTTGCGCGGCCGCGCGCTGTTCGAGGACGAGGCCAAGGGCAATTGCGCCAGCTGCCACCTGAGCGAGCCCGCCAATGACGGCGAGCCGCCGCAATTCACCGATTTCGGCCTGATCGCCATCGCCGTGCCGCGCAATGCGGCGATCCCCGCCAATGCCGACCCCACCCATGTCGATCTCGGCCTGTGCGGCCCGCTGCGCACCGATTTTCGTGCACGAGCCGACTATTGCGGCCTGTTCAAGACGCCGACGCTGCGCAACGTCGCCCTGCGCAAGAGCTTCTTCCACAATGGCAGGTTTCACACGCTGCGCGACGCCGTGGCCTTCTACGCCAGCCGCGATACGGATCCCGGCCGCTGGTACCCCCGGAACGCCGACGGCACGATCAGGAAATATGACGACCTGCCAAAGGCTTACTGGGCGAACTTGAATCAGGATCCCCCCTTCGACGGCAAGAAATCCGGCGACAAGCCGGCGCTCAACGATGCCGAGATCAACGACATCGTTGCGTTCCTGCAGACGCTGACCGATGCGGATCAGCGCTGACGCCCTTGCCTTCTCGCCTTGCGGACTGTGTGATTGGCGTGGCAGCCCCAGGCCTGATTGCCAGGTGGTTCCCCCAATCCGTCGCTGCTGCGCAGCGCCACCTTTCCCCCCTCCGGAGGGAAAGGAAGGGAGCGTAACTGGACGAGCGCTGACGGCAAAAAGCCTGGCGCCTTTCCTCTACCCCGTCGAGTGGGGGAGAGGTGTCGAGCGAAGCTCGACGGAGTGGGGGTCGACCAGCGCGGCAAAGCGAAAGCCCCGCCGCCCTGCCCTCACAGCGCCCGGATAACGCCCCCATCCACCCGGATGTTCTGGCCGGTGATATACCCCGCCCCTTCGGAAGCCAGGAACGCAATCGTCGCGGCGATCTCCTCGCTGGTGCCGTAGCGCTGCATCGGCACGTTCTCGCGGCGCTCCTCGGTGGCCGGCAGGCTGTCGATCCAGCCGGGCAGCACATTGTTCATGCGCACATTGTCGGCGGCGTAGGTATTGGCGAAGATCTTGGTGTAGGCGGCCAGCCCGGCGCGGAACACGGCCGAGGTCGGGAACATCGCGCTCGGCTCGGCCACCCAGGCGGTCGAGATGTTGATGATGGCGCCGCCCTTCTGCTTGATCATGTGGGGCGCGACGATGCGAACCGGCCTGACGACGTTGAGCAGGTAGACATCCATGCCGGTATGCCACTGCTCGTCGGTGATTTCCAGGATCGGCGCGCGTGGCCCGTGGCCGCCGCTGTTGACCAGCACGTCGATGCGGCCAAAGCGCTCCAGCGTCAGGTCGACCAAGCGCTGCAGATCCTCGTTCGACTGGTTGGAGCCGGTGACGCCGAGCCCGCCCAATTCCCTGGCCAGCGCCTCGCCCTTACCCGACGACGACAGGATGGCGACCTTGAACCCGTCCGCCGCCAGACGTTTCGCAGCCGCCGCGCCCATGCCGCTGCCGCCGGCGACGATGATGGCTGTCTTTTCTATGCTCATTGGTTTTCCTCGTCAGTTGGGAACGCTGCGGTCTCGACGGTCCTATAGCCGGTTTCTCCGCCGGTTCGAACCGGAAAGACTGAAGGATCCGCCAGGCAACCACGCCGGGCGCCGGCATCGGACAAGCCTGAGCGAGGCCCTACCCCTCCACCGTCTCCAACTCGCTGAGCAGCGTGCCCTCCATGTCGGGCTCCTCGCCAGAGCAGATGCACAGCATCTCGGCATCGCCTTCGCCGACCGACAGATAGGCGTGGCCCATGGTCGAATCGATGTAGACGCTCTCGCCCTGTTTCAGCCGCACCGGGGCATACTGGTCGGTGTGGAGTTCGATCTCGCCCTTGAGCACGATCAGGAATTCCTCCCCGGCATGTTTGGTCAGCGGCCCGAATTCTTCCGGCGTGCGGGCGCGCGCATAGGCGTGGATCGGCACCATGCGCTTGCGCACCAGGTCGGTGGCCAGGTAGCGATAGTCGTAGTTGCGGGTCAGCTGGCGCAGCGTGTTGGAGGGTGACGTCACCGAGCGGCGGGTGCGCGCCGCCGGCTGCTTGCTGGAACCGCTGAGCAGCTCCGTCACATGAATGCCGAGACCCTCGCAGATCTGCAGCAGCTTGTCATAACCCAGCGACATCTGGTCGTTCTCGACCTTGGAGAGCGTCGAAACCGCGACGCCGGTCAGCGTGCTGACCTCCTGCAGGGTCCAGCCATGCGTCTTCCTGAGGCCCCGCAAACAGTCTCCGAGGTTCGGTTGCTCCGACATCGTCAGCTCCCTGGCACGGCGATCCGCACGCCAGCCTCCTAGGTAGTCGAACTCCAGGCCGCTATCAACAACACCAACGGTTTTCTTATACGCGAAACATTGACTGGATAGGAAATTATTTTTACTACTGCCGGATGCCTTCGGATTCCCCCCAAAAGATCATCGTCATCGGCGGCGGCATTGCCGGCCTCTCGCTGGCGGCCGCCGCGCAGCAATGGGCCGAAGTCACCGTCCTGGAGCGCGAGCCGCATCTCGGCTACCACGCCAGCGGCCGCTCGGCGGCGCTGTTTTCGGAGACCTATGGCAATGCGGCGGTGCGCGCGCTGTCGCTGGCCAGCCGGCAGGCGATCATCGATGGCGGCTTCGCCTCCCACCGGCGTGGCGCGCTGCATGTCGGCGGCGTGGCCGACAGCGACGCCATCGACCGCATGGCCGCCGAGATGCAGGCGCTGGTGCCCAGCGTGCGCCGCGTATCCCCGGCGGAGGTCAACGCGCTGGTGCCGGTCATCCCCGCCGAAACGACCTGCGGCGGCGTCCATGAACCGGGCGCGCTGGATGTCGACACGGCCAGCATGCTGGCCGCCTCGGCCGCGGCGCTGAAGGCAGCCGGCGGCACCATCCGCACCGGCGCGGAGGTGCACGCGATTTCCCGGACCCAGGGCGGCTTCGACGTCACCACCGGTGCCGGGACCCACCATGCCGACATCGTCGTCAACGCCGCCGGCGCCTGGGTCGATGTCGTGGCCGGGCTGGCCGGGCTGCCGGGCCTGGGCTTCCGCCCCAAGCGGCGCACGGCCTTCCTGTTCGACCCGCCCGCCGGCATGGATGTCGGCGCGTGGCCGCTGGTGGTCGACCTGCACGAACAGTTCTACTTCAAGCCCGACGCCGGCAGGCTGATCGGCTCGCTGGCCGACGAGACCGATTCCGAGCCCTGCGATGCCTATCCCGAGGACATCGACGTCGCCATCGCGGTCGACCGCATCGAGCAGGCGACATCGCTGCGCATCGGCCGTCCGTCGACGCCCTGGGCGGGCCTTCGCACCTTCGCGCCGGACCGCACCCCGGTCATCGGCTTCGATCCGCGCCTGCCCGGCTTCTTCTGGCTCGGCGGCCAGGGCGGCTACGGCTTCCAGGTGTCGTTGACGCTGGCTCGGCTCGGCTCGGCCCTGATGCGCGGCGAGCCCCTGCCCGACGACCTCGCGGCGCTCGGCATCACCGCCGCGGCACTCGCTCCCGACCGATTGATCGCCTCCAAGGCAACGCCATGAACGTCACCCGCCCGCCGCTCCTCCAACCCTTACAGGAATGTTTGCGATGAAACCCATGCGCGCAGTGTTCGCCTCGACCCTTCTGGCCTCGTCCCTGCTTCTGGCAAGCCAGGCTTCCGCCAAGACCCTGGTCTATTGCTCGGAAGCCAATCCCGAGACGTTCAACCCGGCGATCGGCATCGCCGATTCCACCATGGACGCCGCCGCCAAGACGATCTTCAACCGGCTGGTCGAGTTCAAGCCGGGCACCACCGAGGTCGGCCCGGCACTGGCGGAGAGCTGGGATGTGTCGCCCGACGGCAAGACCTACACCTTCCATCTCAGGCACGGCGTGAAGTTCCAGTCGAACGAGCATTTCACGCCGTCGCGCGAGTTCAACGCCGACGACGTGCTCTACACCTTCGACCGCCAGCGCGACGCCAACAACCCCTACCACAAGCTCGGCGGCGGCAATTACGAGTACTTCAATGCGCTCGGCATGGGCACGCTGATCGACAAGATCGACAAGGTCGACGACTACACCGTGCGCTTCACGCTGACCGCGGCCAACGTCACCTTCCTGCCCGGCATCGCGCTCGACTATCTCTCGATCCTGTCGCTGGAGCAGACCGAGAAGATGGTCGCCGCCGGCACCCCGGAACTGATCGATTCCGCTCCGGTCGGCACCGGCCCGTTCATCCTGCAGGCCTATGTGCCCGACAGCCAGGTCCGCTACGCCGCCAACAAGGACTATTGGCGCGGCGCGCCCAAGATCGACACGCTGGTCTTCGCCGTCACGCCGGAGCCCACCGCCCGCGTCGAGCGCCTGAAGGCCAATGAGTGCCAGGTCGCCGCGCCACCGCCGCCAAGCGCCGTCGCCGGCCTGCGGACCGATCCCGACATCACCGTGCTCGATCTCAAGGGCCAGAACATCGGCATCCTCGGCTTCAATGTCGAGCACAAGCCGCTGGGCGACGTGCGCGTGCGCATGGCGCTGGCCAAGGCCGTCGACCGCAAGGCGATCGTCGATGCCGTCTACGCCGGCGCCGGCACGGTGGCCGGCAGCGTCGTGCCGCCGGCGCAGCTCGGCGCCGTCACCGATGCCGGCATCGACTACGACCCCGACGGCGCGAAGAAGCTGCTCAAGGAGGCCGGCCATGAAAGCGGCCTCAAGGTCAGCCTCTGGGCGATGCCGGTGTCGCGTCCGTATAATCCCAATGCCAAGCGCATGGCCGAGATGATCCAGGCCGACTGGGCCAAGGTCGGCGTCCAGGCCGAGATCGTCAGCTTCGAATGGGGCGAGTATCTCAAGCGCACGGCAGCGGGCGAGCAGGACGCCTATCTGCTCGGCGGCAGCAGCGACAATGGCGACCCCGACAACATGCTGAGCTATCTCCTGTCCTGCGATGGCGTGAAGGGCGGCTCCAACCGCTCGCGCTGGTGCGACAAGGATTTCGAGAAGCTGCTGCAGGACGGCCGCATCACCGCCGACCTCAAGCAGCGCGCCGACATCTATGCCAAGGCGCAGGCGATCCTCAAGGTCGAGGTGCCGGTGGCGCCGATCGCCCATTCCATGGTGGCCATCCCGATCCGCAAGAGCGTGCTCAACTACGTGCTCGACCCGTTCGGCCGGCAGAATTTCGCCGCCGTCGATATGGCGGAATAGGACGCGATCTCCCCTTCTCCCCTTGCGGGAGAAGGTGGCCGAGCGAAGCTCGGTCGGATGAGGGGTGTTCCAGCTTGGCACCGACTGCATTCCGGCCAACACCCCTCATCCGTCTCGGCGCTGCGCGCCGATCCACCTTCTCCCACAGGGGGAGAAGGAAGAAAGGTGAACCATGCCAAAAGACCTCAACACCCTCCTCGACACCTACCTCGCCGATGGCGCGGTTGGTGCGTCGCTTGCCTACTCGACAGGCGCCACACCTATCGCCGTCACCGCCGGCCTCGCCGACCGCGAGAGCGGCGTCCCGGTCACGCCCGACCGGCTGTTCAAGATCGGCAGCTGCACCAAGACCTTCGTCGCCGCCGCCCTGGTCAAGCTCGCCGAGACCGGCAAGCTCGATCTCGGCGCGCCCATCGCCTCCTGGTTTCCGGACCTGCCGGGCGCCAAGGACATTTCGGTGCGCCAGCTGATCAACCATCGCAACGGCCTGCCGGAATTCGAATATTACATCCCGATGGACGCGGACCGGCAGTGGACGCCGCAGCAGCTGGTCGACGTCGCCTTTGCCTCCGACAAGCAGAAGGCGCCGGGCGGGCCTGCCGTCTACAACAACACCGGCTATGTGCTGGCCGGCATGGTCATCGAGGCCGTCTCCGGCCAGTCGCTGGGCGGCTATGTCCGTAGCGCGATCCTCGAGCCGCTCGGCCTGGAGAACACCTGGTCGCCGGCGACGGAAACGTTTCCGCAGAGCGCGATGGTGCGCGGTTACTACCACCGGCCGCCGCCGGCCACTAACGCCTCCACCGACATCGCCTCGGGCGGCGAGATGTGGCGCATGGAAGGCGTCCTGCCCTATTCCGACGACCTGCAGGATTCGTCCGACCTGTTCCCCTCCAGCGGCGCCTATGGCTGCGGCGACATGGTGTCGACGCCATCCGACATGGTGCTTTTCATGCGCGGATTGTTTTCCGGCCAATTGTTGTCGCCGCCCTTCTTCGCCGAGATGTTCGACGGCCGCGTGCCGGTCAGCTTCCCCGGCACCCGCATGCGCGAAACAGGCGCCGGCATGTTCAACAGCACCTATGGCGGCCGCGCCTTCTACGGCCACCAGGGCAGCATTCCCGGCTACGTCGCGGTCATGCAGCACGATCCGGTTTCCGGCCTGACCATCGCCATGACCAGCAATGTCGGCTCCGGCAACCGGCTGTCCTTCCAGGCAAGCGGACTGCACCCGGTGGTCGACCAGGCGATCGAGATCATCTTGGGGCCAAGCAAGTAATCGCGTTGGTCCGTCGTCGCCCGGCTCTTATGCCGCGCGCTCGCCGGTCCGCGCGGGACTAAGCCGAGGATGTGCCACCGGGCGGGGCGCGAAACAGCGCCACCGCGGCGGCGACGAGCGCCGCATTGTCCTTCGCCACTGTCCCGTCGGCGAGCGTCTTGCCGTCCTCCAGCCCGACCCGCGTCGACCAGCGCTTTCGATGCGCCAGTTCGACAAACGGCCAGACCGTGGCGTCGGAACCATGCAGCAGGATCGGGCGCCGCACTTCGGCGCGTTCGAGCACGGCGGCGACGCCCTGCGCCTCGTCAAGGGCCGCCGACAGGTCCTGGATGTCGATCTCGATCAGGATGCGCAGCACCCTTCTGTGGCCGGCGAGCGCCACGAAGCGCTCGGCATCGGCGACGCTGGCAAGCCCCGCCTCGATGCCGATGGTGCGCAGGCGCAGAAGCTCCATCACCGCGGGCGCGTCGGCTTCCGACAGGTTGACCGAGGCGTAGTCGGGCGGT
>NZ_JBAZUD010000070.1:0-26191 GCF_041661565.1 Mesorhizobium sp.
AAATCCTTCCACCTGCGCGAAGCCATCTGACCATCCGAAAGATGAAAATGTCCAAGCTGATCTCCAAATGGAACTACCCCACCACCGTTCGCTTCGGCGCCGGGCGCATCAAGGAACTGCCTGAGGTGCTCGCGGCCACGGGTATCAAGCGGCCGCTGTTCGTCACGGATCCGGGCCTGGCGAAATTGCCGGTCGTCGCCTCGACCCTGAAGATCCTCGACGATGCCAAGGTCCCCTATGGCGTCTTCTCCGAGGTAAGGCCCAACCCGGTCGAATCCAACCTCACCGCCGGCATCGCCGTGTTCAAGAAGGGCAAGCATGACGGCGTCATCGCCTTCGGCGGCGGCTCGGCGCTCGATCTGGGCAAACTGATCGCCTTCCAGGCGGGCCAGACTCGGCCGGTATGGGACTTCGAGGATGTCGACGACTGGTGGACACGCGCCAATTCGGATGCGATCGCACCGATCATCGCCGTGCCGACCACGGCCGGCACCGGATCGGAGGTCGGCCGCGCCGGCGTCATCACCAACGAGGCGACGCACACGAAGAAGGTCATCTTTCATCCCAAGCTGCTGCCGGCGATCGTCATCGCCGATCCCGAACTGTCGGTTGGCATGCCAAGCTTCATCACCGCCGGCACGGGAATGGACGCGCTTGCCCATTGCCTCGAGGCCTATTGCGCGCCGGGTTATCACCCGATGGCCGATGGCATCGCGGTTGAAGGAGTCAGGCTGGTCTTCGAAAACCTGCCGAAGGCCTATGCCAACGGCAAGGATCTCGTCGCGCGCGCCCATATGATGAGCGCCGCCGCCATGGGCGCCACCGCCTTCCAGAAGGGGCTCGGCGCCATCCACTCGCTGTCGCATCCGATCGGCGCGCTCTACGACACCCACCACGGCATGACCAATGCCGTGTTCATGCCTTATGTGCTGGCCTTCAACCGCGACGCCATAGAGGTGCGCATCGCCAGGCTCGCCGCCTATTGCGGCATCAAGGGCGGCTTCGATGGCTTTGCCAAGGCCATCATCAAGCTGCGCAAGGAGCTGAAGGTGCCGCATGCGCTGCCGGACCTGATCAAGGGGCTCGACATGGACAAGAAGCGCAAGGGCCTGATCGCCGACATGGCGATCGTCGATCCGACCGCCGGCGGCAATCCGGTCAAGCTGACCCGGAAGGCGGCGCTGACCTTGCTCGAAGACGCCATCGCCGGCACGGTGTGAGGCGTTTCAAGGCCGGAAGTTGATTTCGAAAAGGCGTGAACAATCGAAGGGAGAGTATGAGGGGCAGGAACGAAACTTGTTAGCCGGAAAAAGAATCGCCAAGCGATTGCTACATCAGGTTAAAAAGAGTTTACTTTTTCGCACTGCGAGCAACCGGTTTCACAAAGCTTTCATCTGGCTGTCACATGAAAACGATACCGGATCGCAGGCGTCCAACGGCGTCAGTTCAACGGAGAGAACACATGTTCAAATTCACGGGGAAAGTGCTTTCCCTCTCGGCCGCGACCCTCATGGTGTCGTCGGTGATTTCGTCCGCCGCTTCGATGGACGATCTCGTCAAGGCCGCCAAGGCGGAAGGCCAGCTCACCACGATCGCTTTGCCGCATGACTGGTGCGGTTACGGCGACGTCATCGCCGGCTTCAAGGCGAAATATCCGGAAATCACCGTCAACGAACTCAACCCCGATGCCGGTTCCGGCGACGAGGTCGAGGCGATCAAGGCCAACAAGGACAACAAGGGCCCGCAGGCGCCTGACGTCATCGACGTCGGCCTGTCGTTCGGCCCGACCGCAAAGGCCGACGGCCTGATCCAGCCCTACAAGGTTTCGACCTGGGACTCGATCCCTGACAGTGCCAAGGACGCCGACGGTTACTGGACGGGCGACTATTACGGCGTGCTGTCTTTCCTGGTCAACAAGGACCTGGTCAAGGAATCGCCCGCTGACTGGGCTGATCTGCTGAAGCCGGAATTCGCCAACACCGTCGCGCTTGCCGGCGATCCCCGCGCCTCCAACCAGGCCATCCAGGCCGTCTACGCCGCTGGCCTTTCGGGCGGTGCCGCCGCCGGTGAAGCCGCCGGCACTGCTGGCCTCGACTTCTTCAAGAAACTCAACGCTGCCGGCAATTTCGTTCCGGTCATCGGCAAGCCGGCCACGCTTGCCCAGGGCCAGACGCCGATCCTGGTGACCTGGGATTACAACGCGCTCGCCGGCCGCGACACGCTGAAGGGCAATCCGCCCGTCGACGTCGTCGTGCCGAAGACCGGTGTCGTCGCCGGCGTCTACGTGCAGGCAATCAGCGCCTATGCGCCGCATCCGAATGCAGCCAAGCTCTGGCTGGAATACCTGTATTCGGACGAAGGCCAGATCGGCTGGCTCAAGGGTTATTGCCACCCGATCCGCTTCAACGACCTTGCCAAGAACGGCAAGCTCCCGGCGGACGTGATGGCCAAGCTGCCCCCGGCTGAAGCCTACACTGCAGCTGTGTTCCCGACGCTCGACGAGCAGGGCAAGTCGAAGGAAGCGATCACCAAGAATTGGGACGCGGTCGTCGGCGCCAACGTCAAGTAAATTCAGACATCAAACACCGGGCGGCTTCGCGGCCGCCCGGTTCTTTCTCTCGAAGACGGTAGCTGGCGCATGACCGATCTCTCATTGTCCGATCACGCTGTTGCCGGCAAGACCGCGCCCCCCGCCGAGGCGCGCAGCCTGAGGCTGCCGACGCAGTGGCTCGGCGTCGCGCCCTTCTTCCTCTTCGCCATCATGTTCCTGATCCTGCCCACGCTCTACCTGATGCTGGGGGCGTTTCAGAACGATGCGGGCGAGTTCACGCTGGAAAATATCGCGGCGCTGGCGCAGCCCTCGATCGTTTCGGCTTACTGGATTTCGATCAAGGTCAGCCTGGCCTCGTCGCTGATCGGTGCGTTTGCAGGCCTGGCGATTGCCATCGCCATCGTTCGCGGCGGCCTGCCGGAATGGATCCGCTCGGCAACCCTGACGTTCTCCGGCGTTGCTTCCAATTTCGCCGGGGTTCCGCTCGCCTTCGCGTTCATCGCGACGCTGGGCCGGTTGGGTCTTGCGACGGTGATCCTGAACACCTTGTTCGGCCTCAACATTTACGCTCACGGCTTCAACATCCTGTCGTTCTGGGGCCTGACGCTGACCTATGTCTACTTTCAGATTCCGCTGATGGTGGTCATCATCGTGCCGGCCATTGACGGGTTGAAGAAGGAATGGGGCGAGGCCGCGGCGACGCTCGGCGCGACCATGGCGCAGTACTGGCGCATGGTTGTCATCCCGGTGATATGGCCAAGTTTCCTTGGTACCGTCATCCTTCTGTTCGCCAACGCTTTTGGCGCGATCGCCACCGCCTACGCACTCACGGGCTCATCGTTGAACATCGTGCCGATCCTGCTCTATGCGCAGATACGGGGCGACGTGCTGCACAATGCTCATCTCGGCTATGCGATCGCCTTTGGCATGATCGTCATCACCGGGCTCGCCAATGTCTTCTACATCTGGTTCCGAACCCGTTCGGAGAGGTGGCTGAAATGAAGTCCGGTAAATTCTGGGCCTGGGTGGTCTTCGCGCTTGGCGCCGCCTATTTCTTTATCCCACTGATCGCGACGGTGGAGTTTTCGCTGCGGATGCGGCGTGGCGCCTATTCCTTCGACGCCTATCAGATCGTGCTCGGCGATCCTCGTTTTCAGGCGACGTTCGGCTATTCGGTGCTCGCCGCGGTCTGCACCATCATCCTGGGCGTCTTGATCGTGGTGCCGGCTGCCTACTGGATACGGCTTCGCCTGCCGCAATTGCGGCCCGTCGTCGAGTTCATCACCTTGCTGCCGCTGGTCATCCCGGCCATCGTCATCGTCTTCGGCTATATCAGGATGTACGGCTCGAATTCACCGCTGCCGTTCCTGGCGAGCGACATGGGCACCAATGCCTTGCTGGTCATCGGTTATGCGATGCTTGCGCTGCCCTACATGTATCGCGCGGTCGACACCGGGTTGCGCACCATCGACGTCAGGACGCTGACCGAGGCAGCGCAGATCCTTGGCGCCGGCTGGGGAACGATCATCGGCCGGGTGATCCTGCCCAACGTGCTGATCGCGGTCCTGTCGGGCGCCTTCCTGACCTTCGCCATCGTCATCGGCGAGTTCACCATGGCCAGCCTGCTCAACCGGCCCGCCTTCGGTCCGTATCTGCAGAATGTCGGCGCCAACCGCGCCTATGAACCGGCGGCGCTTGCCATCATCGCCTTTGCCATCACCTGGGGCTGCATGTCGCTCATCCAGATCCTGTCCCGCTTCGCGCCGAGATCGGCGAACCGTCCGAATTGATCGAAAAGCACTGATCGAAAGAACAACACCATGGCCGACCCGTTCCTCTCCATCCAGCACGTGCGAAAATCCTTCGGCCCCACGACGGTGGTGGAGGACTTCAATCTCGACGTCGAGCGGGGCGAATTCGTCTCCTTCCTCGGGCCATCGGGCTGCGGCAAGACCACCGTGCTGCGCATGGTCGCCGGCTTCGAGGAGCCGAGCGCCGGCAAGATCGTCGTCGGCGGCAAGGACATCACCAGGCTGAAGCCGAACCAGCGCAATGTCGGCATGGTGTTCCAGGCCTATGCGCTGTTCCCGAACCTGACCGTGGCGCAGAACATCGGCTTCGGCCTGAAGGTCGCCGGCATGCCGAAGGCGGACATCGATGCCCGCGTCGCCGAGATGCTCGGCATCATCAAGCTGCCGCAGATGGCCGACCGCTATCCATACCAGCTTTCGGGCGGCCAACAGCAGCGTATCGCGTTGGCCCGCGCCATCGCACCGAAACCGAAGCTGCTGCTGCTCGACGAGCCGCTGTCGGCGCTCGATGCCAAGGTGCGCGTCTCGCTGCGCGAAGAAATCCGCTCGATCCAGAAGAAGCTCGGCATCACCACCATCTTCGTGACGCACGATCAGGAAGAGGCGCTGTCGATCTCGGACCGCATTGCGGTGATGTATGGCGGCAAGGCCGAGCAGGTCGGCACGCCATTCGAGATCTACAACCGGCCGGCGACCAAGTTCGTCGCCAATTTCGTCGGCACGCTGAACGTTCTCGAAGGCAAGGTCACTGACGCCGCAGCCGGCACGGTGCAGGTCAACACGCAGGAAGTCTCGCTCAAGGGCAAGCTCAACGGGTCCAAGTCCGGTGACACGCTGTCGCTGGCGCTGCGGCCGGAAGCAATCTCGCTCGGCCGTCAACCCGGTCGTGACTCCAGCCTTTCGGGCGAAATCTCCGAAGTGCATTTCCTTGGTTCAGTGATCCGGGTCCGCGTCGGAATCGGCGGCAACATGGTGTCGCTGGACACGTTCAACAGCCCGGCCACGCCGCCGCCCGCAGTTGGCGAAAGGGCCGAGATCTCGTTCTCGTCGAACGACATGCTGGTGCTGCACTAAGCGCGGATCATAACGGACAGCAAACGAAGCGAGTGCGATTGCGCCACAGAATTTTGCGTTGTCGTCGTTCGAATGGCTTTGGCTCCGTCACGGCGTGATCCACCGTTCTAGGAGTTGGTCGACTACCGCAGTTTCAATGTGCTGGCCGTAGCGGCTACTGAACAGCTCGATCATGGCATCATGGGCTTTGTCCGAGGCGCTGCACAACGCGTCCTGGGCTACGATTGTGCGCAGGCCGTAATCGGCGGCGCCCAGCACGGTCGAGAGCACGCACATGTCTGTTTCGCCGCCCGTCACGATAATCGTATCACAACGCCGCTGGGCCAAATGTTCACGCAGGTTCGTCCCAAGCCAGGGTGAATATACCGGCTTGTCGATGACCGGCGCCGGCGGCGCAAACCTTCGAAGTTCCGGAACGAGGTCGACCTGTCCGGGTCCAAGATGCTCCAGCGTCATGTCGGCCCACCGCTCGTAGTAGCGTTTCCATGTGCCTTGGCCGTCTCCCGGACGCCGGGCCGGAATGAACCGTGTAAACGCCAGCTGCGACGGGTGTGCCCTGCACAGGTCGATGATCCGAGGCAACACCCTTTCCATCCACGGCATCGACCATGGCGACGCCTCGCGGAACATCGCCTGCATATCGACGCAGATATGCACTGCGTTTGCGCCAATTGGATCGTCGCGTAGTGTGGGCTCAGCGGTCATCTGGCGTGCAATGTCATAGTTCAGGGGGTGCTTGTCGTGTATCGAAGGCGACGCCGAGGCCGTGCGCGAGAGCGCTGGCCGCAATCATGTCATCGAGCTCCCGGCCCGACACAGGGCAGTCGCGTAGCACCGCCAGAATGGCCCTCTCGGCCTGACTGAGCGAGACGACGTCATGCCGCTTCTTCCGCACCTCGACATACTGCTCAATGAGCATCTTAAGCCGACGCGCCTCAATCTCGGTTGCCATGGTTGCCTCCAAACTGTCTCGACACCTTTGCCGGTGCTTTCCTCGGGGAACGGCAGCTTGATAATTTGCCAAAAAAAGCCTTGTTCCATCGGTTTCCGGCGAAGGACCGGCATTGCTGTCAGCGAAACCTTGGAGGCCGGCAAGCGCGGCGGGGCCAACCGGAAGGCCGGGTTCCGGCAGGACTGCGGAATAACCGCTAAGGGCGAGTCCCTGGGGGTGACTTTGTCACTGCCAATGGTCCTGTTTCATCGCTACGATGAGGCATGGCTCTCTTTGAACTGACGCTTGTCCTGCTGTTGATCGCCGTTGCGCTGACGGCGCTGTCGCGGCGCGTGCGGGTTCCCTATCCGTCCTTGCTGGCACTGGCGGGCGCCGGCATCGCCTTCCTGCCCGGTGTGCCGAAGATCGAGATCGATCCGGAACTGGTGCTTGTCCTGTTCATCGCGCCGGTGCTGCTCGACGCCGCCTATGACACGTCGCTGCGCGACCTCAATCGCTACAGGGTGTCGCTGGTCATGCTTGCGCTCGGAGCCGTTGTCTTCACCACGGCGACGGTTGCTTTCGTCGGCTGGAAAATAGCCGGCCTCCCTGTCGCCGCCGCGATAGCGCTCGGAGCCATCGTCGCGCCGCCGGACGCGGTCGCGGCGTCGGCCGTGCTGGGACAATTCAAGGTTCCCTACCGCATCACTGCCATCCTGCAGGGCGAAAGCCTGCTCAACGACGCGACCGCGCTGCTGATCTACCGCTTCGCCGTCGCCGCGACGCTCGGTCCCGTGCTGTTGAGCAGTGCCGCTCCCATGATTGCCTTGTCGACGGTTGGAAGCCTTGCCGCCGGCTATGTGCTCGGCCGGCTGTCCCTGGCGGTGCTTGTGCGCATCGAAGACGCCGCGAGCGGCACGGTGTTGCAGTTCGCGGGCACTTTCGGCGTCTGGATCCTGGCCGACAGGCTCGGTCTTTCCGCCATCATCACCATCGTCGTCTATGCCATGACGATCGCGCGTACCGCGCCGCGCCGCATGTCGGCAAGGAAGCGCGTCAGCTCCTATTCGGTCTGGGAGACCGCGGTCTTCGTGCTCAACGTGCTGGCCTTCGTGCTGATGGGCCTGCAGGCGCGCTCGATCGTCGAGCGACTCGCCGGCGCCGGACAGGCCGACGCCTTCCTGTTCGCTGCCGTCGTCCTGGCGGTCGTCATCGTTTCGCGTCTCGTCTGGGTGCTTGGTTACGGAGCGGTCATCAGATGGCTTGCGCGCTTCGGCAGCGCCGACAGACGTGTCGAAGCCCCGACATTTCGCGGCGGCGTGCTGGTCGGCTGGTGCGGCATGCGCGGCCTGGTGACACTGGCGGCAGCGTTCGCCCTGCCGGCTGATTTCCCGGGCCGGGATCCGATCGTGCTCGCGGCGTTTACGGTTGTCCTTGGAACCCTGGTGCTGCAAGGCATGAGCCTGAAGCCGTTGCTGCGCATCCTTGACCTCGGACTGGACGAGACGGTCGACAAGGAGGTTGCGCGCGCCCGTCTCGCGGTTACCCAGGCTGCCCTCGATATATTGAGCGGCAAGACATCGAGCGCCGCGGCCGTGGTGCGCGAGCAATATGCCGCCCAGCACTCGATCGCCGAAAATCCCGGTGACGCCAAGGGGGTGACGGAATACGACCGGCTGCGTCTCTACGCGATCAAGAGTCAGCGCGACGCGCTGGAGGAGTTGCGCCGAAACGGCACGATCGGCGATGAAGCCTACCATCGCCTGGAGGAGGAGATAGACTGGACGGAACTGGCGGCTTCGCCGCCTGGACGATTCCAGCCGCTGACGACGTGACCGGATCGCCGCTGCCTGAAAGCCGGATATCAGGGAATCGGTGCATGGCGTTGCCGCAACTATGTGAGACGGCTCTGGCCCAAGCCGCTGGCTTTCCCCACACATTGCAACCAATCCGCCGAGCCGCTACTGCCATCATCGAAATTGAGCCGGATAAGCAATGAAGCTGATCAGCTACAACATCCAATACGGGTTTGGCGGCGATGGCCGCTACGATCTTTCGCGCGCCGCCAGCATCGTCGCCGGCGCCGACATCATTGCCTTGCAGGAAGTCGAGCGCCACTGGCAGCGCAGCAATTTCGACGACCAGCCGGAGCTGCTTTCCCGCCTCCTGCCGGACTATCACTGGGTCTACGGGCCGGCCTTCGACATGGACGCCAGCGAACGGCATGACGGCCGGATCGTCAACCGTCGCCGGCAGTTCGGCACCATGCTGCTGTCGAAGCTGCCGATCACCTGGTCGCGCCTGCACGCCCTGCCGATGCGGCGCACGCTGCGGCCGCTCAACACACGCAACGCGGCGCTGGAATGCATGATCCGCACGCCGGCCGGCCCGGTGCGGGTGCTGTCGCTGCATCTCGCCCACATTGCGGCCGAGGAACGGCTGGAGCAGATCGACTATCTGCTTGGCGAGCATCGCCGGGCGCCTTCAGACGGCGGGCCGTGGAGCGGCATCGACGACGAACCGTCGCGCGACTGGACCAGCGGCGAAGCCGAGCCGGAAAATCCGCTGGCGGCGATCTGGATGGGCGATTTCAACATGGAGCCGGGCAGTGCGGAATACCTTCGTATCGCCGGCAGCACGCCCTATCATCGCGGAGCGGCCTATCTCGACGGCTTCGTCGACGCGGCCGCTGTCGCCAGTGAGGCGACCACCAATTTCCATACGCATGTGAAGACCATCGACGGCAAAGTCACAAAGCGCCGGCTCGACCATTGCTTTGTCGGCGGCATGTTTGCCGGGCGCGTGCGCTCGGTCGGATCGGATATCGGCGAAATCGCCTCCGACCACTTCCCGCTGCGCGTCGACATCGATCTCGAAACGCCGCTTGCCATGCAACGCGGCGGATGAGCCACCGATGACCCTGTTCGTCTTTTTCGCGGTGCTTGCCGCCGCCGCCATGCACGCGATCTGGAACGCCCTGGTCAAGGTGCATCTCGACCGCTTCCTGTCGATCACGCTGATGACGCTCGGCATGGGCGCCGCGGCGCTCGTGGTGCTGCCCTTCGTCGAAGTGCCCCAGGCCGAGGTATGGCCTTACATCATCGCCTCCGTCCTTTTTCACATGGGCTACCGGACCTTCCTGATCGGGGCCTACAAGGCTGGCGATTTCGCCCAGACCTACCCGCTGGCGCGCGGCACCGCGCCCCTGCTTGCCGCGCTGGGCGGCATCGTCCTCGTTTCGGAAATCCCGGGGCCATTCGCCATTCTCGGCATCGTCCTGTTGTCGGCGGGCACGCTGGTGATGTCGTTTCGCGGCGGCGCGCATCTGGAGAAGCTCAACCTGCGAGCAGTCGGCTTCGCGCTCGGCACTTCGATCTTCATCGCCAGCTACACGCTGTCCGACGGCAGCGGCGCGCGGCTGGCGGCGACAGCGCAGAGCTATGCCGCCTGGCTGTTCATCTGCGATGCTTTCGGGGCGCTGGTGTTGTGCCTGGTGTTTCGCGGGCCGAAGGCGCTTCCCGTCCTGGCGCGCGACTGGAAGACCGGACTGTTCACCGGCGTGCTCAGCGGCGCGGCCTACTGGATCGTCATGTGGGCGATGACCAAGGCGCCGATCGCCTCGGTGGCTTCCTTGCGCGAAACCTCGATCCTGTTTGCCATGCTGATCTCGGTCTACGCGCTTGGCGAGAAGATGACGGGATGGCGCGGCATCGCCGCGCTCAGCATCGTCGCCGGCGTGTTCGCGCTCAGAATGGGCTAAAGCATTATCCCGAAAAGTGGCAGACCTTTCGGATAAAGAGCATGCTCAAGAAGGCGCTCAGGTCAGCACGGTCATCACCTGACCGCGCCGCTCCGGACTGAAGCGGATGACGACGATGATGCAGACGGCGACCACGCCTGCGAAAAGTGCCAGCGCGTAGCCGTAGCTGCCTCCGGCCGCCTCGGCAATTCCGGCCTGATAGGGGCCGCCATAGGACGCTGCGAGATTGCCGGCCTGGTAGATGAAGCCGGGCAAGGTTGCCCGGACCGCGCCGGGCGAAAGCTCGTTGAGATGGACCGGGATGACGCCCCACGCGCCCTGGACCGCGATCTGCATGATGAAGGCGCCGATAGCGAGCATGAACGGCGTGGAGCTATAGGCCCAGAGCGGAATCGCCGGCAGGGCGATCACGCAGGCCAGCGTGATGGCGTTGACGCGGCCGATCTTCTCGGACAGCGCGCCGAACGCCAGGCCGCCGACAATGGCGCCGATGTTGGCGACAATGGTGATCCAGCTCACCGTGTGCGGGTCGAAGCCATGCTGCTTCTTCAGGAAGGTCGGGTAGAGGTCCTGCGTGCCATGGCTGAAGAAGTTGAAGAACATCATCAGCACGACGGCATAGAGCGCCACGCCCCAGTTGTTCCGGAGCGTTTCCAGCATCCCCGGCCGCGCCGTCTTCTGGGCCTCGACGAAGGCCGGCGATTCCGGAACATGCGAGCGGATGAACAGGACAATCAGGGCCGGGATGAAGCTGAGCAGGAACATGGCACGCCAGCCGATCGTGTAGCCGCCGATCGTCTGCTGGTAGAGAAGGCCATAGACTACTGCTGCCAGGAGATAACCCGCCGGATAGCCGCATTGCAGGATGCCCGAGACAATGCCGCGCGCACCAGGCGGGACGGATTCCATGGCCAGCGAACTGCCGAGCCCCCATTCTCCACCCATGGCGATGCCGAACAGAGCGCGCAGCAGGAGAAACACACCGAGGGTGGGCGAGAAGGCGGCGAGCGCGCCGATCACCGAGTAGCTGACGATGTTGAGCATGAGGATCGGCTTGCGCCCGTATCTGTCGGCGAGCATGCCGAAGAAGAAGGCGCCGATGAAGCGTGTCGCCAAAGTCAGGAACAACGCCTTCGAAACCGCCGGTACGTCGGTCTGGAATTCAGCCGCGATATCGGTGAGCAGGAATGTCAGGAGGAAGAAGTCGAAGGCGTCGAGCGTCCAGCCAAGGAATGAGGCCAACACGGTCTTCTTCTGCTGCACGGTAAGGTTCAAGGCGTCCTCCTTTGCGTTCCCGAGGCAACGATATGTCGCCCGTCCGGCAAAAGAGAACAGCTGGTCAGCCGGCTTTCGAAAGAGCCGCGGTCACTTTTTCGTAAGGTCGAGATCGATGACCATCAATCCATCCGTGCCGCCGTCGAGGGCTGCGACCAACCGGGCGCCGGCCCGCTGGTGCGCCTCATGCACGAGATAGGCGTCGCGGGCGGAGGCATCGCGGAAATCGACGGTGAAGCCATGGCTGAAACCGCGCGCAAAGGGCTCAGGGCTCACATTGGCGCTGAACAGGACCGTGTCCATGCCGTCAATCACCTTTCGCAGCGCCTCCAGGTCGGCGTGGATCGCCGCGCGTTCTTCAGCGGCGACGTCGGCGCGGAATTTGACGAAGACACAATGCCTGATCATGGGGTGTTCCTTCCAGTTTGTCAGGCCGCGCAGTTTCCGGAGAACACCGCCGGCGGCAGCGGCTCGCGGCCGAGGATGAGGTCGGCGCCTTTTTCGCCGACCATGATGGTCGGCGCATTGGTGTTGGAGGAGGGCACGCGCGGCATCACCGAGGCGTCGCAGACGCGCAGGCCCTCAATGCCGCGCAGCCGCAGGTCCGGCGTCACCACGGCCATGTTGTCATGGCCCATGCGACAGGTGCCGACCGGATGGTGGTCGGTCTTGGCACTGCGGCAGGCGTAGGCGATCAGGTCTTCGTCGCTGGCCAGCGACGGGCCGGGCAGCACTTCGCGCAGCACGTAGGGGGCAAGCGCCTTCTGCCGCATGATCTCGCGCGCCAGCCGCAGCCCCTTGAGCGACATGTCGCGATCATAGGGATCGGACCAGTAGTTCGGATCGATCAGCGGGTGGTCGGACGGGTCGGCGCTCTTCAGCCGCACGGTGCCGCGCGAGCGGGGGCGCAGGAAAGCCGAGTTCAAGGTGACGCCCGGATTGTTCAGCTTCTCCACCCCCGCCTCGATGCCGGAGCCGAGGCCGAGATGGAACTGGATGTCGGGCGAGGCGGCGGTCGGGTCGGCGTACCAGAAGCCGCCGGTCTCGAACAGGCTGGAGGCGACCGGCCCCTTCTTCAGCAGCAGATATTGCAGGCCGGCCCAAGCCGTGCGGTGCAGCTTGGCGTAATTGTCGTAAGTGTGGTCACCGGTGCATTCGGCGATGACGAACAAATCGAGATGATCCTGCATGTTGGAGCCGACGCCGGGCAGGTCGTGAACCGGTGTCACGCCAATCGATCTCAAATGATCGGCCGGGCCGATGCCCGATTGCATCAGGAGCTTCGGCGAGCCGATGGCGCCGGACGAGACGATGACCTCGCGCTCGGCGCGCAGGATCGTCTTCTGTCCGCCGGGCCTGTCGACGATCTCGACACCGATGGCGCGGCCTTTCTCGATGACGATGCGGGTCACCAATATGTCGGTCCTGACGGTGAGGTTCTTGCGGGCGCGGATCGGCTTCAGATAGGCGACCGAGGCGGAGGAGCGGCGGGCATCCTTCTGGGTCAGTTGGTAATAGCCGACGCCTTCCTGGCTGGCGCCGTTGAAATCCGGATTGAAGGGAATGCCCATCTCCTGGCCGGCGCGGAAATAGGCTTCGCAGATCGGCAGCGGTGCGATCGGGTTGGAGACGCCAAGCGGGCCCTGGTCGCCATGAAAGTCGTTGGCGTAGCGCTGATTGTTCTCGGCGCGCTTGAAATAGGGGAGCACGTCGCGGTAGCCCCAGCCGGTCAGGCCCTCTTCCTTCTCCCAAGCGTCATAGTCGCGTGCGTTGCCGCGGGTGTAGATCTGGGCGTTGATCGAGGAGCCGCCGCCGACCACCTTGGCCTGCGTGTACCAGAACACGCGGTCCTTCATGTGCTTCTGCGGCACTGTCGACCAGCCCCAGGACGCAATGCCCTTGGTCATCTTGGCAAAGCCCGCCGGCATATGGATATAGGGATGCCAGTCCTTGCCGCCGGCTTCCAGCAGCAGAACCGAATTGCCCGCATCCTCGCTCAACCGGTTGGCCAGAACGCAGCCGGCCGGGCCGGCGCCGACGATGATATAGTCCGTCATTAGACCACCCACTTACAATCGCGGCACGGAGAGCGCGCCGTCGACATTGATGACCGAGCCGGTCGAGAAGCCGAATTTGCCGCCGGCAAGCGCTGCCACCACGGCGCCGATGTCGGATGCCTCGCCCCAGCGCTTGGCCGGCACCAGTCCACCGTCGATCAAGGCATCGTATTTGGCGGCCACGCCCGCGGTCATGTCGGTGCGGATGATGCCGGGCCGCACCTCGAAGACGCCGATGTTTTCGGAGGCGAGCCTGAGAGCCAGGTTCTTCACCCACATGGAAAGCCCGGCCTTCGAGACGCAGTAGTCGGAGCGTTCCGGGGAGGCCATGTCGGCGCTGACGGAGGTGATGGTGACGATCGATCTTGCGTGGTCGCCGGCCGTGGCCAGCATCGCCTTGGCGACGGCCTGGCTGAGAAACACGGTGCCGCGCAGGTTGATGCCCAGTATGCGGTCGAAATTCTCCGGCTCCAGTTCCAGCAGGTCGCCGCGCACGGCAGCGCCAACGCCGGCATTGTTGACCAGGCAGTCGATACGGCCGAAGGCGCGCATCGCCGCGTCGACGAGCGTGGCATGAGCAGAGAGATCGGCGATGTCGCAACAGGCATAAGCGAATTTCGCACCGCGCGCGGTGATGTCGGCGGCGAGTTCGTGCGGAGCTTGTTCAGCAAGATCGGCGACCAGAATGTCGAAACCGGCCTCCGCCAGCGCCTCGGCGCAGGCAAGGCCAATGCCGCGCGCGCCGCCGGTGACGATGGCCGCCGGGCGGGTCATTGGAGCTGAGCCTTGCGGATGTCAGCGCTGCCCCTCATCGCCCTGCCGGGCACTTCTCCCCGTATAGGGACGGGGAGAAGAACGCCGTCATCGGCGGTTTCGCCAATCGCCAACATTGTAAAAAGAGCGCCGACGTTGCGGCCAAGTCCCTTCTCCCCGTCCTCCACGGGGAGAAGGTGCCGGTAGGCGGATGAGGGGCGGCGCAAACCTGTCATGCCGCCAACTCCGTCTTGCGGATATGCTCGGCGACGCGCAGCGCTTGGGCCGCGATCGACAGTGCCGGATTGACCGCTGCCGAGGTCGGCAGGAAGCTGCCGTCGACGACGAACAGGTTGCGATGATCGAAGGCGCGGCAGAAGGGATCGAGCGGCGCGGTGGCGGGATCGTTGCCCATCCTGACCGTTCCGCACTGGTGCGACGGCGTGCGCTTGTCGAAGGGGCGCGACAGCACGATGGGATAACCGCAGGCGCGGAAATTCCCGCGCATCACCTTGGTCAGCCCGTCGAGCGACTGCATGTTGGAACGCCGCCACTGCATGACGATGTCCTTGCCGTCGACCATGATACGGCTTTCGGGGTCAGGCAGGTCCTCGCACATCAGGTACCAGTCGACGGCATGGCCGGCCATGAAATCGAGCGCGAACCCCGGCATCCTCTTGACGTTGGCCTTCAGCATGTTGCCGTCAATCTTGCCGAGTAGCTGGACGTTGCCGAGCGGCTTGCCGCCCTTGCCATCGGAAAGATAATAATCGTTCAACATCAACGTCTTCTGGTAGACGGAATTGTTACGTCGGCGCGGGTCGATCGCCAGCATGGCGCTCGAATTGTGGTTCATGAAATTGCGGCCGACCTGGTCGGAGCGGTTGGCGAGGCCCTTGCCATCGGCTGATGGCGAACGCAGCAGGATGACGGCGGAATTGACCGCACCGGCGGCGAGGATGACCAGCTTCGGCGCGACTTTCTTCGCCTCGCCATTCTGCCGGTAATGGATGGTGGCGATGGTCTTGCCGTCCGGCGCCGCTTCGAGATACTCGACGTGGCAGCCCGTCTCGAGCCGGATGTTGCTGTCTTTCAATGCAGCTGTCAGCGGCCCGGTCTGGGCGTCGACCTTGCCCTGGCCGGTGTTGGGGAAAGCGTCCCAGCCGGTCTTGCCCTCCTTCAGCCAGGTATCGATGTCGACGCCGAGCGGCAGCGAGGCCGGATGCAGGCCAAGGCCTTTGAGCTCGGCGCGGGCGCGTGCGATCGGCGCCTCGTCGGGCACCGGCTTGAAGGCGTAGGGGATCGAGTGGAAGGGCTCGGTCGGATCCTCGCCCAGCGCGCCGCGCACGCGAAACAATTGCTCCGCCTTCGAATACCACGGCTCGAATTCGTCATAGGAAAACGGCCAGGCGGGCGAGACGCCGCCGAAGTGCTCCATCTCGGAAAAGTCTTCCTTGCGGTAGCGGATCAGCACGGCGCCGTAGAATTTCGAGTTGCCGCCGACATAGTAGTAGTTGCCGGGATTGAAGGCGGCGCCGCCGGCCTCCCGCCACATCTCCTTTGGCCGGTAGTGGCCATGGACGAAGATCGAGCGGGTGTCGCGCGCATGGGACGTCGCCGGCAGTGGTTCGCCGCGCTCCAGCATCAGGATCGAGGCGCCGCTGCCGGCAAGGCCGGAGGCAATCGTGGCGCCGCCGACGCCCGAGCCGATGATGACGATGTCCGGACTTGTCATGGCTAGCGGATGCGGGTTTCGGTCGCCGGGTCGAAGAACACCGCCTTGGTCAGGTTGAAGGCGAGCGGAGTATTCGTGCCGGGCTGGATGTTGGCGTCAGCGCGCAGACGCGCGACCACGCCCTTGCCGCCCAGATTGGTGACGGCGAAGGTGTCGGAGCCCGCTGGTTCCACCACTTCGATATGGCAGTCGGCGGTGGCGATGTTGGAGGCGTTGCGCTCGGCGCCTTCCGGATCGGTCAGCGCTTCGGGGCGAACGCCGAAGATGATCGGCTTGCCCTGGAATGCCGACAGACCTGCCGGCGCGTTGGCCATCGGCAGCGAGATCGGCTCGCGTGCCTCTCGCTGTAGCACGACGGACAGCGCATTACCGTCGGTGCCGATCGTCGCCGGAATCAGGTTCATCGCCGGCGAACCCATGAAGTCGGCGACGAAAAGATTGGTCGGGTTGTTGTAGATCTCGGCCGGGGTGCCGAACTGCTGCACCTCGCCGTCGCGCATGACCGCAATCTTGGTCGCCAGCGTCATCGCCTCGATCTGGTCGTGGGTCACATAGACGATGGTGGTGCCCGTGGTGGCGTGCAGGCGCTTGATCTCGATGCGCATGTCAACGCGCAGCTTGGCGTCGAGATTGGACAGCGGTTCGTCGAACAGGAACAGCTTGGGGTCACGCACCAGCGCCCGGCCCATGGCGACACGCTGGCGCTGGCCGCCGGAAAGCTGGCTTGGCTTGCGTTGCAGCAAATGGCCGATCTGCAGCACCTTCGCCACCTTGTCGATGGCCTTTTGCCGCTCGGCCGCCGGCACGCCGCGCATCTCCATGCCGAAGGAGATGTTTCCCGCCACTGTCATGTTCGGATAGAGCGCGTAGCTCTGGAAAACCATGGCGATGTCGCGCTTGGACGGATGCAGATCGTTGATGGTGCGGCCGTCGACGCGGATTTCGCCGGCGGTGATCGTTTCCAGCCCGGCGATGGTGTTGAGGAGCGTGGACTTGCCGCAGCCGGACGGGCCGACCAGGACAAGGAAGCCGCCCTTTTCGAGGTCGAGGTCGATCCCTTTCAGGATCTCCACCTGGCCGAAGCGCTTGCGCAGACCATCGATTTCAAGAAAAGCCATCGAATTATCCTTTGACGGCGCCGGCCATGAGACCGCGCACGAAATAGCGGCCGGCGAGCACATAGACGAGCAGGGTGGGGAGCGCGGCGATCATCGCGGCCGCCATGTTGACGTTGTATTCGACGACGCCGGTCGAGGTGTTGACGACGTTGTTGAGCGCCACGGTCATCGGCATCGCGTCGCCGGTGCCGGCATAGGCCGAGGCGAACAGGAAGTCGTTCCAGATGTTGGTGAACTGGTAGATGACGGTGACGACGAAGATCGGCATCGAGTTCGGCAGCATGATGCGGCGGAAGATCTGGAAGAAGGACGCGCCGTCGACCTGGGCTGCCTTGACCAGTTCGGTCGGGAACGCCTCGTAATAGTTGCGGAAGAACAGGGTTGTGAAGCCGATGCCGTAGACGACATGGACGAAGACAAGATTGACCGTCGGGTTGCCGAGACCGAAGCTGGTGCCGAACGTGTTCTGCAGCGTCACGCCGAAGCGGCCGAGACTGCCCAGGATGGTCGCCATCGGCAGCAGCACCGACTGGAACGGGATGAAGCAGGCAAACAGCATCAGCCCGAAGACCAGCGTGGCGCCGCGAAAACGCCACTTGGTCAGCACGTAGCCGTTGAGCGCGCCCAGCATGGTCGAGATCAGCACGGCGGGAACCACCATCTTGATCGAGTTCCAGAAATAGCCCTTGATGCCGGCGCAGGTGAGGCCGACGCAGGTTTCGCCCCAGGCCTTCAGCCACGGGTCGAAGGTCGGCGCCCTCGGCAGGGCCAGCATGTTGCCGTTCTGAATCTCGTCCATGGTCTTGAACGACGTGACCAGCATGACGAACAGCGGCATCAGGTAGAAGACCGCGAATAGCGCCAGCAGCCCGTAGATGACGATGCGGTTGACGAGCTTGACGTTGATGCCGCCGGAGGCCTGGCGGGCTGAAGTGGCAACGGCGCTCATCGGGGCTTCTCCCGCAGTTCCGAATAGAGATAGGGCACGATGATGGCGACGATGGTCATCAGCATGATAACGGCGCTGGCGGAGCCGACGGCCATTTCGTTGCGCTTGAACGTGTACTCATACATGAAGTTGGACGGCAGCCAGGCGGAGCCGCCGGGCCCGCCGCTGGTCAGCGCCACGACAAGGTCATAGGACTTGATGGCGAGGTGGGCGAGCACGATGAAGGCCGACAGGAAGATCGGCCGCAGCAGCGGGATGACGATGCGGCGATAGAGCTGGAAGGTGGTGGCGCCATCGATCTGCGCCGCCTTCATGATCTCGCCGTCGATGCCGCGCAGGCCGGCCAGGAACATCGCCATGATGAAGCCCGAGGCCTGCCAGACGCCGGCGATGACCACCGTGTAGATGACGAAATCCTTGTTCTTGATCCAGTCGAAATGGAAGCTCGTCCAGCCCCATTGATGCAGGGTCTGTTCGAGACCGAGGCCGGGATCGAGGAACCATTTCCAGGCGACGCCGGTGACGATGAAGGACAGCGCCATCGGGTAGAGATAGATCGGCCTGAGCATGCCTTCGCCGCGGATCTTCTGGTCGAGCAGGATGGCCAGGAACAGGCCGAGGGCCAGGCAGATGAAGATGTAGAGAAAGCCGAAAATGCCCATATTGGTGATGGAGGTGTACCAGCTCGAGGGCGGATCGGTATCGAACGTCCAGCCCCACAGCCGCTGATAGGCGCGCGAGCCGGTGATGACATAGGACGGGAACGTCTTGGAGTTGGTGAAGGACAGGTAGACCGTCCACAGGATGAAGCCATAGACGAAGACGATGGTGATGGCGAAACTCGGCGCCAGGACGAGCTTCGGCAGGGCGTCCTGCAGGCGCGAGCGCACCGACACCCGCGGGCGGCTGCGCTCCGGGGTCAGCTTGATCTGTGTTGTCGCTACCGAACTCATGGGTTCCTCCCGTTTCGGGTCATCCATCCCGCGCCGTCAGCCGGCAGGAATAGTCCCGTGCGGACGGGTTGTTGATCGACGCAAGGCTGGCCAAGTCTTTGTTCGCCTGGATTCCGTTGCCGTGAGCGCCCGGCGCTTTGGGCGACATGCAATGGAGGCCTTCCCCGCCGGGGCGGGGAAGGTGTTTCATGCGTGGCGCTTACTTGGCGTCGTCGATCGCCTTGACCAGTTCGGTCACGGCCTCGTCGGAGGTCTTGATCTGACCGTGGACGAACTTCGAGACGACATCCTTGTAGGCGTTGGCGACCGCCGGAGGCGCGCCGTAACCCTGCGCCAGCGAGCCGAACAGCTTGCCGCCGTCATTGGCTGCCTTCAAGTCGGCGATGCCCTTCTTGCCGCAAGCGTCGAAGTCGGTGTCCGGAACGTCGGTACGGGCCGGCACCGACCCCTTTACGACATTGAAGGCCGACTGGAAGCTCTTCGACAGGGTGGCGGTGGCCAGGGCGATCTGCGCCGCCTTGCGGTCGTCGGACACGTTGAACATGCCGAACATGTCGGAGTTGTAGATCACCGAGCCGTCGGTGCCGGGGAAGCGATAGCACAGGAAGTCCGTGCCCGGGGCCTTGTTGGCGGCGTGGAATTCACCCTTGGCCCAGTCGCCCATAACCTGGACAAGGGCGTCGCCCTTCATGACCATGGCGGTGGCAAGGTTCCAGTCGCGGCCCGAGAAGTTCGGATCGACATAGGTGACCAGCTTGGCGAGGTTGTCGAACGACTTCTTCATCGTATCCGACTTGAGCGATTCGTCGTCGAGATCGTTCATGGCCTTCTTGTAGAAATCAGGCCCGCCAGTCGACAGCACGACCGAGTCGAACATGGTGGCTTCCTGCCAGTTCTGGCCGCCGAGCGCGAGCGGGATGACGCCGGCCGCCTTGGCCTTGTCGAGCAGGGCAACGAAGTCGTCGAAGGTCTTCGGCTCGGTGCCGCCGATCTTGTCCATGACCGCCTTGTTGATCCACAGCCAGTTGACCGAGTGGACGTTGACCGGAGCCGCGACCCACTTGCCGTCATAGACCGAGAACTTCTGCAGCGCGGCCGGAACCGACTTGTCCCAGCCTTCCTTCTTCGCCGTCTCGGTCAGGTCGCCCATGACGCCGGCAGCGGCGTAATCGAGCACGGTGTAGCCAAGCATCTGCGATGCGGTCGGGTAGTTGCCGGCCGCGACCATCGCCTTCAGCGCGGTCATGGCGGCGTCGCCACCGCCACCGGCCACCGGCACGTCCTTCCAGGCGTAGCCTTCCTTGGCAAGGTCACCCTTGAGGACGTTGAGAGCAGCCGCTTCGCCGCCCGACGTCCACCAATGCAGCATCTGCACTTCCTTGACGTCCTCGGCGTGGGCCGCGAAGGCCAGGCCGGATGCGAGAGCAGTTCCGATAAGCAGTTTGCGCAACATGTACTACCTCCCTTGTTGCATTACACGACCGGTGGAGCCCACCGGGTTCTTCCCAACTCAGCCGACCCACCATCCGGTGCGCTGGCCGCGATGAAACTGGATTGTCTTTTCCTCGGTATAATCCTCGACGGCGCGTTTGCCGAGTTCGCGTCCGAGACCGGACTGCTTGTAGCCTCCGAAGGGCAGCTCGGTATAACCTTCCATGAATGTGTTCACCCAGACGGTCCCCGAACGCACGCCACGCGCCACCGACATGCAGGTGTCGATGCTGGCGCTCCAAACGCCCGCCGACAAACCATAAGGCGTGTCATTGGCGATGTGCAACGCCTTTTCAATCGATTCAAAAGTCAGCACCGACAGCACCGGGCCGAACACTTCCTCACGCGCGACGGCCATGTCGCCGGTGATGCCGCGAAGGATGGTGGGGTCGAGATACTGGCCGGCATTCGAGACCAGCCGTCCGCCGCCGCTGTAGACGCTGCCGCCGTCACTGGCCGCCGCCGTGACGTAGCCGGTCACCTTGTCCAAATGGTCCGACGAGATCATGGCGCCGACCTTGGTGCGGTCATCCAGCGGGTCGCCAACCGTCACCCTGGCGGTGAGCGCCTTGACCGCAGCAAGGAAATCGTCGGCGATCGCCTCGTGCACGATCAGCCGGCTGCCGGCATTGCAGCATTCGCCGGCATTGAAGAAGCCGCCGAACACGGCGGCGTCTGCGGCAGCTTCGAGGTCGGCGTCGGGGAAGACGATCTGGCCGTTCTTGCCGCCCAGTTCCATCGACACCTTCTTCAGCGATTGCGCGGCCGAGGCCATTGTCAGCTTGCCGACGCGGGTCGAGCCGGTGAACGAGATCATCTCGACCAGCGGATGGCTGACCATCGGCGCACCGACATCGGCGCCAAGACCGGCGAGGATGTTGACGACGCCGGCCGGCAGGCCCGCCTGCATGAGGATGTCGCCCAGCACGAAGGTCGAGGCCGAGGTCATCTCGCTCGGCTTGACGACAGCCGTGCAGCCGGCGGCGAGCGCGAAAGGCAGTTTCTGGCTGACGATCAGGAACGGGAAATTCCACGGCGTGATGATCGAGACGACGCCGATCGGCTCGCGCAGCACCACGCCGAGCATAGCGTCGCCGAGATTGGCGTAGCTCTCGCCATGCAGCGTGCGAGCGAGCGCGGCGGCATAGCGCCAGATGTCGACGGCGCCGCCGATCTCACCGCGCGCCTGGGCGATAGGCTTGCCGGATTCCAGGGCATCGAGCCGAGCAATTTCTTCCAGGCGCGCCTCGATCAGGTCGGCCGCCTTGAGCAGGATCGCGGCGCGCTCGGCCGCCTTCATGCGCGGCCATGGGCCGGTCTCGAACGCCTTGTGCGCGGCCTGCATAGCAGCTTCCACTTCAGCCTCGCCGGCCTGTGCATAGTGCGAAACGGCAAAGCCATGACCGGGGCTCTTGCGCTCCAGCATGCGGCCGTCACGAGCATCGACATGCTTGCCGTCGATCAGCAGTCGATAGGCTTTTGGCGCTGCGGATGCCTCGGCGGGCATGGCGATGTTGAGGGGAGCGTTCATCAGGTCGTTTTCTCTAGGTTCTTGAAAATTCTGGTTTTTGCCTGGCCTTGAAGGCGCCCACGCCAGCCTTGAGATCGCCGGTCATGGCGATGAAGCCGCTTGCCAGCGCTTCCGTTGCCGCAGCACTTTCCTCGCCTTCGGCGACCGCGATCATCAGTTTGGCTGCCTCGGTTGCCAGCGGGCCGCGCGCGGCGATCTGGCCGGCCCAGGCCTTGGCTTCGGCCAGGCCAGTGCCGGTCTCGGTGACCTTGTCGACAACGCCCAATGCCAGTGCTTCCGGGGCGAGAAAAACCTCGCCCCCCAGCGCCATGCGACGCACCGTCTGCGCGCCGAAGCGGCGCACGGCGCGCTGGGTGCCGGACCAGCCGGGCACGACGCCGATAGAGGTTTCGGGGAAGCCGAGCTTGATTTGCGTTTCCGCGACGCGGAAATCGCAGGCGACCGCCAGTTCCAGGCCGCCGCCCAGCGTATGACCGGACAGGACCGCGATCGTCGGCTGCCGCAAGCGCGCCAGCCGGTCGAAGACGCGGTGGCCGTAGCGCACCCATTGCACCTGGAAATCGGCTGCGCTCATCTGCGCCCAGGCGTCGACATCGCCGCCGGCGCAAAAGCCCTTGCCTTCGCCGCAAAGCAAGACGACGCGGACGCTTTCGGCCATCTCCGCTTCGTCGAGAGCCGTTTCCAGCGCCCGCAGCATCGGGATGTCCAGCGCGTTGAACTTTTCCGGGCGACGCAAGGTGATGATGCCGATGGCACCATCCTGCTCGAACGTAACGAGGCGTTCAGCCATGCGTGCCTCCGAGCGAGGCGCCGCCATTCAGCGACAGGCCTATTGGCCGATCCTGATAGAGGGCTTCGGGCGTCATCTTCAAATCCCTGGCGACGGCGAGTGGCGTTCCGGCCTGCGCCAGCACATCGCGCTCAAGGTCGATGCCCGGCGCCAATTCCGTCACCATCAGGCCGTCCGGCGTCAGCTTCATCACGCAACGCTCTGTCACATAGGTGATGTCCTGCCCCTGCATGACGGCGCGCTTGCCGGAGAAGGAGATGTGCTCGACCTCGTCGACCACCTTCTTGACTTTGCCTTCGGCGTCGATGCGGATCCCGCCGTCGGCCAGCGAAAGCTTTGCTCCCGCATTGAAGAAGCCGGAGAACACGATTTTCCTGGCCCGGGCGGTGATGTCGACGAAGCCGCCGGCGCCGGCGGTGACATGCGGCCGCGCCGACAGCTTCGAAACGTTGACCGAGCCGTGGCGATCGATCTGCAGGAAGGACAGCAGCGACGCATCGAAGCCGCCGGCCTGGAAATAGATGAACTGGTGCGGCGAGGGCATGATCGCCTCGGCGTTGGAGGCGCAGCCGAACTTGAAGTCGAGCAATGGCACGCCGCCGACCGCGCCTTGTTCGATCACCCAGGTGACCTTGCCGTGCTGGCCCTCTTCCAGAAGGATGCGCGGCACATTGGCCGAAATGCCGAAGCCGATATTGACGGCCATGCCGTCGCGCAACTCCATGGCGACACGGCGCGCGATGACCTTCTGCACGTTCATCTCGGCATTGCGGAAGGTCGACAGCGGCCGGAAGATCTCGCCGGAGATCGCCGGGTCGTAGGGTGTCAACGTGGTCTGCAATTGGTCCGGCGCGATGACGATGTGGTCGACCAGGACACCCGGCACGCGCACGTCATGCGGCTTCAGCGTGCCGTTCTCGACGACGCGCTTGACCTGCGCGATGACGACGCCGCCATTGTTGCGGGCTGCCAGCGCTTGCTCGAGACCGCCGAGATAGGCGCCCTCATGCTCGTAGGTGAGGTTGCCGCGCTCATCGGCCGTGGTCGCGCGGATGATCGAGACCTGCGGGACGATGGAGCGGAAATACAGCCACTCCTCGCCGTCGAACTGCTGCACCGACACGATCGGCTCGCTGGCGGCGGCGTTCATGGCGCAGCCCTGGTGGCGTGGGTCGGCGAAAGTGTCGAGCCCGACCTTGGTCAGCACGCCCGGGCGCTTGGCGGCCGCCTCGCGGTGCATGTCGAACAGGATGCCGGATGGCACATTGTAGGCGGCGACCGAATTGTCGCCGATCATCTTCCAGATCTGCGGCGGTTCGGAAGATGAGGGACCGGACGGATAGGAGCCGCACAGCGTGCGCTTCAGCAGGCCGGGCTTGGCCAGATGATCTATGCCCTTGATGCCGTACATGTCGCCAGCGGCGATCGGGTGCAGCGTGGTGATGTCCTTGGGATGGCCTTCCGCGTCGAAACGCTCGCCGATGGCGGCGAGTACCGCGTCCGGGCAGCCGAGACCGCTCGACGACGACACGGACACGATCATGCCGTCCCCGATCAGGTCAGCCGCTTGCGCGGCGGTAACGACCTTGCTCAATTGGCGCTCCCAAGCTTCGGGTCGATCGCGACCGCCTTGCCCGATTTCGACGATAGCAAAGCGGCTTCGGCCGCCGTCAGCGACCAGACGCCGTCCTCGCCTGTGGCGGAAGGCTGGCCTTCGCCATGGATCGCGGCATGGAACTGACGCAGCGACCGGGCATAAAGGTCCTCGCGATCGAAGCTCAGTTCCTCCTCGCCCGCCGCCGTGCGCAGCAACACCGAGCCGACAGGTTTCTGCGTCATCACGTTCCTGGCGATCAGCGAGCCTTCCGAGCCGTGCACCTCGAAGCCTGTGTCGGCGAATCTGGTGGTGAAACCTTCATGCGACTGGGCGATGACGCCGGTCTTGAAGCGCCAGACGCACATGGCGCCGTCCTCGAGTCCGGCTCCGGCCATCCCGGCTGATTGCGTGAAGCAGGAAATCTCGACAGGGTCGTCGCCGAGCACAAAGCGCAGCGTGTCGGCATCGTGCACGGTGATGTCGAGCACCACGCCGCCGCCTGCCTCCGGCCTGGTGATGCGCCAGCCCTGCAGGTTTTCCGGTAGGTAGACGGAATGGAAGACGCGCGCGGCGATCGGCTTGCCGATGCGCCCGGCCGCAATGGCGTCGCGCATGGCGCGGTGCGAGCCGGCATTGCGCAAATGGTGATTGGTTCCGAGCACGATGCCGGCCGCCTTGGCGGCGGCGACCATCTTGCGCGCATCGGCGTTGGTCAGCGCCAACGGCTTTTCGCACAGCACATGCTTTCCCGCCTTGATGGCCGCGAGTGCCTGCTCGAGATGCAATTCATTGGTGGTCGAGATGTAGACGGCGTCGATGCCGTCGGAGAGCAGGTCGTCCAGCGTCGAGACAGCCCGGGGGATGTCGTTTTCCCCGGCATAGGCTGCGGCACGTTCCGGGCTGGAACTCATCACCGCCGCGATCTCGCCGTCGGGCTGTGCGCGGATAGCGTCGATCATGAACTGCCTGGCGATCGTGCTGGCGCCGATCAAGCCCCATCTGACGGTCATGCCGCATCTCCGATTCCCGCGAGCCGATCCGGACCGCTGCTTTCCCTGATCACCAGATTGACCGCACCGATATGGTCCTCGGCGCGCGTGGTGCGTGACTGGATCATCTTCAGCATGACATGGGCCGCACGTTCGCCAAGGCCGGCCGTGTCCACCGAGACGCTGGTCAGCGCCGGCATGTAATGCTGCGCCTCGACGACGTCGTCGAAGCCGACAACGGCGAAATCGGCGCCCGGCTCGAGCCCGCGCTTGCGCAGGGCAAGCATGACGCCGAAGGCGACAGCATCGTTGAAGCACAGGGCCGCCGTCGGGGGTTCGTTCACCGACAGCGCCGTTTCCAGGCAGACCATGCCGCCCCTGCGGCTGGTCTCGCCTTCGACGACAAGCGTGTCCTGCGTCGCGATGCCCAGCGTCTCGCAGGCTTCGCGAAAACCGCCGAGGCGCTCATGATAGACGACAAGGTCCGATGAGCCGCCGAAAAAGGCCAGTCGGCGATGGCCCTTGCCGATGAGATGAGCGGTCGCGAGGCAGGCGCCGCGATGGTTGTCGGGAGCGATCACCGGGATGCGGCTTTCGGGAAGGCGGCGCATGGCGAAGACCACCGGCACGCCGGCCGTCTCGATGCGGCGGAAAGCGTCCGGCGTCGTGCCGCGCGCCGGCGACACGATAAGGCCGGCAACGCCTTGCTCCATCAGCGACTTCAGCACCTCTTCCTGGCGCACCGGATTCTCCGCCGTGTTGGCGATGAAGGGCACGATGCCTGCCGACTGGAAGACCCGCTCCATGCCGACCGCCAGTTCAGCGA
>NZ_JBAZUD010000071.1:0-26143 GCF_041661565.1 Mesorhizobium sp.
GTCCGTTCCCTGTTCGAGGTCGCGACGGTCGCGCATCACGTTCCAGGCGGTCAGCACCGACAGCGGGTTCACATTGGCGATGAAGTCGCGGACATAGTCGTTGGCGGGGCGCAGCACGATGTCTTCAGGGGCGCCGGTCTGCACGATGCGCCCGCCCTCCATGATGGTGATGTGGCTGCCGATCTTGAGCGCTTCCTCGAGGTCGTGGCTGACGAAGATGATGGTCTTCTTCAATTCCGCCTGCAGCTGCAGCAATTCGTCCTGCAGCTTGGTGCGGATCAACGGGTCGAGCGCGGAGAACGGCTCGTCCATCAGCAGGATCGGCGCCTCGGTGGCGAAGGCGCGGGCAAGGCCGACGCGCTGCTGCATGCCGCCCGACAGCTCATGCGCGTATTTCTTCGACCACTGGTCGAGATGGACCAGCTTGAGCTGCTTGAGCACGCGCTCCTTGCGTTCCGCCTCGGGCACGCCGGCCAGTTCGAGGCCGAGGCCGACATTCTCCTCCACCGTGCGCCAGGGCAGCAGGCCGAACTGCTGGAACACCATCGCCACCTGTTTCTGGCGCAGCCGCCGCAGCGTGGCCTGGTCGCAGGTGACGACATCGACGATCTTGTCGCCATCCTTGACCAGCACCTGGCCGCGCGACACGACATTCAGCCGGTTCACCGCCCGCAGCAGCGTCGACTTCCCCGAGCCCGACAGGCCCATCAGTACGGAAATCTCGCCCTCGTTCACCGTCAGGCTGGCGCCCGCGCAGCCCAGCACATTGCCGGTCTTCTCGAGGATTTCGGCGCGCGTCGCGCCCGCGTCGATCATCGCCAGCGAGCCGGCCTGGTCGGCGCCGAAGACGATATCGACGTTCCTGAAATCGACGGCGACGGTCATTTCTTGCCTCCAACGGCGATGCGGGTCATCCGGTCGAGCACGATGGCGAGCACGACGATGGCCAGGCCCGCCTCGATGCCGAGATCGATGCGGCGCGAGCCGAGCGCCCGGTTGATCTCGGTGCCGAGACCGCCGGCGCCGATCAGCGCGGCGAACACCACCATCGACAGCGACAGCATGATGGATTGCGTCAGCCCGGCCATGATGGTCGGCAGCGCCGAGGGCAGTTCCACCTTCCAGAGCAACTGGCTCTTGGTGGCGCCGAAGGCCTCGCCGGCCTCGACGATCGACTTCGGCACGGAGACAACGCCGAGATGGGTAAGCCGGACCGCGGTCGGGATGACGAAGATGATGGTCACGATGAGGCCCGGCGCATTGCCGAGGCCGAACAGGGTCAGCACGGGGATCAGGTAGACGAAGGTCGGCAGCGTCTGCATCAGGTCCAGCACCGGCAGCATGATCCGGTAGACCTTCGGCTTGTGCGCCGCCCAGATGCCGAGCGGCACGCCGATGGCCATCGCCATGGCGGCGGCGGCGACGACCAGCACCAGCGTCTGCACCGTCTGCTTCCAGAGGTTCTGGTTGATGATGAAGATCAGGCCGAGGAACACGCCCAGCGCGAGCGGGCGCGAGCGCTGCAGCAGCCAGGCGATTCCGGCGATGACCAGCGCCAGCAGCACAGGCGGCACCATCAGCAGGATGCCGACCAGCCCGTCGAGCAGGAAATTGAGGCCATTCGAGAAGGCCCTGAACACAGTGTCGAAATTGTCGGTGAGGAAACCGAAGAACGCTTTTCCCCAGGCGCCGATCGGAATCTTGTGATCGACCATGAATTTCGAAATCGGATCCATATCGCCCCTCTCATCCGGAGACCGCCCGCCCTCGGCCCCTGCTGTCGTCACGTCATCTTGTCACAGGATATGAAAAAGGGCAGCCCTTTCAAAGTTGGCTGCCCTTTCCGTTTCGGTCAAACCGAAATCGCGCCGGCTCAGCTTCCGAGCGCGGTCTTGATCGCCGCGGCGGCATCGCCGCCGTCGAAGGTCGTCACGCCGGCGATCCATGGGGTGATCGCATCGGGGTTCTTCTTCAGCCAGTCGGTCGCCACCGTGTTGGCGTCGCCGCCCTTCAGGATCGCGTCCATCATCTGGCCTTCCATGTCCAGGTTGAACTTCAGATTGGCGATCAGCTTGCCAGCGTTCGGGCATTCGGTGGTGTAGCCCTTGCGCACGTTGGTGTAGACGGTGGCGGCGCCGAAGCCGCTGTCGCCCATGCCGTCGAGATAGGTGATCTTCATGGCGCCCATCACCGGATGCGGCGTCCAGCCGAGGAAAGCGATCCACTCATTGTTCTTCATCGACTGCTCGGCCTGCGTCAGCATGCCGGCCTCCGAGGATTCGACCAGTTCGAAGCCCTCGAGATTGTCCTTCGGGTTCTTGATCATGTCGAGGATGATGCGGTTGCCGTCATTGCCGGCCTCGATGCCGTAGATCTTGCCGTTGAACTTGTCCTTGAACTTTCCGATGTCGGTCAGCGACTTGACGCCGGCGTCCGCCACATAGGTCGGCACCACGATGCCGTAGCCGGCGCCGGTCAGGTTCGTGCTGATCGTCTCGACGGATCCATCGGCGGTATAGTCCTTGATGTCGTTGGTCATCGACGGCATCCAGTTGCCGAGGAACACGTCGAGGTCCTTGTTCTTCAGCGAAGCCATGGTCACCGGCACCGACAGCTGGATCACCTGCGGCTCGTAGCCGAGCGCCGTGAGCAGGACCGAAGCGACGCCGGTCGTCGCCTGGATGTCGGTCCAGCCGACATCGGAGAGGCGCACCGCCTTGCAGCTTGCCGGGTCGCCGGCAAAGGCAGCGCTCGTGGACAACAGAGCCGCCAGCCCAAGGCCGGCGACGAAAGAATTCATACGCGACATAGACAATCTCCCATTTCGATTCTTTGGCGAAGCGACGTCACGGTTTCTCTGCCCGCCTTGCATTGTCAGCCAAACACCATTCTGGTGTGGTTTCAAGCACCAAGACAATCACGATCAACGGCGCGGACTGGCCAAACCGCGACACCGACGACGCTTTCGAAGGGCGCCCAGGCCCGAGCAGGCTGGTCTCCGCGGCTTTTCTGGGGGAATGCGATGGCGCCCCCTCCCCGCATCGCGGCAAGTCGGCTTAAAAGAGCGGCATGGCCAAGCTCTATTTCCACTACGCGACGATGAACGCCGGCAAGACCACGATGCTCTTGCAGGCATCCTACAATTATCGCGAGCGCGGCATGGCGACGATGCTGTTCGTCGCCGGACACTACGCCAAGGGCGACGCCGGCCTGGTCTCGTCACGCATCGGCCTGGAGTCGGAAGCCGAGATGTTCCGCGACGGCGACGACCTGTTCGCGCGCGTCGCCGAGCACCACGACCATGCGGCCGTCCATTGCGTCTTCGTCGACGAGGCACAGTTTCTCGAGGAGGAGCAGGTCTGGCAACTGGCCCGCATCGCCGACCGGCTGAACATCCCGGTCATGTGCTACGGACTGCGCACCGATTTCCAGGGCAAGCTGTTTTCCGGCTCGCGCGCGTTGCTGGCCATCGCCGATGACCTGCGCGAAGTGCGCACGATCTGCAGTTGCGGCCGCAAGGCAACGATGGTGGTGCGCCTCGGACCGGACGGCAAGGTGGCCCGCCAGGGCGAGCAGGTGGAGATCGGCAAGGATGTCTATGTCTCGCTGTGCCGCCGTCACTGGGAGGAGGAGATGGGCCGCGTAGCGCCAGATGATTTCATCGGCTTTATCAGCACCTGACGGCGCCGTGCTTTGCCCGGTGCAGTGCGGCCGCATGGACCATCCCCTCCCCAATCCCGGCACGATGCAGCGTTTGTTAAGGCCTCGGCGCTATAAGGCCGCCAGCCAGAGCTCTCCGGGGTCAGCCATGCTTCGAGCCGTTTCGTCCGCCAGCATCCTTCTCCTTGCCACTTCGATTGCCGCGCATGCCGGCGGTGATCCGGCCCTGGGCAAGAAGGTCTTCAACCGGTGCATTGCCTGCCATGAAGCGGCCACCGACCGCGACAAGATCGGCCCGCATCTGCATGGTGTCGTCGGCCGCACCGCCGGCACCGCCGACAGTTTCCTTGGCCACTATTCCGAAGCGATGAAGAGCGCCGGCGCCGCCGGTCTCGTCTGGGACGAGGCCAACCTCGCCGAATATCTCAAGGCGCCCCGACTCAAGGTGCCCGGCAACAAGATGGCGTTTGGCGGCCTCGCCAACGACGACGACATCGCCAATGTCATCGCCTATCTCAAGGCCGATCCCAAGCCCTGAGCAGCGGCACATCTCCCCAACGGGCTGGTTCGCGCAGACCTGTGGGAGCCGCCGACTGTTCAGTCCTTTGTCGACTTTCCGACCGCCCGCGCCGGCGGCCAATGAATGCCTCACCGTCGCTTTGCCGGTCGCGAAGTTCAACAACAGCTGAACTACGTCCAGCCGGCTGGCTAGTCACGCCATGCACACGCTTCCATTGGCTTTCAAGGCCGAGATGAATTCTTTTGTTTTCACAGCGGGGCTTGTCTTGCGTCTTTCAATCCCCTGATACCCCACATATATTCACCGCTGTTCGCGATCAGCGACCTGATGCCGAAGCGGGAGGGCCCTATGGCGACATTGCAGAATTTCGACGCCGAAATTGCCAAGACCAAGCAGGTCGTGCAGGACATGCGCTCCAGGATCGAGCAGTCCGGCAGCGTGCTCGACACGCTCGCCAAGGCCGACAAGAAGATCGGCGACGCCAATTTCGACATCGAGAACGCCCGCATCGAGGACGTGCTGAAGCAGCAGAAGGTGATGGAAGGCAACATCGCCGACCTCATCATCGGGCTCGAGGACGCCACCAACGTGTTCGGCGCCGAGTTCGAGAGCATGAAGAACTATTCAGGCTGGGAAAACTTCGTCGGCATCTTCTCCAGCCAGAGCAAGCAGCGCATGCGCACCGACCGAGTGCGCAACATGTCGCTGGCCGGCAATCTGCAGGAGTTGCTGGCGAAATCCGACACCATCGTCGGTATCCTGAAGGCGCAGAAAGAGATTCTCGACCAGCGCTACAAGACCTCCGAGGCCAGCCTCTCGCAGGTCATCGAGCGCCGCAAGTCCACAATGTCCAATCTCGAGGCGGTGCAGAAGCGTATCGAGGAGCTCAATCCGATGCTGCTCGACATCGAGAACAGGATTGCGGCTTCGACCAGCCAGAAGGACCGCACGCAGCTTGAGGGAGAACGCTCGGTTCTCGCCACCGAATACAATGAGAGACAGGCCAAGGAGCAGGAGCTGCTGGCCGAGAGCCAGACGCTGGAGCGCTACACCTCGATGTTCCAGACCTTCGTCGACTCGCTCAACAACCAGATCGCCGCGCAGGCGACGCTGATCAACAAGCTGACCATCGATACCGAGCAGCGCATCGTGCTCTACAAGGCGCTGGAAGATTCCTTGAAGACCGCCGCACAGCAGGACGTCGCCCACAAGATCAACACGCTGGGGAGCCAAGTCGACAACACGGCCGAGGAGACCATGGCCGGCATCGGCGCCGCCTCGCAGAAGCACATCGGCGACCTGCTCGAGATGCACGAGAAGAACATGGTTGCCAGCGCCGACATCCAGCGCCGCAAGAAGCTGGCCGACGATGCCTTCGCCCGCCGCTTCGACGAAGTGCTGAAGAAGCACAATTCGGCAAACTACGTGCAATCGTAAGGAGTGGCAGGGACCGCCGGCGAGCGCATAGGCATGACCCCCGAAAACGAAGCGGCGGCACGGTATTTCTCCTCCATCACCGCAGCACTCAGCGGCCTTGAGATATTCATGCGCGACGATCGCTCGCCGCTCTACCGGCACGGCATCGTCGCCAAGATTCTGGCCGAATACATCGCCCGGCTCGACAGATCGTTTTCCTGCTGGCGCAACCGGCTGGGCTTCACGGACACGTTCCGCATCTCCCGCGCCGAAAGCGGCTTCCCGGTCTTCCAGAACCTGCTCGAACTGGAGAACGACCGGCGCCAGGCGGACAGCCGGCTGGCCAACATCCCGCTGGCCGGCGAACTGCGCGAGGAGATGGCCGACTTCATCCTGCGCCACAAGGAATTCCCCGAGGCGCTGCGCAAGTCGATGGCCGAGCGGCTGTATCTGGAAGACGTCAAGAGCGAGCAGACCTTCGGGCCGTTCACGCTGGCGCAGACCGTCAAGGTTTCGGTCAATCCGAAGACGGCCCGGCCCTATTATCTCGTCCACTGGGCGACCTTCGACGGCAGCGCCAACCTGCCGCTGGTCTACATGGTGACGGTGGAGGATTCCTCCGAGAACATGATCCGCCAGCTCGTCGACCGCGACGGCAAGCTCAACGACAAGGTCGACATTCCGCTGCCGGTCGACGGCCTGCTCAATCCCGAGCTCGCCCACCGTTTCGACGATTTCACCCAGAAGAACTCGGCCTACACGCTGTCGCCGGCGACGATCGCCGTCAATCTCGACAAGGATTTCGAACCGCTGCACCCCAAGCAGCTGCGCCGTGTCGTGCTCGGCCCCTTCTATTCGGCCGGCATCACCGACAACAACTCGACGGTGACCGAGGTGCTGGCCAAGGTGCGCAAGCCGGAAAACGCCTGGCTGCTGACCTGGACCATCCAGGAAGTCTATTCCAAGGGCGAGAAGCCCGGCCGCAAAGGGCTGTTTTCAAGCGAGAAGACGACGCAGGAATTCTTCATCAACACCGACGATTTGGAAGCCGCGCGCCAGGGCGTGTCGAGCTACGAAAACCATGCGCTGATCCCGCACGAAGCCTACCAGGCGCTCTACGCCGCCGGCGAAGCACAGAAGATCTTTGGCGGCTACAAGGTTCACATCCTGTCCAACGGACAGGTGATCTCGGATGTCTGACCGTAACACCACGGAGCACACTTCATGGACACCGGCCTGACCACCATCCCGGAAGCGGCGATCGAGAAGCACCGCGCCACCGCGCAGAGCTTCATCACCCGCATCGTCGTGCTGGAGGATCCCTCACGCGAGTCCGGCACGGCCCTGGCCGGCACCAACCGTCGCTTCGTCTCCACCGTCTCGGTCGGCTCGGTTCGCCGCACGCGTGAGGTCGAACTCGCAAAGACCGTCGCCGCCATTCATCCCGACGACCAGCTGATGAGCATCCCGCAGCACACGCTGCTGTATCGGGCCCGGCGTGGCACGGCGATCGCGCTCGCCATCTCGGACGTCTTCGCCGAGGGCTCCGACCTCGAAAGCCTGCAGGCCAGGAATGCCCGGGCGCCGCTGGAAGGCGGTGAAGCCGCAACCTTCAAGAAGCTCCTGTCGGCCTCCGCCTACATCTCGGCTTTCAGCCTCGCGTCCTATCTGTTCCAGCTGATCGACAGCGACGGCGAAGCACCCAATGACATGCCCGAGCCGGACTTCCTGTTCGACACGCCGCAGGACGCGGTGAAATCGATCATCGCCGGCCTCGACAAGGCGATAGCGGGCACGAAAGACGATGCCGACCTGATGACTAGGGCGCGCGCCTTCGCCCGCGTCGCCATCGACGGGCTGCTGGCGCGCAAGGGACGTTTCGACGGCATCGGCCCGTTCGAGAACGCCCATATCCGCATCGATGCCGACGATTTCACCCTCGATGGCTTCGATGTCGCCCCCGGCAAGCGCTCCAAGCCATTGGTGATGACCTTCAAGAAGCCGGAAGAGGTCGTCGGCAACCACATCGCCAAATACCAGTCGGTCAAGCTGGCCAAGATGCTGATGGCCTATGATTTCGAGCGTGAGCTGAACCCGTTCGTCGAACTCGGCGGCTTCCTGTTCACCTTCATCGGCGATGGCGCGCCGGGCACCGGCAAGACGACGCTGATCCAGATGATCGCCGGCCTCGTCAACGGCTACTGCCAGGTCGCCGGCTATCCCTTCGCCTACGAGAATTTCGGCGTCGACCAGATTTCGTCCTACCAGGGCAAGTCGGGCCAAAACTGCCGCCAGTTCATCAACAACGTCCTGAACCCGCGCGTCATCGGCTTCGGCACCATCGACGACATCGACCAGGTGGCGGCGCGCCGCTCCGACGACCGCGCCTCGGCCGGCCAGCAGGAGATCACCGGCGTCCTGATGGATGCCTTCGCCGGAGCGGGCACGGTGGTGCGCGGCAACTGCTCCTTCGGCATGTTCTCCAACTATCCCGAAAATGTCGACGATGCGCTGCGCCAGCGCGCCGGCGCACGCTGGCTGGTCGACGGCCCGCAGACCCGCGACGACTACATCGACATCTTCGTTCTGCTCGCCGGCAAGAACCACAAGATACCGCTCGGCGACCACGAGCTCTACGCCGCGCAGGAAATCCAGCGTGCCGTGACCGAGGCCTATGAGGAGCATGAGAAGCCGCAGGAGGACGGCCTGATGCGGGTCTATGAGCGCTACATGAAGGAGAACGGCGCGCCGAAATCCATGGCCGACATCGGCACCTACCTGCACCTGATCAAGGATGCCGAGCCGCGCTTCACCGGCCGCGCCATCAAGAACGTCACCGACGCCATCAAGATGCGCGCCATGGACATCGAGCTCCCCGACGACTGGTTCGAGAAACCGGAAGCCTTCATGCACAAGGGCTACGACGAGAAGAAGGCCATGATCGAGGAATTGCGCGGCCCGTTCTCGATGGACATGGTCATGCAGGAGATCAACCGCTATGCCGACAGCGAGTTCCGCTATTCCGACAAGTCAGACGACGCCGCGGTGGAAAAGCTGCTGCGCGACGCCAAGCTGCGCGAACGCGCGGCGCGCGAGATGGAGGAGATGAAGAAGAAGGGGGTTTGGAATGCGTGATGTGAGCTCGCCTTCCCTTCTCCCCTTGTGGGAGAAGGTGTCGCCGCAGGCGACGGATGAGGGGGGTTCCAGGGAACGCCAGCGCCTCACTCTGTTGGAACACCCCTCATCCGTCTCGGCGCTGTCGCGCCGATCCACCTTCTCCCACAAGGGGGAGAAGGCAAGATGAACCACCCCGCCAAGAAGCCCGACCTGCTTCGCGACAATGAGCTGATCTACGGCCGTTTGCTCACCATCGATGAGCCGCATCTCATCCAGCGCTACAACAAGGCGCTGGCGGCGTTCGGGCTCGAGCCCACCAAGCTGAAGAGCTTCCAGATCGACCGCACCGGCTTCTCGCCCGAAGTGGCCGAGGAATGCGGCGACCATGACTATCTCGATCCCGGCGAGGTCAATCGCCGCTTCATCATCCTGACGCCGTCGCAGATCGACCTGCCCGTCGTCCATACCGCCTTCTCCAACACCTCGCAGTTGATGTTCGAGTTCATGTCCAGGAACCAGCGCGCCATCGACGCGCTGACCATCAAGGACGTCATCTACGGCGAGATCGAGGATTCGGTTCCGAAGGTCAACGACATCGAGGACCTGCTGTCGATCAGCCAGGTCGAGTTCAAGGTGCTGTCGGCGGAGGACGTGCTGGGCAAGGCCGCCGAGCTTGGCAAGCTCGTCGACCGGCTGAAGCAGGAGCCCGACGCCTGGCGCGACAGCGCCATGCTGACCCGCATGGTCGAGCTCGCCAAGGTGTGCGGCGACATCCGCGAGAACGCGCTGGTGCCGGACCAGGTGATTTTCCGCCACAACGCCTACTGGACCAGCCATTTCGGCGGGCTCTATGTATTCGTCGACCCGGACGTCACGACCGTGATCAGCGATCCGGCGGCGCCTGGCTTCCGCCGCTCGCGGCCCTGGCAGGTCAGCTACATCTCCATTGCCGATGCCGACAAGGTGTTCAAGTTCCTGGCGTCCACCGGCCGCGTTGAACTGCCGCGCGCGTCCTGGGTCGAAACTTCGGGCTATCTCGAGCACCGGGCCGAGATGGTGGTGCGCGCGCTGATCCGCGACGCCGAACCCGACCGCAACCTGACCGATGTCGACAAGGTCTGGCTGCAGACCTGGATCCAGAGCCATGCCGACCTGATCACCAGGGACGGCAACTTTCCCTTCCTCAACGCCGCCAAGCGCGAAATCGCCCAGTTGGGTCGCCTCAAGATCGAGGACGTACCCCCATCACAGCGTTTTCTGGTGATCCGCGCCAAGCCCGATCATCCCGATGCCTGGCTGACCAACCAGTTGATCTCGGATTTCGTGCCCTCCGACTTCGTGTCGCGCTACATCTTCAACAAGCAGGGCTTCTACAAGGACTATGGCGGCTTCAGCGATGCCTGGCGATCGCATGTTGTCGACGTTCTGAAAAGCACATATTTGAAGGACAAGGTGGCGTTCCGCACGCGCCTCTACGGCCTGACCGACTGACGGCCCGACTGACCGACTGAGGGGTGACATTGCCATGCTCGATCCGATCGTGAACTTCTTCGTCGGGATCTTCCAGTGGATAGGCCGCGGCATCGGCCTGTTCATCGGCGTCATCCTGTGGCCGTTCATATGGGCCGGCAGCTGGTACACGCGGCGCGGCTGGATCCTCAAGACCGCGGTCGGCGTCGCTTTGCTGGTGCTTGTCGGCCTCTACGCCAACTTCTTCTACGCCACCCAGTGGTGGAACAATTTCAACCCGAACTATCCGGAGATCTATAGCTTCAAGAACCGCAACGTTTCCGCCGGCGAACAGGTCGCCGCCGGTGCCGGTACGGACACCGCCAAGACCTGCGGAAATTCCGGCATCGCCCAGGTGGCGGCCGACCTCACCGACTTGAACGTCAACCAGAATGCCTGGATCTCGTCGATGATCCTCTACAAGCTCGGCCTGTTCGGCATCGACTGGGATCACACGCCATGGATGGACAACAAGGCTTCGTTCCAGCGCGGCATCAACCAGGCGGTGCGCCGTACGGCGACCGAGCTTGCCGACAATCTCGGCCGCGTGCGCACCACCTCGCAGATCGACGGCGATCTGCAGAATGCCCGTGGCAATCTGCAGTTCGACGAGGAGACCTGGTATTTCGGCCTGAACCCGTTCGGGCCCAAGACGCCGACGCCGAGCTACTATCGCGACGCCGTGCGCATGCTGCGTTCCTTCAACGCCCGGCTCGCCACCTGCCAGGCAACCTTCGATGCCCGCGCCGACAATCTGAAGCAATATATCGATCGCATCTCGTCGGACATCGGTTCCACGTCGGCGATCCTCAAGGAGCGCGCCGAGAACCACAATAATGGCTGGTTCGATTTCCGCGCCGATGACCGCTACTGGTTCGCCTATGGCCAGCTCTATGCCTATTACGGCCTGATGAAGGGCGCCCAGGCCGATTTCGAGGACGTCATCAAGGAAAAGCACCTGCAGAACCTTTGGGAAACGATGGACGCGCAATTCGTCTCGGCGCTGAAGATCCAGCCTTTCATCATCGCCAACGGCCGCGAGGATGGCTGGCTGCTGCCGACGCATCTGACGACGATGGGCTTCTACGTGCTCAGGGTGCGCTCCAACATGGTCGAAATCAGCAACGTGCTGGCGCAGTAGGCCCGTCCACAGCCAGCAATGCCGATGGCGAATTTGCGCCGTCGCCTCTGTCGCATTCCGTGCATTGTGCGGCTGTTTTGAGACGGCGGAGCGACGCGTCCTCTGGCTCTTATACGGCGCGTCAACCGGGCCAGGAAGACCGTCGGCAAGTCGGTCGGTCCGCCGGGAAGTTTTCTTCATAGGAACAATACTGCATGCAGGTTGAAGCCGTGGCAGCGACAGGGTTGGAACATGCCCGCCCGCGCTGGCCCGTTTCCACCATGCGTTCGAGCGAGATCAAACCCATCCCCTCCACCGTCCAATCCAGAGGAAAGCCGTCATGGCCGAAGTGAAGTCCGACATCGAGATCGCGCGCGGCGCCAAGAAGAAGCAGATCCAGGAGATCGGCCAGAAGATCGGCATCCCGACCGAACATCTGCTGCCCTACGGCCACGACAAGGCGAAGATTTCCGCCGAGTTCATCAAGTCGGTGAAAGGCAACAAGGACGGCAAGCTGATCCTCGTCACCGCCATCAACCCGACGCCGGCCGGCGAAGGCAAGACAACCACCACGGTTGGCCTTGGCGACGGCCTGAACCGCATCGGCAAGAAGGCGATCGTGTGCATCCGCGAGGCCTCGCTTGGGCCGAATTTCGGCGTCAAGGGCGGGGCCGCCGGCGGCGGCTACGCGCAGGTCGTACCGATGGAGGACATGAACCTCCATTTCACCGGCGATTTCCACGCCATCACCACGGCGCACAACCTTCTGTCGGCGCTGATCGACAACCACATCTACTGGGGCAATGAGCTCGGCATCGACACCCGCCGCGTCGTCTGGCGCCGGGTCATGGACATGAACGACCGCGCATTGCGCGAGATCATCTGCTCGCTCGGCGGCGTCGCCAACGGCTTCCCGCGCGAAGGCGGCTTCGACATCACCGTCGCCTCGGAAGTCATGGCGATCCTGTGCCTGTCGACCGACCTCAAGGACCTCGAGAAGCGCCTCGGCGACATCATCGTCGCCTACCGCCGCGACAAGTCGCCCGTCTATGCCCGCGACCTCAAGGCCGACGGCGCAATGGCCGTGCTCTTGAAGGACGCCATGCAGCCCAACCTGGTGCAGACGCTGGAGAACAATCCGGCCTTCGTGCATGGCGGCCCGTTCGCCAACATCGCGCATGGCTGCAACTCGGTGGTTGCCACCACGACGGCGCTGAAGCTCGCCGACTATGTCGTCACCGAAGCCGGCTTCGGCGCCGATCTCGGTGCTGAAAAGTTCTTCGACATCAAGTGCCGCAAGGCGGGCCTGAAGCCGGCGGCGGCCGTCATCGTCGCCACCGTGCGCGCCATGAAGATGAATGGCGGCGTGAAGAAGGAAGACCTCGGCAAGGAAAACGTCGAGGCGGTGAAGAAGGGCTGCGCCAACCTTGGCCGCCACATCGAGAATATCCGCCAGTTCGGCGTGCCGGCGGTGGTGGCCATCAATCACTTCTATTCCGACACCGACGCCGAGATCCAGGCGATGAAGGACTATGTCGCCTCGATGGGCGAGGAAGCGATCCTTTGCAAGCATTGGGCTCACGGCTCGGCCGGCATCGAAGACCTCGCCAACAAGGTGGTGGCGCTGGCCGAATCCGGCGCCTCGCAGTTCGCGCCGCTCTATCCCGACGCAATGCCGCTGTTCGAGAAGATCAACACCATCGTCCAGCGCATCTATCGCGGCTCGGAGGCGATCGCCGACAAGTCGGTGCGCGACCAGCTCAAGGCCTGGGAAGACGCTGGCTACGGCAATCTGCCGGTCTGCATGGCCAAGACGCAATATTCGTTCTCGACCGATCCGAACCTGCGCGGCGCGCCGACCGGCCACACCGTGCCGGTGCGAGAGGTCAGGCTTTCGGCGGGCGCCGGCTTCGTCGTCGTCATCTGCGGCGAGGTCATGACCATGCCCGGCCTGCCCAAGGCGCCGTCCTCGGAAAAGATCTTCCTCAACGAGGCCGGCCAGATCGAAGGCCTGTTCTAGCCTTTTGCCTCGAGATCAGAAGAAGGGCGCCGCAGCGATGCGGCGCCCTTCCTGTTTGCGAATCGTCCTACGCCGCGCTGCGCGCCAGCGCCCGCTGATTGGAAGCGTAGATCGTGTCGCGCTCCGGCAAGGTGCCGATCTTCAGGCACTCGGCCCACTCGGCGGTCTTCAGCACCGCGGCGAAGCGCGACTGCAGAATGATCGTCACCACCCGGTGGATCTCCTCGGCCGAGGCATAGCCGGCGCTGTTGGCGTAAGGCACCGAGCCGGTCGCGTCGGACAGGAACTCGACCGCAAACCCCATATGCACGGCATGGATGATGGTCGACAGGTCGCAATTATGCGTCATGTAACCGACGACCGTTATCGTATCGATGGCGTTGGCACGCAGCCACGCTTCGAGATCGGTGCCGGTGAAGGCGGAGGGCAGCATCTTCTCGACATAGTGGTCGCGATTGCGCCTGGCGATCTCCGGATGCAGTTCGCTGCCGTGACTGCCCTTGGCGAAGATCGGCGAAGTCTCGGGCGCCATCTGCTTGACCACCGCCACCTTGATGCCGGCCGCCGCCGCGGCGTCCATGGCACGTGCCACGTTGACGACGCTGTCGCGGAACGGCGGATGCTGGATGGCCAGACTGCCGCCATCATAATCATTCTGGACGTCGACGACGATCAGCGCGCGGCGCGGCGTGGTGTTGGTTGACACAGACATGGTGTTTTCCTTTTTTTCGGCTTGACTGCGATGGCCGAAAATAGGCCCTCTGATGAACGGCCATAAGTGGCCCGATTGACATCATTCGTAAGAATTGAGACAATCAGACCTTCACTTGTTGGAAGCAGCCCGTGACCACCCCGATCATTGCCGCGCTTGCCTTCGACGGCATCAGCCCGTTCCATCTCTCCGTGCCTTGTCTGGTGTTCGGCGCCGACCGCACCAGGCTCGGCCTGCCGCGCTTCGACTTCCGTGTCTGCGGGATCGAGGCGGGCATGATCCAGACCGAGGCCGGGCTGAGCATCCTTGTTGCGCACGGGCTGTCCGCGCTCGACGATGCCGACATCATCATCATCCCCAGCTGGAAGGATCTCGAAGCGCCTCTGGCCAAGCCGCTCAACGAAGCGCTCGGCCGCGCGCACCGCCGCGGGACGCTGATCGTCGGCCTGTGCCTCGGCACCTTTGCCATCGCCGCCACCGGCCTGCTTTCCGGCCGGAAGGCGACAACGCATTGGGCCTATACGGACCAGTTGCAGGCCTTGCATCCCGACATCGCTGTCGATGCCGACGTGCTCTATGTCGATGACGGCGACATCGTCACCTCCGCCGGCGTCGCCGCCGGACTGGACTGCTGCCTGCATATCGTGCGCGCTCGTTATGGCGCCGAGGCGGCGCTCCGACTCGCCCGCCACGTCGTGCTCTCGCCCCACCGGCAGGGCGGGCAGGCGCAGTTCATCGAGCGTCCCGTGGCAAAAAGCGCGAATGCCGACCGCTTCACCCACGCGCTTGACGCGGTGCGCGCTGCCCTCGGCGAGACACACAGCCTCGACAGCGTCGCCGAAGCTGCCGGCCTGACTCGACGCACCTTCACCCGCCGCTTCCAGAAATCGATCGGCACCAGTTTTGGGGATTGGTTGACCAACCAGCGGATCGAACTGGCGCAACGCCTGCTGGAAGCCACGGAAAAATCGATTGATATCGTTGCCTTCGAAGCCGGCTTCGGTAGCGCCACCTCGCTGCGTCAGCATTTCGCGGCGAGGCTCAGGACATCGCCTGTGCAATACCGGCGGGAATTCTCCAGGCGGGTGGATCGGGACGAACAAGTGGCGCGGGCCCTGTCATCTTGAGATCGAACGACAGGGGGCGCCGCGTCGACGTGGCGCCCTTTGCATTTCCAGTCTCCGGGGTTAGGTGACGTCTTCCGGCGATGGCGCGCGTTTGCGGCCGGTGACCATGGCGCGAACCAGGTTCTCGTGATGGCGCAGGCTGGCCAGCAAAACGCCGCCGACATGAAGCCCTATCAGCACCAGGATTCCGTTGCCGAGGATTTTGTGCGTGTCCTCGACCCAGGCCACGCCCCACCAGGCATCCGTGGTCTGCATCCAGCCGGTAAGCGCAATGCCTGCCACGCAGGCAAGAAGCGCAAGCACCATGGCCCCGCCGGCGGGGTTATGGCCGAGATAACGTCGTTCGTGGCCATTCGCCACATCGGCGAGATACGAGCTCACCGCGCCCGGCCCACGGACGAATTGACGAAACCGCGTGTATCCTGACCCGGCCAGGCCGGCGATCAGCCGTGAGGCTATCAGGACACCGGCGCTGTACCCGGCCAGCACATGCACCTTCATGATTTCTCCGGAGGAAAGCCACGCCACCGCGACGCACAGGACAAGCGACCAGTGAAAGAGGCGGACGTAGAGGCTCCAGACCTTGATCGTGGCTTCCCGTGTCGAGCCGACCGAGGTTTCTTGGATCGACCCTCGCGAGGTTTCCCGCGTCGAGACGGTGGCGTTCATAGGGATCAACCGTCGTCGGAATCGGCGCCGACCGACTCGAGCGTCTTGGGGTTGAACACGCCTTCAAGCTTCTTGCCGTTGGCATCGAGCGCCTTGGCCTCGTAGCAGCCGTTTTCCGTCTTGATGCTGCGAACCTTCCAGCCTTCGCTTTCGAGCTTCTTCTGCAGGGCCTCGCGCGGTTGCCACTGGTCGGTCGGGACATCGCATTTGTCGGCGGCGAAGGCGGGCCCCGCGAATGCCAATGCCAGCGCGGCCAGGATCAGCGTCTTCATCTTCGTTTCTCCATCGGCCAATTCCGATGTGGCGGACCCTGCCCGTGAAAGCTGACAGCAGCCTGAACGTGCATCGCATCGGGCAAATGCCGCAATTGGCTTTCGTTCAGCTTCCTGTCAGCTTGATGCCGCATGAGGAGGCCGTGCTGACATGGAGGCGAAGTGCGCGTTCTGCTGATCGAGGACGACCCTCTTCTGGGCGAGGCGGTGCGCGATCATATCGCGTCGCACGGCCATGCCGTGGACTGGAGCACGACGCTCGGCGAGGCGCGCGACCACCTGAATGTCGTTTCCTATGAACTCATCCTGCTCGATCTCCATCTGCCGGATGGCAAGGGTCTCGACTTCCTCAAGGCTTTGCGCGGCAAGGGCAGCGACACGCCGGTCATCATCCTGACGGCCCGCGACCAGCTCTCGGACCGGATAGAAGGGCTGAATTCCGGGGCTGACGACTATCTCGTCAAGCCGTTCGACCTCGGCGAACTGTCCGCGCGCCTCGCCGCGGTCGCACGGCGCTATACGGGTAATCCGAACCCTTTGCTCCGGCTCGGACGGGTCGAGATCGATCAGGCCGCCCGGCGGGTTGTCGTGGAAGGCACCGAGTCCATGCTGACGTCCCGCGAATGGGCGGTTCTGGAGCAATTCCTGCGCCGGCCCGGCACGACCGTCGGCAAGGACCAGATCGAGGATGCCCTCTACGCCTTCGGCGCGGAGATAGAAAGCAACACCGTCGAAGTCTATGTCAGCCGCCTGCGCAAGAAGATCGGCCGCGAAGTCATCACCACCGTCAGGGGGCTGGGCTATCGCCTTGCGTCCCCATGAAGGTTTTCAAGAGCCTCGCCGGACGCCTCGTGGCCTCCCTGCTCTTGGTCACGGTCGCCTTCGGGATGGTCGCGGCGGCCACGGGAAGCATCACCCTGCATCGTGAAATCAACGAGGCCATGGACGGTGCGATGCAGGAAGCCGCGCGCCGACTGCTGCCGCTGGTCATCGACGACCTCTTCGGGCGCGATCCGTCGCAATCGCCCCGCAAATTGGCCGATGCCGTTTCCGACGACGACGGCGACCGGCTGATCTTCCAGGTGCGCGACGCCAGCGGCCGTGTCCTCATGCACTCCCACGACGCGCCCGCCGAGCCGCTGGCGGCCGAACTCGTTCAGGGCTTCGCGGAGGCGGCCGGATGGCGCATCTACACCCAGTCCGCGGTCAGCGGCACGGTCTTCATCCAGGTGGCCGAACTCGACGCGCGGCGCAATGAGGAAACCCTTGAAGCCGCCACCGGCTTCCTGGTGCCGATGGTCATGCTCATCCCGTTGACGGCGCTGGCTGCATGGCTGGCGCTTGCGCGCTCGCTCAGGCCCATCGCGACATTGCGCGGGGAGATCAGCGCCCGCCATGGCGACAATCTGGCGCCGATCCGCAGCGAGGGCCTGCCCTTGGAACTCGCCGCCATCGCCAAGTCGGTCAACAGCCTGATGCAGCGCCTGAGCATGGCGCTTGACGCCGAAAAGGAATTCACCGCGAACGCCGCGCATGAATTGCGCACGCCGATCGCCGGTGCGCTGGCGCAGACGGAGCGGCTGATCGCCGAGGCTCCTGACGAGGCCGCGCGAAAACGCCCGCGCCAGATCAAGGCTGCGCTTTCAAACCTGGCCGGCCTGTCCGAAAAGCTGATGCAGCTGGCCCGCGCCGACGCGGGCGTGGCCGTCGCCGGCAAGTCGGCCGACCTGGCCGCGGTTGCCGCACTGGTTGTCACCGACTTCGAACAGCATAGCCAAAACAGGGGCCGTCTTCATCTTGAAACCTCCGCAAACGGCCAAGTACGCGCCGCCATCGACACGGATGCACTGGCCATCGTGCTGCGCAACCTGATCGAAAATGCCTTGCGTCATGGCGCCGAGGATGGACATGTCGTGGTCCGGATCGACGAAGACGCCAGGCTCAGCATCATCAACGGGGGTCCTGTGGTCGCCGCCCCGGACAGACTGGTCAAACGCTTCGAACGGGGCGCGACACGGGCCGAGGGATCGGGCCTTGGCCTGGCGATCGTCAGCCGCATCCTGCAACAGGTCGACGCGACGCTTGTCCTCAATTCACCGGCATCCGGCCGGCGGAATGGCTTCGAGGCCATCGTCCGCTTTCCCGCCGCCTAGGTCAGCCGCCTTGCCGACGACGCCGGATTGACGGCGCCGGGCGCTGGCAATGTCGGGTGCGACCGGTCGATTCCGTTTTTTCGGAGCCATGCGCTTTTCAAATGCAACGCCTATGCTAGCCTGCTCTCTCCCGGACTGTCCTGGCCCGGTGATCGAGGGGACCAGCATGCTGTATGTTCTTGCACTTCTGATCGGTGTGATTGCCGGTCTGCGCGCCATGACCGCGCCGGCCGCGATCGCCTGGGGCGCCTATCTCGGCTGGCTGCCGGTCGCAGGCACCTGGGCCAGTTTCATGAGCCATTGGGCCGCCGTCGGCATCTTCACCATCCTGGCCATCGTCGAACTGGTGACCGATCAGTTGCCGTCGACGCCCAGCCGCAAGGTGCCGCAGCAGTTCGGCGCCCGCATCCTGCTTGGCGCCTTCAGCGGCGCGGTGATCGGCGCCACCGCCGGGTCAACCATTGGCGGCCTGATCGCTGGCGCCATCGGCGCCGTCATCGGCACGCTGGGCGGTGCGGAAGCGCGCGGCCGCCTTGCGGCAGCGTTCGGCAAGGATCCGCCCGCCGCCTTCATCGAGGACGCGGTGGCGATCATCGGCGGCCTGCTGATCGTGGCCGCGGTGGCATGACGGCCAAAACTTTCGACGCCATTATCATCGGCGCCGGACAGGCGGGATCGCCCCTGGCGGGCCGCCTGTCCGCCGCCGGCATGAGCGTGGCGCTGATCGAGCGCAAGCTGGTCGGCGGCACTTGCGTCAACACCGGCTGCATGCCGACCAAGACCATGGTGGCCAGCGCCTATGCCGCCCATCTGGCGCGGCGCGCCGCCGACTATGGCGTGACGCTCGGCGGCCCCGTTGGGGTCGACTATGCCAGGATCAAGGCGCGCAAGGACAAGGTGACGATCGACGCCCGGACCGGGCTGGAAGACTGGATCGCTGGGATGGACAAATGCACGCTCTATCGCGGCCATGCGCGTTTTGAATCCGCCAACACGGTGCGTGTCGGCGATGACCTTCTGACCGCCGGAAAGATTTTCCTCAACACCGGCGGCCGCGCCTCGGTGCCCGACCTGCCAGGCATTCACGACATCGACTACCTGACCAATTCGTCGATGATGGATATCGAGGTCCTGCCGCGCCATCTGATCGTCGTCGGAGGCAGCTATATCTCGCTTGAATTCGCGCAGATGTTCCGCCGTTTCGGCTCGGACGTCACCGTCATCGAGAAGAGCCCCCGGCTGACCGGGCGCGAGGACGAGGACGTCTCGGCCGCCATCCTGTCGATCCTCGAGAACGAAGGCATCGCGGTCCATGTCGGCGCCGACGACATCGCTTTCGCCAGGCAAGGCAACGACATCGCCGTGACCTTCGCGGCCGGCCAGCCGCCTTCTGTCGGCTCGCATGTGCTGCTGGCGCTGGGCCGCACGCCCAACACCGACGACCTCGGCCTCGACAAGGCGGGCGTCGCGGTCGACAAGCGCGGCTTCGTCACCGTCGACGACCAGCTGCGCACCAGTGTGCCCGGCATCTGGGCGATGGGCGACTGCAACGGCAAGGGCGCCTTCACCCACACCTCCTACAACGACTACGAGATCGTCGCCGCCAATCTGCTCGACAATGATCCGCGCAAGGTCAGCGACCGCATCGAGGCGTACGCGCTCTACATCGACCCACCGCTCGGCCGCTGCGGCATGACCGAGGCGGCGGTGAAGAAATCAGGCCGCCGCGCCCTGGTTGGCCAGCGGCCAATGACCCGCGTGGGCCGCGCGGTGGAAAAGGGCGAGACGCAAGGCTTCATGAAGATCCTCGTCGACGCCGACACCAGGGAAATCCTCGGCTGCTCGGTGCTCGGCCCCGGTGGCGACGAGGCCGTGCATTGCGTGCTCGACCTGATGTACGCCAAGGCGCCCGTCGACACGCTGGCGCGGGCCGTGCACATCCATCCGAATGTCTCGGAGCTGTTGCCCACCATCGCCCAGGAACTGAAGCCGCTGGTCTGACGCGCCTCCTTTCAGCTCCCGGCTTTCTGCATTGCTCCATTGCAGCAATGTGTCTTGCGCATGGCGCGGCCAGTCGCGAAGTTTGCGATTGAACCGATTCAGTCTGGACGCCCCATGCCCTTGCCGATCCTCGCGCTTGCCATTGCGTCCTTCTGCATCGGCACCACCGAATTCGTGATCATGGGCCTGCTCCCCGAAGTCGCCGCCGATCTTGGCGTGTCGATCCCTTCGGCGGGCCTGCTCGTCACCGGCTATGCGCTTGGTGTCGTCTTCGGCGCGCCGATCGTCGCCATGGCCACCGCGCATCTGCCGCGCAAGCCGGTTCTGGTCGGTCTCGCCGCTCTGTTCGTCGTCGGCAATCTGTTCTGCGCCATCGCGCCAAACTACTGGACCCTGATGGCCGCGCGCGTCGTCACCGCCTTCGGCCACGGCGCCTTCTTCGGCATCGGCTCGGTCGTCGCCGCCAGCCTGGTGCCGCGCAACAAGCGCGCCAGCGCCATCGCGCTGATGTTCGCCGGCCTGACGCTGGCCAACATTCTGGGCGTGCCCGCCGGCACCGCGCTAGGCGAGGCCTTCGGCTGGCGCGCCACCTTCCTGGCCGTGGTCGGCATCGGGCTGATTTCGGTGGCGGCCATCGCCTGGCTGGTGCCGTCGGATGTCACTGAACCCAGCGGCGGTGGACTGCGCGGCGAATTGCGCGTGCTGGGCAAGCTGCAGGTCTGGCTTGCGATGCTGATCGCGGCGCTGACCTCGGCCAGCCTGTTCACCGTCTTCACCTACATCAAGCCTTACCTGACCGACGTTTCCGGCCTGTCGACCTCGGCGGTCACCTGGGTGCTCCTGCTGTTCGGCGCCGGCATGACGATCGGCAACATCATTGGCGGCCGCCTGGCCGACTGGAAGCTGATGCCGACGGTCATCGTCACGCTGCTGGCAATGGCGGTGCTGCTGGTCGGCTTCACGCAGTTCGGTTCGATCGCCAATGTTGCCATCGGCATCGTCTTCGTGTGGGGCCTGCTCATCTTCGTCGTCGTGCCGCCGCTGCAGATCCGCGTTGTCGAGGCGGCCTCCGAGGGACCGAACCTCGCCGCAACGCTGAACCAGGGCGCCTTCAATGTCGGCAATGCCAGCGGCGCCTGGATCGGCGGCCTGTCGCTTTCCGCCGGTGTTTCCTACGCCAGCCTGCCGCTGGTCGGCGCCCTGATCGCCTTGCTAGCCGTCGGCGTCGCGGTGCTGTCGCAAGCGCTAGAGCGCCGGGTGCCGGTGGCGCAACCCGCCGAATAGCAGCGCTCGACACAGGCTCTCCAACCGCGGTCCGGACCACTCGACAGCGCATTGCCAACAGTGCATGTCTTGCCCCTCTCATCTCGGAGGCACCCCCATGCGCAAATCGATCGAACGCATCGCCGGCGAAAGCGAAGGCGCGTCCTACGAATTCCCGTTATTTCGTCTTGCCGGAACCGACAAGGCCGCCCCGTCGGCCTATCTGCAGGCAGCACTCCATGCGGGCGAGCTGCCGGGGGTCGTCGCCATCGACTTGCTGATGCCGATGCTCATCAAGGCCGAAGCCGAGGATCGCGTGAAGGGCGACATCACCATCGTACCGTGGGCCAACCCGATCGGCCGCGCGCAATATCATTTCGGCGAGCATCAGGGCCGCTTCCATCTCGGCAGTCGCGCCAATTTCAATCGCGGCTTTCCGCTGCTCGCCTCGCCCGACCCGGCACTTCTGCCGAACACCACCCTTGGCAGCGCCGACCAGCGGCTCAAGACACGGTTGCTGCAGCTATCGCTCGGCCACGACATCGTGCTCGACCTCCATTGCGACGACGAGGGCCTGGCCTATCTCTACGTCCACACCAGCCTGTGGCCGGCAATGGCCGATTGCGCTGCCGCCCTTGGCGTCGGCGCGGTCGTGTTGTGGAGCGAGGATACGGACGGCACGTTCGAGGGCGCTTCGGTCATGCCCTACCAGAACGCTCCCGCCGATGTGGCGAAGCTCGACCGCCGCGTCGTTACCACGGTAGAATATCGCGGCATCCTCGATGTCGACGGCACGCTGGCAAGAGCCGACGCCGACGGCCTATACCGGCTGCTGGTGGCGCGCGGCACGGTTGTCGATCCCGACCTCCCCGCCCCCGGCCCGTTCACCGGCGTCGTGGCGCCGCTGGAAAACATCGACATGATGCCGTCGCCCCGGGCGGGTGCCGTGCTTTACAACGTCAAGCCGGGCGACCGGGTCGCCAGGGGCGATCGCCTCGCCACCATTATCCACGCACCGGGCGAAACCGATGGTCACACCGAGGTGTTCGCACCGCAGGACGGCATCATCCTGACCCGGCGCTCGCGCCGCATCATCCGCGCCGGCGAAGACCTGCTGAAGCTTGTCGGCGGCAGGAAAAGCGCCGACGCGAGGTCGGGCACGCTGGAGGACTGAACTTCACCACCTTCATGGAATCCAGTTGCGCGCCTGTTCAATCGCCGCTATGGGAATCGACATGAACATGCGTTCGACCAAGACCATTTGGTGGTGGGCCTGCTGACAGCGGCCTGTTCGAACGCGCGTGCGTGAAAATAGAGGGTGGCCGCAACGGAAAGTCCGGGCGGCCATTTGTTTTTCAAGCCATTCCCGGGTCCGTTGCCCCAAGAAGCTGACACCAAAAGACGCTGATGGAGACGGCAATGACGATGAAGGTTCTGGACAACGGCGCGGAGCGCTTCGTGACGGCGGGTGGCATAACCATCACCCGCGAGCGCCACGACCGGCCCTATGCGGGCGCGATCGACACCTATGTCGACGGCTTGAATTCGCGCCGGGGCGCTGTGTTTTCCTCTAACTATGAGTATCCCGGCCGCTACACGCGCTGGGACACCGCCATCATCGACCCGCCGCTGGTGATCTCGGCGCGTGGCCGCGCCATGCGCATCGAGGCGTTGAACGGCCGTGGCGAGGTGCTGCTGCCGGTCATCGGCAAGGCGCTCGACAGCCTGGCCGATGTCACCATCGCCGAGACGTCGAAGACACTGATCCGCCTCGAAATCGCCAAGCCCGGCCGGGTCTTCACCGAGGAGGAGCGCAGCCGCGTCCCGTCCGTCTTCACCGTGCTGCGCGCCATCACTGCCCTGTTCAAGACCGCGGAAGACGCCAATCTCGGCCTCTACGGCGCCTTCGGCTACGATCTCGCCTTCCAGTTCGACCCGGTCGACTACAAGCTCGAGCGCAAAGAGAGCCAGCGCGACCTGGTGCTGTTCCTGCCCGACGAGATCCTCGTCGTCGACCATTATTCCGCCAAGGCCTGGACCGACCGCTACGACTATTCCGGCGATGGTTTCTCGACCGAAGGCCTGGCGCGTGACGACATCGCCGAGCCTTTCAAGACCGCCGACCGCATTCCGCCGCGCGGCGACCATGAGCCGGGCGAATACGCCAACCTCGTGCGCAAGGCGATGGACAGCTTCAAGCGCGGCGACCTGTTCGAGGTCGTGCCGGGCCAGATGTTCTACGAGCGCTGCGAGACGCAGCCCTCTGAGATTTCGCGCAAGCTGAAGTCGATCAACCCGTCGCCATATTCCTTCTTCATCAATCTGGGCGAAGGCGAATACCTGATCGGCGCCTCGCCCGAAATGTTCGTCCGCGTCAACGGCCGCCGCGTCGAAACCTGCCCGATCTCCGGCACCATCAAGCGCGGCGACGATGCCATTTCGGACAGCGAGCAGATCCTGAAACTGCTCAACTCCAAGAAGGACGAATCCGAACTCACCATGTGTTCGGACGTCGACCGCAACGACAAGTCGCGGGTCTGCGAACCCGGCTCGGTGCGTGTCATCGGCCGCCGACAGATCGAGATGTATTCGCGCCTGATCCACACCGTCGATCACATCGAGGGCCGGCTGCGCGAAGGCATGGACGCCTTCGACGCGTTTCTCTCGCACGCCTGGGCGGTCACCGTCACCGGCGCGCCGAAGCTTTGGGCCATGCGCTTCATCGAGCAGAACGAGAAGAGCCCGCGCGCCTGGTACGGTGGCGCCATCGGCATGGTCAATTTCAACGGCGACATGAACACCGGCCTCACATTGCGCACCATCCGCATCAAGGACGGCATCGCCGAGGTGCGCGCCGGCGCGACCTTGCTCTTCGACAGCATTCCCGAGGAAGAAGAAGCCGAAACCGAACTGAAGGCCTCCGCCATGCTCTCCGCCATCCGCGACGCCAAGACAGGCAACTCCGCCAGCACCGAGCGCACCACAGCGCGCGTCGGCGACGGGGTCAACATCCTGCTCGTCGATCACGAGGATAGTTTCGTTCACACGCTGGCCAACTATTTCCGCCAGACCGGAGCCAATGTCTCGACCGTGCGCACGCCAGTACCGGATGAGGTCTTCGACCGGCTGAAGCCCGACCTCGTCGTGCTCTCGCCCGGGCCAGGCACACCCAAGGATTTCGACTGCGCCGCGACCATCCGGCGGGCCCGATCCCGCGACCTGCCGATCTTCGGCGTCTGCCTAGGCCTGCAGGCGCTGGCCGAGGCCTATGGCGGCGAACTCAGGCAGTTGCATGTGCCGATGCACGGCAAGCCGTCACGCATCCGTATCTCGAAGCCGGGTATCATCTTCTCCGGCCTGCCCAAGGAAGTCACCGTCGGCCGCTATCATTCGATCTTCGCCGATCCGGTGCGCCTGCCCGATGATTTCATCGTCACGGCGGAAACCGAGGATGGTGTCATCATGGCTTTCGAGCACCGCAAGGAGCCTATCGCCGCGGTGCAGTTCCACCCGGAATCGATCATGACGCTCGGCCACAATGCCGGCATGCGCATCATTGAGAACATTGTCGCCCACCTGCCGCGCAAGGCCAGGGAAAAGGCTGCCTGACACTATGGCCGAAGTCGGGAACATGACGGTCGAGGCGAAGGCCATCGCGAAGCGCAGGGTTGCCAACCTTGCCTTCTGGTCGATCATCATCGCCTTTGTCGTGCTGGCCCTGAAACTGGCTGCCTGGTACATCACCGGCTCCGTCGCGCTCTATTCGGACGCGCTGGAATCCATCGTCAACGTCATCGCTTCCGTGGCCGCCTTCTGGGCGATCCAGGTCAGCTACAAGCCGGCCGATCAGGATCACCCGTTCGGCCACCACAAGGCCGAGTATTTCTCGGCCGTGCTCGAAGGCGTGCTGATCGTGCTGGCCTCTCTCCTGATCCTCAATGAGGTCTGGCGCTCCTGGCAAACCCCGAAGCCGATCGAACAGCCCTGGAACGGCCTTGCCGTCAATGGCGTCGCCACCATCATCAACGCCTTCTGGGCCTGGACGCTGATCAGGGTCGGGCGGGCGGAGAAGTCGCCGGCGCTGGTTGCCGACGGCAACCACATCATGACCGACGTGGTGACCTCGATCGGGGTCTTCGGCGGCCTGATCGGGGCGATCCTGACCGGCTGGCAGATCCTCGATCCGGCCCTTGCCGTCATCGTGGCGCTCAACATCCTGTGGCAGGGCTGGCATGTCATCGGCTCGTCGATGAACGGGCTCATGGACCGCGCCGTCGACACAGCGGAGCACATACGAATTCGCGATATCATCTCGGCCAATTGCAAGGGCGCGATGGAGGTTCATGACCTGAAGACGCGCATCGCCGGCCGCGCCACCTTCATCGAGTTCCATCTCGTCGTCGACGCCGACATGACGGTCGGCGCCAGCCACGTCATCTGCGACCGCATCGAGGACGCACTGAAGGCCGATATCCCCTCCGTGCGCGTCACCATCCACGTCGAGCCCGACGACGAGGCCAAGCTGCCCAAGGGCACGACAGCCGTGCCGTTTGCGTGAGGCGGGTCACCACGTCTCGATGGCGA
>NZ_JBAZUD010000072.1:0-25665 GCF_041661565.1 Mesorhizobium sp.
AAGCGGCGGTCATGCCGCCGGTCGCCTCCGGCCCGGTGCTGCGCGGCGCTGGTATGATCGCCTTCGCCAGTGATGCGACAGCCTTCGCCGAGCTGGCGAACACCTCCGACAACGAGACCGTTCCGGCTGCGGCGCCGGCAACGGTGATGCCGTCGACGGGATCGCCCGGCAGGAAGGCGGCGCGCTGCTCGCTCCAGGCAAGCTTCCCCCTGGCCTGGCCGAAGAGATGGATGGTCGGCGTCCAGCCGCCCGACACCAGCACGCAATCCGCGCCGAGCCTGGTGTCATCGTCGAGCGTCACGCCCTCGACGCGCAATCTGCCGCTGGCGCGGGCCAGCGCCCGCCCTTTGACCAGTCGCACCCTGGCCGGCGTATCGGGCATGCCGTCACGCCTGACGTCGACCAGCGTGACATCGGCTCCAGCTTCGGCCAATGCCCCCGCGACCTCGTAGGCGCTGTCATTGTTGGTGGCGACGACGACGCGGCGGCCAACCAGCACCGCATGGCGCCGCAGATAGATGAGCGCCGCATCCGCCGACAGGATGCCGGGCAGGTCGTTGTTGGCGAAAGGCAGCGGCCGTTCGATGGCGCCGGTCGCCAGCACGATCTGGCGCGGCCTGACCCGCCACAGCGTATCCGGCCGGCCGTCGAAATGGCGCTGGTTCAGCCCCACCAGATTGTGGTCGTAGATGCCGAAGGCGGTGGTCGAAGGCAGGATCAGGTGACCCGCGCCTGCAAGCCCCGCAACCGTCTCCTCCACCCAAATTGCCGCCGGCTTGCCGTCGATCTCGCCGGTGCGGTGGCCGAGCGATCCGCCCGGCGTCCGCTGGTCGTCGACCAGCGTGACGGACAGGCCTGCCCCGGCCGCCAGCCTTGCCGCCGCCAGTCCGGCCGGTCCGGCACCCACCACCAGCACGTCGCAGTGGTGGTTGATCTGGTCCGATATGCCGGTCGAAGTCCAGTCGGTGTCGACCTTGCCCAGGCCCGCCATGGCGCGGATGCGCGGTTCGAACATGTGCCAATCCGGCCACATGAAGGTCTTGTAGTAGAATGCCGCCGGGATGAAGCGCGCAAACCGGTCGAGGAAGGCGTTGCGGTCGGCCTGTGCGCTGGGCGTGGCGTTGACGCTTCTGGCCACCAGCCCGTCGCGCGCCGGCTCGGTCGTGGCGCGCGTGTTCGGCGTCGAAGGCAGGCTGCCGCCGACATCGACGAGCGCATTCGGTTCCTCGACGCCGGCGCCCCAGATGCCGCGGGGCCGATGATATTTGAAGCTGCGGCCGACCACCGCCACATCGCCGGCCAGCAGCGCCGAGGCGATGGTGTCGCCGGCAAAGCCATGCACGGTTGTGCCGTCGAAGCTGAAGCGGATCGGCCGCGACCGGTCGATGGCGCTGCCGCCGGTGGCGAGACGCGAGGCGGTCACGCCGCGTGCTCCCCGCCAAGCGCGCTCGCGGACAGCACCTTGTGGGTGACGGTGTCACGCTCCATGACGAAGAACTCACCGCAATTCATGTGAACCCAGATCTCGCGCGCCGTGCCTTTTGGATTGGACCGCAGATAGAGGTAGTCGGCCCAGCGCTCGGTCGGCACGCCGGCGCCGTCCGGACGTGCGTTGCCGGCATCGCCGCCAAAGTGGAATTCGGTCTCGTCGCGTGGACCGCAGAACGGGCAAGGAAAAAGCTGCATTAGAAAGTCGTCCTGGTTTTATGCATGTCGTTTCCCCAAAACCGCTGCGCACTTTTGGGCGACATGCATCAGTGCGCGATGCCGGAGCCGGCCGCTTCGTCGATCAGCCGGCCGGTGGCGAAGCGATCGAGATCGAAGGGGCGGCTGATGTCGTTGTGCTTGCCGCTGGCGAGCAGTTGCGCCAGAAGCGTGCCGCCGGCCGGGATGGCCTTGAAGCCGCCCGTGCCCCAGCCGCAATTGAGGAACAGGTTGGGGAGCGGCGATTCGCCGATGATCGGCGAGGAGTCCGGCACGACATCGACGATGCCGGCCCATTGCCGCATCAGCTTCAACTGGCCGAAGATCGGGAACATCTCCAGCAGGCCCGCAATCACGGCCTCCAGCGTCGGCAAATTGCCGCGCTGCGCATAGGAAGGGATGCGGTCGAGCCCGCCGCCGATGACGATCTCGCCCTTGTTCGACTGGCTGACATAGACGCCGGTGCCGGGCGACAGCACCACCGTGTCGAGGATCGGCTTGACCGGCTCGGAGACGCAGGCCTGCAGCGCGTAGGAATTGATCGGCAGCCGGAAGCCCGCCTTGGCCGCCAGCACCGAGGAATGCCCGGCCACCGCCATGCCGATGCGATCGGCGCGGATGGAGCCGCGCGTCGTCTGGACGCCCCGGCAGCGGCCGCCCTCGATCATGAAGTCGGTAATCTCGCAGTTCTGGATGATGTCGACGCCGAGCCGGCTCGCCGCGCGCGCATAACCCCAGGCGACCGCGTCATGCCGCGCCGTTCCGGCCCGGCCTTGCCAGATGCCGCCGAAGACGGGGAAACGGGCATTGGCCGAGAAATTATAGATCGGCGCGACGCGGCGTACATCCTCGGGAGAAAACAGCTCCGCGTCGATGCCGTTCAACTGCATGGCGTTTACGGTGCGCGCGCCGACCTCCATCTCGGCGGTCGAGTGGCACAGATTGACCATGCCGCGCTGCGACAGCATCACATTGTAGTTGAGGTCTTTCGACAGCCCTTCGTAGAGCCGATGCGCCAGCCCGTAGAGTTCCACGCTCTCCGGATAATAGTAGTTGGAGCGCACCACGGTGGTGTTGCGGCCCGTGTTGCCGCCGCCGATCCAGCCCTTTTCCAGCACGGCGACCCTGGAGATGTTGTGGTTCCTGGCCAGATAATAGGCGGTCGCCAGCCCGTGTCCGCCGCCGCCGATGACGATCGCGTCGTAGGACGCCTTGGGCTCGGGCGAACCCCACGCCGGCTGCCAGCCGGTCTGGCCGGCAAGGCCCTCCTTGAAGAGCGACAGGGCTGAATAAGTTCTTGTCATGGCGTGCCGGAGAGGCCTGATTTGTGAAAGGACGGGCGGGTTATTGCAGGATCATTCGCGTGGACAACGCGATGAAGCGAGCCTTTCTTTCGACGCCGGGAACATGGGTTGTCAACTGCATATCGATACCCGACGGCGACGAAACCTAACGGTGTTGTACAGACATGTCCAGTTGCCGCCGCGATCCGGATTTCGATCGGTGTGCGGCTAGCGGGTCCGCGAAATCGTTTCCCTGACGTAGCGCGCGAAGTCCTCGACATCCTCTGTCGAAGGCTCCTGGCCGGTGAAGCTGCGCAGATAGGAGGCGACGTGGGTGAGGCGGCTGCTCATCGGCTCGTTGAGTTCGAGGGAATAGTAGCCGATCTGCATGAAATAGAGCACCCGGGCTCGTATGAACGCGTCTTCCTCGTCGTAGCCATGACGCACGAACATGTCGCGAATGGCGCCGACGCGCTTCTCGTCGGCCTCGTCGAGCGCGCGCCTGATGGCGGGCGAGCGGCGGGCCCAGGCCCTGATTGCGAAATCCAGCTGGGGGTCGAACAACTTTTCGTCGACCCAGCATTCGAAAATGCTCATCACCCCGCGCACGACGGTCTTCGAGGGCCGCCTGGCGCGTTCGACGATGAATCGTGTGTTGGTCTGCCGCCAGTAGTCCAGCAATTGGTCGAGCAGGTCCTGCCGGCTCTTGAAATACCAGTAGAAGCTGGAGCGCGACACATCGAGCTTCTGGCCCAGCGTCAGCACGCGCACGCTTTCCACCCCGTCCGAGATCAACGTTTCAAGCGCCAGTTTCAGCCAGTCTTCGCGGGTGGCCTTGACGTTGCCGTTGACGCCGGCGCGCTGGATCGTCGTATCGGTGGCTTCCATTGCCATGACGCATGACACGCCGAACCGGGCAAATCAAGGCTATGGACACTCATGTCCAGGTCGATTCTACCGGAGACCGATAGTGTGTGGCTGATATTGGTCGGATCGAGGCGCAGATGTCGCCCGTATTTGGAATTTTTGCCGCGGCGACAGGTTCACTGTATGCTTTCCCGCAAGGCATTTGTCTGTCAAATACGGATTCACAGATGCGGCCGCGCGGCCGGCCAGCCAGCCAAGGAAAGACAAGCTCATGACCCTGTTTCGAAAGAACCTCATCGATGGCGAATGGGTCGGCGACGCCGGTTCGCGCAACATCAACCCCTCGGACACGGGCGACGTGGTGGGCGAATATGCCTCGGCGGGAGCCGAGCAGGCGAAGCAGGCGATCGCGGCGGCCAAGGCGGCGTTTCCCTCATGGTCCCGCTCCGGTCCGCTGGCCCGCCACGCGGTGCTGAAGAAGGCTTCCGACGAGATCATGGCGCGCAAGGATGAGATCGGCCGCAATCTGGCGCGCGAGGAAGGCAAGACCTTGGCCGAGGGAATCGGCGAGACCATTCGCGCCGCCCAGATCTTCGATTTCTTCGCGGGCGAAACCCTGCGCCTTTCGGGAGAGGTCGTGCCGAGTGTGCGGCCCGGCGTCGGCGTCGAGATCACGCGGGAAGCGGTCGGCGTGGTTGGCCTCATCACCCCCTGGAACTTCCCGATCGCCATTCCGGCCTGGAAGATCGCGCCGGCGCTGGCTCATGGCAACACCATCGTCTTCAAGCCGGCGGAACTCGTTCCCGAGAGCGCCTGGTCCATCGTCGACATCCTGCACCGCGCCGGCCTGCCCAAGGGTGTTCTCAATCTCGTCATGGGCAAGGGCTCGGTGGTCGGCCAGGCGATGCTCGACAGCCCCGATGTCAACGCAATCAGTTTCACCGGCTCGGTCGGCACCGGCAAGCGCGTGGCCGCCGCGAGCATCGAGCACATGCGCAAGTTCCAGCTCGAAATGGGCGGCAAGAATCCGCTCGTCGTGCTTGACGACGCCGATCTCGGCACGGCCGTCGAATGCGCGATCAACGGCGCCTTCTTCTCGACCGGCCAGCGCTGCACCGCCTCGTCCAGGCTAATCGTGACGGAAGGCATTCATGACCGCTTCGTCGACGCTCTCAAGGATCGCCTGGGCAAGCTGGTCATCGGCGACGCGCTCGACGCCCAGACCCAGATCGGTCCGGTCGTCGATGCGACCCAGCTGAAGCAGGACGAGGATTACATCGCCATCGGCGTCAGGGAAGGCGCCACGCTCGCCTTCGGCGGTGAAAGGCTCGACCGCAAGGCGCCGGGCTTCTACCTCAGCCCGGCCCTGCTGACCGAAGCCACCAATGCCATGCGCAGTTCGCGCGAGGAGATTTTCGGCCCCGTCGCCAGCGTCATCCGCGTCAAGGACTACGACGAGGCGCTGGCTGTCGCCAACGACACGCCCTTCGGCCTGACGTCTGGCATCTGCACATCGAGCCTCAAGCACGCCACCCACTTCAAGCGCAATTCGGAGGCCGGCATGGTGATGGTCAACCTGCCGACGGCGGGCGTCGATTTCCATGTTCCCTTCGGTGGCCGCAAGGGGTCGAGCTACGGCCCGCGCGAACAGGGCCGCTACGCGGCGGAGTTCTACACCACTGTGAAGACGGCCTATACGTTCGCGGGCTGATCGGGAGCTCACCAGGCGCCGGCCGATCGGGCCGGCGGCCTCCTATGCGGACCAAGTCACTGGCTCAACCGGTCTCCGCACCACGTCATCGAAGGCGATGTCGTTCGCGTCCTCACCGGCAACGAGACCGACTTCTGGCCCGATCCCACCGGCTCCGACATATCCGCCGACATTGCAACGTGGGTGACGTCTGGGCTAGCGTTGGCGATGGGCATGTCGCGCTGGCGGGAAAAGGTCAAACGAACCGTCTATTCCAAGTCGCTGAGGTTGCTCGGCGTTCCGCCCGTCCTGTGGTCGAAGGGCATCGGCCATTTCTGCGATTTCGCCGGGCCGGCCTGGTATCGCTGCGCGCCGACAGAATCGGCACAGATCGATTCATTCTTCCGCCGGCACTACGCTGGCGCGCATGGCCTGGTGTGGGTGCGCCTGAGCACTCTCGCCAGGGATTCGCAACGCTGCGATCTCGATACGTTCGCCAGGATTGTCCTCCCGACGATCAACGCTCCCTTCACCCTGCTGACAACCGATGGCGATGCCTCGGTGCCGTCGGATCTCGCGAAGGACACCGTGGATCGTCTGCTCGCCAATCCTTTCCTGGTATCGTGGCACACGCAGAATTGCGATGGCGATGACCCCAGGATCAAGCCTTTCCCCATAGGCCTGGATCTCCACACTTTCCGGTCCTTCACGACGCCGAGGACCCTGGTGAAGCAGCTGGAAACCCTCCGCGACCGGCGGGATCAGCGGGATCGGGGGGACCGGCCGCTCAAGATCTTCTGTGATTTCAGCGTCAGCCGCGGCTCCACGCAACGCCGCGAATTGATCGATGCCCTGCATGGATGCCCCCATGTCGATTTCCTCGAGCGCCGTGTGTCGCAGCAAGCGATATGGGAACTGTATTCACAGTATCCGCTGGTCCTGTCGACCGAAGGAAACGGCCTGGACTGCCACAGGACATGGGAGCTGCTCTATCTGGGCTGCATCGTCATCACCAGAACCTCGCCCCTGAACCCCCTCTACGACGGACTGCCGGTCATTGTCGTCGACGACTGGCGGCAGGTTTGGGACCTCGATCTGCTGGAGCGCGAAGTCGAGAGACTCAAGCCCCTGACCGAACCTGGCTACCTCTGGCAACGGCTGCGGCCCGAGACCTATCTGAAAGCCATCCGGCAGGAATTGGCATCGCGCTGAGACCAGGAACGGCATATCGATTGTCGCAGCGTCGCATGCTAGCTGTGCGCCATGGTTCTCATCGCCATCACGGTCCACGAGCGCGCGGAGTTGGTCCGCCATTGCTTTGCCACGGCCGCCGAATTGATCCTGCCCGAGGGCTCGGAGATCGTGGTCCATGACGACGCGAGTCCCACGCTCGACACGGCGAGGCTGATCAGCGATGCGGGTCTTTCAGCCAGTCTCGAGCGCATGCCCGTGCGAAAGGGCGCTTCGGGGATGATCACGGAAGTCTGGCGATCGTTCCTGGCTTCACATCATGAGCATTTGCTGTTCCTCGACAGCGACATGATCATCAATCGCGACGCCGTTGGCGCCGGCCTTGAGCAGCTGGCAGGTTTCGAGGGGTTGCTGAGCCTCTACAATTCGATCCTGCATGCGGGCGATGCGGTTGGCCCCGATCTCGTCAGCAAGCGCCGGATCGGCAACGCCGGAACCCTGTGGAACCGCTCTCTCGTGAGACTGGCGCTTGAGCGTGTAGGAGGCAAGCCTTACATCGACGACCGCTACTGCGAGCTGTTCAATGCCATGAAAGTCCCGTTGGCGGCCACGACGCGCAGCCGCGTTCAGCATCTGGGCATCCACGGTGAGAACTATCACCCTTATGGTGGTCTGGATCACGGCAGCGGTTTTGTGCCGGACTCGCCGGCACAATCGGCGGCGCTGGTCTACGCGCACGACCATCTCCTGAGCCGCCAGCAGGCTTTCCTGCCATCCGCATCCTGGCTGCGGGCGCGGCGAGACAAGTCACTTTGGCGCCGTCTGACCAGACGTCTTAGCCAACGGGCAAAGTGAAACGGCCCGGCGCATCACCGGGGCGCCATCACCACGGCACATGTAATATTTCGAGCTTCGGCAGGCCGACCGGCCTGATGCCGAGATCGTTGGCGAGCAAGCCAAAGGCCTCGGTTTCGATCAGATCGCGATAGGGAATCTCCGGGAAGCGGAGACCGCCGCGATGCAGGGCGGCATCGACCAGCAGCATCGTGCCGCCGACCGCATCCAGGCCGATGATGTCGAGATGCCTGAGGTCGCTCAGGTGATAGCGGCTGTCCGTGCGCGCGGGCGGCTGGTGCAGGCCGCCGTGTACGTCGCGATAGTAGCGATAGTCCCTCTCGTGCCGTCTGATGATGAAGTTGTTGAGGTCGAAGCTGGCGCCGCCGGCAACCTTCACGCAGTTGGGCACCGCGATGCGATGTCCGGTGTCGATCAGGCGATCCACGACACCGCCGGGAAAGCGCCAGACGTCGATATCGATCCACAACGCCCAATCGTCGTTATCGTCCAGCCCGTGATCGATCAGATAATTGCGAACCTTGGCAATCGCGCCCCGCCTGACGCGCTGCATGCGTGGCTTTGCCCGCTTTACCCTGTCGAGGCTGGTGCCGACATGGCGTTGCAGCAGGACAATGTCGCGATACTCGCCGGCCAATCCTGCCGTTGCCGCCCGCAACCTGTCCCAGCTTCCATCCACGCTGTCGCCTTCGCAGAACACCAGCTTGATCCTGTCCTTGGGATAGTCGAGTGCGCCCAGCGTATCCAGAAAGGGTTGGATAAGGTCGGCGGCGTCCCGAAGCGGCACCAGAACCGCGATGTTGCGGCCTGACGGCGGCGGCGCCCCGAGCACGGCCTTGCTGACGCTTGCTTTCGCGGCCGTCTCATCCAGATGCGGACCGCGCGTCAGGTGATGCCGGAGCCGGTACGCCAGGGTGCGAAGCTTGCTTCGCCATGTCGGCGGAGGCTCCGGCCTCCACCATGTGCCGGCCCAGTGATGGATCGAAAGCGCCGCGGTCCCGTCATCGGCTTTTCGGTTCATGCCCGTCAACACCGGCGTGAACAGGCCGGAAGGTTGAATGGCGAACGCGTCCTGATCGCCGAAACCGCGCTGGGCGGAGGTCAGCAGGCACGGTCCCGTAGCATCCAGCACGTCCTTGGCATGAGCGAGGCCCGGCATCATCGACAGCAGATGCATCCAGAACGGATGCCGGGGCGGGCTCGCCATCGTTCCGTTGAACAGGAGATAGGGCAGGCCGCGGAAATCTGACTGGATGGATGCGTGCGAAACGGGTTCCTTGCCCACCACGATCCGGTTCTCTTTCATGATCGGATCGAAGGATGCCACGCATTCGCAGTCGATATCCGCGTAGACCCCGCCGAAATGATGCAGGAGCATGTAGCGGGCCGCGTCCGAGCGCTGCACGCCGTTCACATAATCGCAGAATGTTGGCAGGAAATCCGGATAGTGCTCGGCAACGAATTCGAGCAGCTTACGGTCGCTCCAGAGCATTACCGTCCAGTCCGGATTGTGCCGCTTCCAGCTGTCCGCGTAGGGCTGGAAGCGCGCGGGGATGCTGTCGGTCTTCCATGTCTGGTGCAGGATTGGCGGGATCATTGGCTGCTCATGGATGGATGCTGGGAAGATGGCTAGTCGTCATTTGGCGGTCTTGTCCAGTCCAATCCCTTCGCCAACGGCGTCGCGAATGGCCCGCGGCCCGAATCTTGCCCAAACCGCCTGGTGCGCCAGCAGGCGCTGCCGTGCCCGACGCTCGCCATCCCGGCAAAGTTCGACGGCCATGTCGGCAAGGCCCTCATCTGCGGTCGACAGAAGCAGATAGTCATTCAGGCCCAGGCCTTCGGCCGCCAGGGGTGTCGCGATCACCGGCACGCCCCAGGCCATCGCCTCCAGGATCTTGATGCGCGTGCCGCCTCCCGCGGTGAGCGGCACGATGCTGAGATGCGCGGCGGAAAGCAGCGGCGCCATGTCTTCGGGGTCCTCGATAAGCTCGACGCCCGGCAAGCCGGCCAGCGCCTGCACGGAGGGCATCGGGTGACGCCCGCCAAGCACAAGGCGCGCGTCGGGAAAGGCCCGCCGGATGCGGGGCAATATGACACCGGCCAACCGCTCGGCGGCATCGACATTTGGGGCGTAGCCGAGATGGCCGACGAACAGGATCACCGGGAAGCCGTTGCCGGACGTGGGGTCGACGGGCAGGGTCTCGGGTATCTCGCCGGCGTGCGGAATCCCGTTCGGCACGACATGGATCGGCACGTCGGGCCGGGCAAGGGCCGCGAGCCTGTCGCGATCCTCGTTCGAGCAGACCCAGACCCTGTCGACGATGGACAGCGCCTTTCTTTCCAGGCGCTCGATGCCAAGGGCATCGGCGATCATGGTCTTGCCGGATCGTGCCGCACCGCCATGGCGCAACTGTCCCGCCAGGTCGGATTCGACATTGTGCATGTCGAGGATGAGCTGTTTGGCCAGCGGCCGCAAAGGCCGCAGCAGCTTGAACAGTCCGATGCCCTCGACCACAACGGTATCCGGCTGGAATTCGCGGACAAGCCTCTCCAGCCGCGCCAGGGCGGACCGGGAAACGCGCTGCTCCGCCTTTATGCGCCTCCATCCGATCGAACCTGTGCGGGCCTCGCCTTCCACCGACAGCGCCTCGCTCCGGAATGGCGGATCGACTGGTCTCGGCCCCTCCGCATGCGGCCTTACCGAAACCAGACAGACAGGTCCGAATGCTGCCGCCGCCACGGCATTGCCGTGATTTCTCAGATCGGCGCCGGACGTTGGCGGATAGGCGGGATCGTTACACACGATCAGCGTGCGCCGCCCGGTGCCGGAACTGGTCGCTGCGCATCCCGCGCGCAGCCCGGTTCGGGTTCCGATCGCAATGCGGACACGATATTGCAGGGCCTTCCAACTGCGGCCGAAACCCTTGTGGGCGCGCACGGCGCGCATCATTCGCCTTGCGTCCTCATACATGCCGTGCCTGATGAGTTGCCTCGCGATCCGCAGCGCTATCCAGGCTTTTCTCCACTGAACGATCTCCCTGTCGACGCCCGGCAGGGCCAGCCTGTTGAACTCCAGCGCCATCGCCAGAAATGTCGCGCGAGGCTCGCGTATGAAGCGTCGCGCCATTCTTGCCTCGTCGTGATGATAGACAAGCACCACCGCCGGGACGGTCACCACGTCGACGCGCGCAAGCAGCGACGCCCAATAGCATGTGTCCTCGTCCAGGCTCAGTCCCTCCGGAAAGCGAAGCTCGGCTGTCGCTGGCGCCGCCACCAGCGCGCTGCCCATCGCGATCGGCCACGCCTCGTTGAGCAGGTACCGTCGGGCATTCCCGGCGCGGTCATCGCTATAACCCTGCGGCGGCTTGAGCTTGTCGGGGCGGCCGCCGGTCCGGCGAATGCTGGCACCGATCGCAAGGCCGGCGCCGGGACTACGCAGGAGCGCGCCGTGCAACGACTCCAGGCCTCCCGCCACCACTTCGTCGTCCGCGTCGAGCAGGAACATGAACTTGCCCTTGGCGCGCGCGATGCCGACGTTGCGGGCGGCGCCGGCGCTGCCGACCCGGATGCTCAAGACCTCCAGCGGCAGCCCGTATCTCCGCGCGCTTTCGATCGAAACGCGATCGGTGCCATCATCGGAACCGTCGTCGACCAAGAGGATTTCGCCGATCAGCGCTTTGTCGGCAACAAGGCTGCGCAGCGTGCTGTCGATTGTCGACGCGGCGTTCCTGGCCGGGATGACCACGCTGATGTCCTTCGGCGACGACTGCGATACACTCATTGTGCCTCGAAGAACCCACGATCGAGCAACCGGTCATAGACGCGTTTGAGCGGCGAGACGGCGCGAAGCGAAATTTGGGCAAGGCTGGCGATCGGCTGCGGATCGATATCGAATGGCGACCGGCCCTGGACCCAGGAATAGGACGACCCGTCCTTGAGCGTCGACGGGCTGGCAACCACATAGCCGCCCAGTGCCTTTACGTGGCCGACCCGGCGCAGGCCGGAATACAGGCTCGATGAAATGGTCGGTTCCTCCGTTCTCAGATAGACGTGGAAGCCGTTGGGCGACCTGGCCAGGGGCGTGCGATCGGCCAGCGACCGATGCATCCTTGACCAGTCTCGATAGCCGCTGACCTTGTCGAAATCCAGGACAAGGAGATTCGCGTATCCTCCGACGATCCCGATATTGCCGGAAGGGTTCAGGAACCAGCGCCTGACGTCATCGCTCGTCGGCGGCTTCTGCGACAGCTGGAAGGCCACCGATCTGAACGCCAGCTCCTTGAGGTTCTTTCGACGCGTCTGCAGATGCAGCGGGTCATAGTCCATGGCCGCGAGGTCGAGATGCTTGCCACCGCTGCGGAGAGGCATGCAGATGTAGCCCTTGGCCAGAAGCTGGATCGCATAGTCGGTATTCGGTCCAGGCAGCATCACCGGTCTTTCATTGGCGCAAGGCGTCTTGGCAACCGTCTATGCGCTAAAAGGGTTCCGTCGAGCAGCATGCATGGCACCGGGGTGTCTGTCCGGGTATTCGACATGCAGAGCCGCGCAGGCGCCTTCATCGTCTCGACCACGCGAGCCAGCGCTCCGACACGCGCCTCCAGAATGAGGTGATGCGGGTTCGCCGGTAGGCGTCGCCGGCCATCTTTATGCCTTGTGCCTGGGTCGGGAAGGGATGGATGACATCGGCCAGCGCGTGCAGCCCCATGCCCGATCGGATGGCGAGCGACACCGCGTTGATCATCTCGCCGGCGTGCCTGGCGACGACGGTGGCGCCGAGAATGCGGTCGGACCCTTCCCTGACATGGATCTTGACGAAGCCTTCCTCCTCGCCATCCATCACCGCACGGGCGACATCGTGCATAAGCACCGTGTAGGTCTTGACCGGGATGCCGTCCTGGCGGGCCTCCGCCGGATAGACGCCGACATGGGCGATCTCCGGATCGGTATAGGTGCACCACGGAACGACCAGCTTGCTCAGGCGCGAGCGCCCAAGAAACAAGGCGTTTTGGACGACGATGCGGGCCGACGCCTCGGCGGTATGGGCGAACTTGTGCTTGAGGCAGACATCGCCCGCCGCATAGACGCGCGGATTGGTGGTTCGCAGATAATCGTCCACCCTGATGCCGTCGGCGTCGTAGGCCACCCCGGCATTCTCCAGGTCGAGACCATCCACATTGGGCGACCGGCCGATGCCGGTGACGATCTCGTCGATGGAAATCGTCATCGTCTCGTCGTCCCGCACAAGGTCGGCGAGTTTCCGACCACCCTCGGCGCGCACCGCCACCACCTCGGTGTTGAGGCGGACCTCCACCCCTTCGCGCGCCAGCGCGTCCGAAAGGATTTGGGCGGCGTCGCGTTCCTCGCCGGGCAGGAACATCGGATCGTTCTGCGCCAGGATGACCTCCGCCCCGAGCAGGCAGAGGGCTTGCGCCGTTTCGCAACCAAGCGGTCCGCCGCCGATGACCAGAAGCCGCTTTGGGCAGTCGACCAGATCGAACATGGTTTCGTTGCTGAGATAGCCGGCCTCCACGAGGCCCGGAATCGCCGGCAGGCTCGCACGCGCACCCGTCGCGACCATCGCCTTCCTGAAGCGCAGGATTTTTCCCGCGGCCATGATCGTGTCCGGCCCGGAAAAGCGCCCTTCGCCGAAATAGAGGTCGATGCCCTCCGAGGCCAGGGTTTCGGCCGAGACGGCCCGGCTGATGCGCTGCCGGATTTGCCGCATCCGCGTCATCGCGCGCTGGAAATCGACGCGGACGGGTTTCGGCGTGTCGCCGCCAAAATTCTCTGCGTCGTGCATGTCGGCATAGAGCCTGGCCGTGCGGATTATCGACTTGGACGGGATGCAGCCGGTATTGACGCTGGCGCCGCCGATCAGGCCGCGCTCGATCAGCGCGACCTTCGCGCCGAGGGCCGCTGCCTCGCGCGCGGCGGTCAACCCGGCCGGACCGGCGCCGATGACGACGAGATTGTAGGGGCCGTCGGGCTCCGGGTTCTTCCAGTTGGGCGGGTGGGCAGTCCTGACAAGGCTGATGTCGCTGCCGTCGACGGGAAAGGCGGTTTCCTTTGTCCGGTCACGCGGCATCGCCGCCGTCCTTCGACAGCCATCCACCCGTGAAGCCCGCCTTATGCAGGCCGCGACGAATATGCTGATTGGACCGCATCAGCTTCCAGATCAGCCGTGAGCGGTGGTTCTCGATCATCATCACCACGATGCCCTGGTCCAGTCCATAATGGCCTTCCGATACCCAGCCGTGCCGGCCGAACTTCCGGCGGTTCGCCAATGTTGGGTTGAAGCCGCTCGGCAGCCGGAAATTGTCGACCACCCCAGCGTAGCGATCGCCAAGATGACGCAGGGCCGCGATGCAGATGTCCGGGGCGAAAGGCAGCGACGCCAGATAAGACCATGGCGCGATGGTTCCGTCATCCGGTCCGAAAGGCGCGCCGCGCGCGGCATAGCCCGAAAACCGGTGCCGCCGGCGCTCGATGCTGGCCCGGAAGCCACCTGGCCCGTCGCCCGCCGAAAGTCCCCAAAGGTTCTCGTCATAGCCGCTGAAATCGTAAGGGTTGCGGCGCGCATAGTCGCGGTGCAGGTAGGTCGCTCGGCGGCTGTTTTCGAAATAGTCCGAATCCTTCTCGCGCATGAAGGCATCGCGGATGCCGGCGAAATCGATCCAGGCATGCGAGAATTGGTGCATGAACAGCGGGCCACCATAGAGCACATCGTAGCCGTAGATGTTTTCCCACTGATAGGTGGCCGTCCACCCTGAGTAGCTGTCGTCCGAACTCGGGCTGTCGGGCGAGGCCATCGACAGGACGTACAGGATCGTCGCTTCATTGTAGCCTTCCCAGCCATAGTGCAAAAAGCCGCTCTTCGGCTTCCAGCCCTGCCGCAAGGTCGGGGTGCTTCCCTGTGCCCATCGCCAGTCGACGCGTCGGTACAGCGCTTCGGCCAGTTCCCGTATTTCACGCTCCTCCTCGTTGTCACCGGAGAAATAGCTGCCCGCCACGAGCATGCCGGCGACCAGCAATGCCGTGTCCACCATGGACAGTTCGCAGCGCCAGACGCGGCGGCCGGTTCGCATGTCGAGGAAGTGGTAGTAGAAGCCCTTGTGGCCGGTGACATCGTCGCCATTGCCTTGCGGGCTTTTCCAGAAGAAGCGCAGCGCCGCGAGTGTCAACTCGGCGGCCGAATCGCGCGTCATCCAGCCGCGCTCCACGCCGATCGGATAGCACGACAGGGCAAAGCCGACGACGGCGATGCTGGCCGGCGAATTCGGCCGCGACGTATCGGCGACCAGCCCGTTCTCCGGGTTCACGTTTTCGCGGAAATAGTCGAAGGCGGCGCGCTGATAGCGGTCCAGCAGATCGTCGTCGGACAGCGCGGCGGGTTCTGCTCTAAGCAAGCGATGCAAACTCCATCTTGATGGCCGCGACTCCCAAAGGCGGGAGGATCACGTCGAACGCGAGGGTGCGGTCGCGCCAGGTAACGGGCAGCTGCTGTTCCGGCATCGCCGAGGCTTCGTGCAACCGAGCGACCATTGCCGGACTGAGATAGTCCGGTCTTCCCATCGTCTCCCACAGCGCCTTGGCGTTGGCGGTTTCCGCATCGATTCGCCGCACGGTCGCCATGGCGGGCTTCATGGCATCGTGCAGTTCGACATGCACAGTTTCGGTTCCGATGGGATGACGTGGCAGGGCGAAGTTCGAGATCAGCACGGTCAGCGAATTCCCGTCACGGACGCACCAGCTGTCCAGGGTTGGATGGTTGCCCTCCACCGGCAGGATTTCATGGCCAAGTCCATGCAGCATCTGGAAGGCACGGTAAGCCGGTTTGGCGATGCCGTGAAGGTTCATCAGGCCGAAACCGCCGTGAAAGGGCAGGGACGGAAAATAGTTCTCCTCGAAGATGTCCGAAAAGGTCCAGTAGCTGTAACCGTCGACCAGGCCTCTCGCCTCCATAACCGTCTTGACGATGAAGGCGGCAGCGTAGGGCTCGTCATGCATCGGGTCGCGCGGGTTCGAGGAGGTGGACCATTCCGTGTAGTAGAGCGGCCGGTTGCCTGCCTGGCCCCGCGCAATCCGCGCCTCGTCGCGCAAGACGCTCCTCCTGCTTTCGGCAAGCTGGGTTTCGGTATCGTCTCCCGGTTTGCCGAAGGCGTCGGTGGGATAGTGATGCGTGCTGATGAAGTCGACCGCAAGGGCATTCCCGGTGCAGAATGCAATGAAGTCCGGGATCCAGGCATTGGCTGCGGTCGCCGGTCCGCCGACCTTCAACCGGATGTCGATGGATTTGATCGCCTTCGCCGTACTGGCATAGAGCTTGAAATAATCCTCCTGCCTGCCGCTGCCGAAGGCCTGGAGATTGGGTTCGTTCCAGACCTCGAAGAACCATTCTCGCACCTCCTCGACGCCATACCGGTCGACCCAATGGCCGACAAGCCGTGTGATCAGGGCCGACCATTGGCCATGATCCCTCGGCGCGCTGACATTGGCGCGGTAGCGGAAGATGATCTGGTTGCTCGACGACAGCATAGTCGGCATGAAGCTCAATTCGACGAAGGGCCGCATGCCGATCGACAGCAGGAAGTCGAGGATCTGGTCGGCGTTGAAGAACGAGTAGAGCGGCTGGTCGTCCTGGTCGATCAGCGTGCCCATGTCGTCGTCGAGCAGGCCGTGGAAGCGGACATGGCGAAAGCCAAGCTCGTCATGGGCACGGCGCATCTGCGCCTGCCAATCGGCGCGCAGCGCCAGCGTCGCGTGGCCACTGCCGATCGTATGTTCCCAGAAATGGCGGAAGTCTTCGCCCGAGCCGCCGAGATCGCAGCGAAAGACGGCGTTCATGGAATTGTCTGAGGGCATGTGTCCGGATTGCATGCTGCACGTTGAACACTACAAGCGCGTCCACACTGCATTCGTTGCCTGGTCACGCCGATTTGTAGTTGCGCCGCCGTGCTCAGTAGGTGGCGCGGCCGCCGGAAACGTCGAACACGGCGCCGGTCGTGAACGAGCACTCTTCCGAGGCGATCCAGCAGATCAGCGCTGCCACCTCCTCGACCTCGCCGAACCTCGCCATCGGTATCTTCGACAGCATGAAGTCGATGTGCTCCTGGCTCATCTGCTGGAAGATCGCGGTGCGCACGGCCGCCGGCGTGACGCAGTTGACCGTCACATTGGTCTTGGCCAGTTCTTTGCCGAGCGACTTGGTCAGCCCGATCACGGCGGCCTTGGATGTGCTGTAGGCCGAGGCGTTGGGATTGCCTTCCTTGCCGGCGATCGAGGCGATGTTGACGATGCGGCCGTAGTCGCGCGCGATCATGTGCGGCACGATCGCCTTGTTGCAGTAGAAGATGCCATTGACGTTGATGTCGATGACCCTGCGCCAATCCTCCACCGAATAGGCCCAGGTCGTCATGTTCGGCCCCGTGATGGCGGCGCTGGTGACCAGGATATCGACCGCGCCAAGGGCTTCGATCGTTCGCGCGGCGGCGCTCTCGACGCCCGCTGCATCGGCGACATCGATCACCACGCCTTGCAGCCCGGCGACAAGTGCCTTGGCCTGCTCGATCTGGGCCGGGTCGCGGTCCCAGACGCAGACGCGTCCGCCTTCGTCGACGATCCTCTGCGCGACGGCCAGGCCGATGCCCGCCGCCCCGCCTGTGATGACGGCCGACCGACCCGTGAACCGTCCCGCGAAATTTGCCATGTGCTCTCCTCCCGATTGGCGGCGAATGTGAAGTCAACCGCGCCCAAGTTCAAGGCAGGATAGGTCGCGGCAACGGGATATTACTGGGCCAGGAGAAGACCGAGCGACGTGGAAGCCTGCGGCCCTATCGGTGCTGGAAGAACTGCAGGAACAGTTCGCGCTCGGTGGTGATGTCGAGCTTTTCATAGATGCGCCGGCGATGGTTCTTGACCGTGCCGACGGTGATGCCGAGACGGTCGGCGATGTTGGCCGTCGGATGACCGGCCAGGATCAGCTGGACCAGCTCCCGCTCGCGCAGCGACAGCTCCGGCCACAGGCTCACAGGGATGGTCGGTTCCTGCCGGGGCGAGGCGCCGGGCACTGTCGGCGCCGATGTGCGGGAGAACTCGGCTCCGCGTGCCGTGATGTCGAGGGCGTGCAACGCCTCGAATACCGGCAGACGCTCATCCAGCCGGGCGATCTCGCTGTCCTTGAAAGTGGATGTCGAGCGGTCGAGGAAGATGCCGAGGCACCAGTCGCCGCCATCGGCCAGCATGATGCCGACCTCGTCGCAGATCTCCGACTGCGCCAGGAAGCCGGCTATGTACTGGCCGCGCTTGGCCTCGTCGTCGGCAAGGCGTTTCAGCGGCATGATGCCGAGCCTCCGCTCGCGCCGGACCATCTCGTCCGAGAAGCGCCGGTGCTTGACGAATTCCGGTGTCTGCGTTGCCGAATAGCGCGTCACGGTGACGAGGTCGTGTTCGATGTCGGCGCCGATCAGGTCGATCAGGCAGTCGACATGCCTGTCCGTGCCGGTCGCGGCGATCGCCCTGGCGAGCGGCGCCCAGATATTGCCCATGCGCATGCCCTTTTCTGGGCGATGTCGGCCCAACCGTCATTGTGTCTTTAGGCATATGGCGCAAGCCCGCCCAACGAATCTAGCCTTGCGTCATCCTAGACCCAATCCCGAGGCGACCGTGACCCAACCCAACCTCACCGCCCCTATCGTCGGCAACCCGATCGTCATCGGCATCGACGCCGGCGGCACCATGACCGACACGATCCTTGTCGATCAGGACGGGCACTTCAAGATCGGCAAGTCGGCGACCACGCCGAAGAACGAAGCCGAGGGTTTCCTGGCTTCGGCAGAGGACGCCGCCGACGCCTGGGGCATCTCGCTGGACTCTCTGTTCTCCGGCGTCAACGTCGTGCTCTATTCCGGCACCGGCATGCTCAACACGCTGCTGTCGCGCACCGGCCGCCGGCTTGGCCTGATCACCACCAAGGGCCTGGAAGACATGATCCTGATGGGTCGCGGCCTGCAGGCCTGGGCCGACTATTCCTATGCCGACCGGCTGCATGCGGTGACGCATCACCACCCCGATCCCTTGGTGCCGCGCCGCCGTACCCATGGCGTCACCGAGCGTATCGACCAGTTCGGCGATATTGTGCTGCCGCTCTATGAGCATGAGGTTGCGGCCGCCGCCCAGAAACTGATCGCCGACAAGGTCGAGGCGATCTGCATCATGACCATCTTCTCACACGTCAATCCGGTGCACGAGAAGCGCATCGCCGAGATCTGCCGCGAGGAGATCGCAAAGGCCGGCGCCGACATTCTCGTCTACACCAGCCACGAGGTCCGCCCGGTCATCCGCGAGCAGTCGCGGCTGAACTCGGTGCTGATCGAGGCCTATGCCACCTCGCGCGGCCGCAAGCAGCTGAAAGGCATCGAGGATGTCTCGAAGAAATACGGCTTCAAGTATGGCGTGCAGACGCTGCTCTCCTTCGGTGGCCTGACCTCGATCAACCATCCGCGCTTGCACGAGACCATGATCTCCGGCCCGATCGGCGGCATATTGGGCGCGGCCTATGTCGGCAAGCTGATCGGCAACGATTCTCTGATCTGCTCGGACATGGGCGGCACTTCATTCGACATGGGCGTCATCTCGCGCGGACAGACCCGGATCGAGAACGAGCCGCTGATGGACCGTTTCAAGCTCAATGTGCCGACCCTGCATCTCGACACGATCGGCGCCGGCGCCGGCATGATCCTCAAGGTCGATCCGCTGACCAGGAAGGTCTCGCTCGGGCCGGAAAGCGCTGGCTCCGATCCCGGCCCGATCTGCTTCGCCAAGGGCGGCACCGAACCCACCATCGCCGATTGCGACGCCATCCTCGGCCGCCTCAACCCGTATTATTTCCTCGGCGGCAAGGTCGTCCTGCAGGTCGATAAGGCGCGCAAGGCGTTCGAGGAAAAGTGCTCCAGCATCCTTGGCGTCGGCGTCGAGGAGGCCGCCGAGGGCATGATCGACATGCTGGAGGCCGACGCCAACAACGCGCTTCGGCGCGTCATCTCAGGCCAGGGCATCCACCCCTCCGAATTCACGCTGCTTTCCTATGGCGGCTCCGGCCCGCTGCATCTCGCCGGCTGCTCCAGGGGCATCGGCTTCAAGGACATCATCACCTTCCAGTTCGCCGCCGCCTTCTCGGCCTTCGGCTGCACCACCGCCGATTTCATGCGCCGCCATTCGGTGTCGACGCAGCACGACATCGGGGCCAGGGCAAGCGATGACGAACTGCTCGCGTTCGGCAAAAAAGTCACCAATGTCTGGAATGACCTCACCAGGGCAGCGGTCGACGAGATGATCAGCGACGTGCACACCAGAGAAAAGATCAGGACCGTGCCGTTCCTGATGATGCGCTACACCGGCCAGCTTGAAGACGTCGAGGTCATGGCGCCGCTCGCCGAGGTCAACTCGGCCGAAGACATGCGCAAGGTGATCGACGAGTTCGAGGCGGTCTACGCCAAGGTCAACCATCGTGTGTCGCGCTATGGCGAGGCCGGCTTCACCATCACCGAGCTCGGGCTTATCGCCACCGCCGACAAGGTCAAGCCGGTGCTGCTCAAGCGACCGCTCGGCAGGTCTGACCCGGCGGCGGCCCACAAGGGCGTGCGCGAGGCCTATATTGGCGGGCGCTGGCACAAGGCCAATCTCTACGAGATGGACCTGCTGCAGCCCGGCCATGAAGTGATCGGTCCGGCCATCATCGAACATCCCGCCACCACGCTCGTCGTTCATCCGCAGGACCGTGTCCATGTCGATGAATGGACGCTGCTGCACTACACCCACGCTTGAGAGGGCGACCGCCATGTTGGACAAACCTGCCTCGGCCCTGCGCCTTCGCGAAAGACTGCTCGATTCCGAGCGGCTGATGGAAGAAACCGGCTGCTATGACGGCATCACGGAACTGACGCTGCGCAACCAGGACCCGCTGAAATTCGAGACGCTGCACACCAAGCTGCGCGCCTATTGCGTCTCGGCACGCGAGATGGCCCGCCGCATCTCGGCCTCGCCCGGCGTGCGCGAGGTCGGCGAGATGGTGGTCGCCATCTACACGCCGGAGGGCGACGCCATCGCGCTGTCCAACGGCATCATGGTGCATGTCCATACGATGAGCCGCTTCATCAAATGGATGATCAAGAACAATTACGAGGAAAACCCGAAAATCCGTGAAGGCGACATCTTCGCCAACAACGACGCCTTCATCGGCACCGTTCAGGTGCCTGACGTCATGGACGTGGTGCCGATCTTCCATGAGGGCACGTTGGTCGGCTGGGCGGGCGCCGTTTGCCACGAGCTGGAAGCCGGCGGCATCACACCCGGCGGGGACGTCTGCCTCGCCCAGGAGCGCTTCACCGAAGGCCTGTTCGTCTGCGCCGAGAAGATTGGCGAGAATGACGAGATCCGCCGCGATTATGTCATCCGCTGCGAGCGTAATTTGCGCATGCCGATTTACTGGGTGCTCGACGAGAAGGCCAAGGTGGCCTCCTGCATCGATATGCGCGAAAGCGTCCAGCAGTTGATCTCCGAGATCGGCCTCGACTACTGGATGAAGGTGTCGAAGGAGTTCATCGAGGAAGGCCGCCGCGCCCAGCTCGCCCGCACCCGCCAGCTCACTGTGCCCGGCATCTATCGCGGCCACACCTTCTACGGCCATGTCACAGCGGGAAAGCCGGGTTTCCAGCTGCTTGGCGATCCCGACTGGCTCTACAACATCCCGATCGAGATGGAGATCACCACCGACGGCAAGATCACCATGGATTTCGAGGGCACGCAGCCCTGGGGCTACCATTCGATGAACTGCACGCCGGCCGGCATGGATGGCGGCATGTTCGTCACCTTGACCCAGCACATGAATTTCGAAGGCCTGGTCAATGACGGCGCCTGGATGGCGACCGAGCTGAAACTGCCGCACGGCACCTGGACCAACCCCGACAACGAGATGGTGGCGACCGCCACCTCATGGGCGCTGCTGCTGCCCGCCTACGGCGTCTTCCAGCGGCTTTTGTCGCGCGGCTTCATCGCCCGTGGCTTCGTCGAGGAAGCCTTTGTCGGCCAGGTCAACAGCCCGATGATCGAGATGGGCGGCGAAAGCCAGTACGGCACGCCGTTCGGCATGGCGCATTTCGAATGCGCCGCCGCCGGCTCCGGCGCGCTGGCCATCAAGGACGGGCTGGACACCGCCTATGTCGGCTGGAACCCGGAGTCCGACATGGGCAACATCGAGGTCTGGGAGCAGTCGATGCCGATGGTCTATATCGGCCGCTCTATCGTGCCGAATTCGGGCGGCGCTGGCAAATATCGCGGCGGCTGTTCCTTCGTCTCGACCTGGCTGATCAACAAGACCCCGCATCTGCGGCTGCACACCTCGGAGCACTCCTCGCGCGTGTTCGACAATGCCGGCATGTGCGGCGGTTATCCGGCGCCGACCTGCCAGAAGCACCGCGCGGTGCGCAATTCCAACATCCATGAACTGGCGGCAAAAGGCGAACCGCTGGCGCATGCGCCCGGCATCGACCCGCATGTTTCGGATTACGAGCGGAACATCGGCGGCGACCACATTGTGGTCGAAGGCCCCTACATCACATCGCCGCACAAATCCGGTGACATCTTCAGCCATTCCTACAATGGCGGCGGCGGCTACGGCGACGTGCTGGAGCGCGATCCCATCAAGACGGCGTGGGATGTCGAGAATGGTTTTCTCACCCGTCAGGCGGCCGAGCAGGTTTTCGGCATCATTTTGAAGGACGATGAAGAGGGGTATCCGGTTGCCGATATCGACGCCACGGTCGAACGCCGCGCCGTCATGCGCAAGCAGCGCCTCGCCAAGGCGATCCCGGTTTCGGACTGGATCGCCGCCGAACGCGACCGGGTCGAGAAGGGGGACTTCGCCCCCGAGGTGAAGAAAATGTACGCCAGCGCGATCAAGTTGTCGTCGCGCTTCACGAGGGATTTCAGCGAGTTCTGGAACGTCGACGCCACGTCCATCTTTACGCCGGGAGCAAAGCCATGACCTCGTACAGCAAGGAAGTCCTTGCCGATCTGGCCGCCGGCCAGCTGCCCTGGCCGCAGACAAAGCGCATCATGAGCGCTTACAAGGACGATGACCGCTTCTTCAAGATGGTCGCCGTCTACCAGGACCGCGTTGCCTGGAAGGACCCGATCCTGCTGCCGGTCTCGGACCATCTGTTCATCTGCCAGAGTGGCGAGGAACGCATTACTCGCTGCGAGTGCGGTCATTCCTTCGGCGACTACCGCAAGAACTGGAAGCTGAACGCCTCGATCAACGTGCGCAACACCGAGGAGGCGTTGCGCGAGATCTATCCCAACAGCGATCTTCCCGATCCGCAATGGATGGAAATCCGCGAGTTCATCTGCCCGCAATGCGGCACGCTGCACGAGGTCGAGGCCGCCGCGCCCGGCTATCCGATCGTCCATGATTTCGAGCCCGACCTCGAAGGCTTCTATCGCGAATGGCTGGGCAGGCCGCTTCAAGCAGGCTGATCCGGTGAACCGCGTCGCGGCGGTGGCTATGACGGCGCCAACGCCTGATCGACAAGCCGGTGCCGGCCTGATTGTCTGGTGCGAATTGATTGGAGGATGCGAGCCATGACAGATCTATCCGGCCGCGGCGCGGTCGTCACCGGTGGTTTTTCCGGCATGGGCTTCGCGATAGCCACGGCGTTGGCACAGGCCGGGGCGAATGTCGCCGTCGGCTCCTACGTCGCGCCCGCCGGTGCCGACAGGTCCGATGCCGCCTACTATCCCGGCGCCGACGAGATCGAGCGCGTGCGCGCGGCTCTCGCAGCGCACGGAACCAAGGTTCATGCCGCTCATCTCGACGTCCGCGATACCGAGATAACCAACCTGTTCACCGCCGAAGCGCAGGCGGCGATCGGCCCGGTCGACATCCTGGTCAATGCCGCCGGCACCACCGCCGAGCAGCCGGTTTGCGGCCATTCCGATGCTCTGTGGGACAAGATCGTCGACACCAACCTCAACGGCGCCTTCCGCGTCACGCGCGCCGTCCTGCCCGGCATGATCGAGCGCGGCTGGGGCCGCATCGTCAATATCGGCTCGACCGCAGCTACCGTCGGCTGGAAGGACAATCCCGCCTACTGCGCGTCAAAGGCAGGACTTCTCGGTCTCACACGCTGCGTGGCGCTGGAAGGGGCGGCCCACGGGGTCACCTGCGTCATGATCAGCCCGACCTGGGTCGAGACGGAACTGATGCGCCGCAACGTCGCTCAAGTCGTCGAGCGCGAGGGCAGGGGGCGCAGCGTGGAGGAAGCGATGGACGAGATCGCCAGCGGCAATCCGCAGCAGCGCGTGCTGCAGCCGCGGGAGATAGCGGCCCTGGCCGTCTTCCTGTGCTCGGATCTTGCCAAGGGTATCACCATGGAGAACATCCAGGTCACCGGCGGAGCCCTCTGGTAGCGTCATGGCGAATCGACCGAACTGATCCAGTCGGCTGGCTGACCTCTCCGCATTTCACCGGGCTGTAAGACAAGGTGACCGGATTAGCCATTGAGTGTCGGGCGCGATAGTCTATATTGCACTGCACAATGGAGACGCCGCTTATTGCTCGCCCTTGTTCGCGACTTTGCCAGCCGGCGCCCGGCTCGCCTTCCGCGGGTCGCACCGAGCCGGTCCTGAGATGAAGATTCCCAAGTCCATCCTGGTCGATCCCGGGAAGAACTCGGTCTATGGCAGTTTTGCCGTGGCCGTGTCGGTGTGGACGTTTTCCTACTCGGTGGTCTTCGGCCAGTTGCTGATCCTTGCCTACTATGCGGTCTGGCTCCCTCTCATCCTGGTCGACCACCGGCGGTTCATGCGGCATCTGTCCAGCGCCTGGCTGCCGCTCCTGTTCGCGGCCTATGTCTGCCTTTCGATCTTCTGGTCGGCGGCGCCCGGGATGACCGCGCGGACCGGGGTCCAGTATTTCTCCCACATCGTCTGCGCCTACATTGCGGCGCGCACTGTCAGCGTGCGTACCCTGACAATCGGTGCCTTGGTTGGAATATTCGCCGTCCTGCTCTACTCACTGAAGGTCGGGGCCTATTCCGCCGACGTTCTTGACGGCACCTACAATTTCGTCGGAGCCTTCGCCTCGAAGAACCAGGTCGGCTTCGTCGGCTCGCTCGGTCTCTATTTCGGCGTGGTGTTTCTCGCCTTCTACAGGCGAGGCCGGCTGGGCCTGATCCTGATGGCGCCTGTCTTGCTGTTGTCGGCCTATATCCTGGTCATTTCGCATTCGGCCACCTCGATAGCCTCGATACCCGCCGTGCTGGCGCTGGTCGCGCTGCTTGCCATGAGCAAGGTGCTGTCGCGGCGCTATCGTCGTGTGCTGGTCCTCGTCGGCGCCGGCCTGCTGGCCGTCGTCGCCGTCGTCGCTCTCAATCTGGGGCTGATGGATTTCGTCCTCGGCATCTTCGGCAAGGATTCCACGCTGACGGGACGCACCTATTTGTGGGGACAGGGCTGGAACGCGGCCTGGAAATCGCCGGTCCTCGGCGTCGGCTACGCCGCGTACTGGGTTCAGGGTTTCTCCGAGGCCGAGCGGCTGTGGAACGAGTTCTACATCACCGCCCGCACCGGTTTCCATTTCCACAATACCTACATCGAAGCCCTGGTGGAGCTTGGCTTTGTCGGCGCGGTGCTGGTCTCGCTGATCATCCTTCGCACACTCTTCGGCCACCTCGCGGCCGTCGTACTCAAGACCTGGCAGGCCGATTCCGTTGTCCTGGCCGGTGTGATGGTGCTGCTCTTGATACGGTCTTTCGTCGAGGTCGACATCCTCAACCCCTACATCATGGGGTCGTTCCTGCTGTATTACAGCTATTTCAGGCTTGCGCCGGTGCCGGTCGCCCAGCGCCGCCGGGTTCCGGTTGGCCTTGCGGAAGCAAAGCCGGCACAGGCTTGAGCAGGAACCGTTCTAAAGACGCACGTATTCTGGCGATGCCGCGATCTCACGGATAATGCGCGCGGGGTTTCCCGCAACCAGGCTGCGCGGCGGCACACTCTTGGTCACCACGGATCCTGCTCCAA
>NZ_JBAZUD010000073.1:0-25642 GCF_041661565.1 Mesorhizobium sp.
GGGCGGCCACCAATCCGCAGCGCCGCGTGCGCGTGCTGATGAAGTTCCTCGAACTGGTCGCCAGGGAATATGACGCGCTGGCAGAGATTTTGGCGCGCGAACACGGCAAGACCATCGCCGACGCCAAGGGCGACATCCAGCGCGGCCTCGAAGTGGTCGAGGTCTGCATCGGTGCGCCGCATATGATGAAGGGTGAGTTCACCGACGGCGCCGGCCCGGGCATCGACGTCTATTCGATGCGCCAGCCGCTCGGTGTCGTCGCCGGCATCACGCCGTTCAACTTCCCGGCCATGATCCCGCTGTGGAAGATCGCCCCGGCCATCGCCTGCGGCAATGCCTTCATCCTCAAGCCGTCCGAGCGCGACCCCGGCGTGCCGATGCGCATCGCCGAACTGTTCCTCGAGGCCGGCCTGCCGGCGGGCATCCTCAACGTCGTCAATGGCGATAAGGAGGTGGTCGACGCGATCCTCGACGATCCCGACATCAAGGCCATCGGCTTCGTCGGCTCGACGCCGATCGCCCATTACATCTATTCGCGCGGCACCGCGGCCGGCAAGCGCGTGCAGTGCTTCGGCGGCGCCAAGAACCATATGATCATCATGCCGGACGCCGACATGGACCAGACCGTCGATGCGCTAATCGGCGCCGGCTACGGCTCGGCCGGCGAGCGCTGCATGGCGATCTCGGTGGCGGTTCCCGTCGGCAACGACACCGCCAACCGGCTGATGGAAAAGCTGATCCCGCGCGTCGAAAGCCTGAAGGTCGGCCCGTCGACGGATTCCTCCGCCGATTTCGGCCCGCTGGTGACGCGCCAGGCGCTGGAGCGGGTCAAGGGCTATGTCGACACCGGCATAGAGGAAGGCGCCAAGCTGGTCGTCGATGGCCGGGGCTTCTCCATGCAGGGCTACGAGGACGGCTACTACATGGGCGGCTGCCTGTTCGACAACGTCACGCCGGACATGCGCATCTACAAGGAAGAAATCTTCGGGCCGGTGCTCTCGGTGGTGCGCGCGCCGACCTATGAGAACGCCATCAAGCTCGCCAACGACCACGAGATGGGCAATGGCGTCGCCATCTTCACCCGGGACGGTGACGCGGCGCGCGACTTCGCAAGCCGTGTCCAGGTCGGCATGGTCGGCGTCAACGTGCCGATCCCGGTGCCGATCGCCTACTACACGTTCGGCGGCTGGAAGGCGTCGTCCTTCGGCGATCTCAACCAGCACGGGCCGGACGCGTTCCGCTTCTACACCAAGACCAAGACGGTGACGTCGCGCTGGCCGTCCGGCATCAAGGACGGCGCCGAATTTGTCATCCCGACGATGAACTGAGGTCTGACATCTACTTTCACCGAGTTGAGGGCGCGGCTTTGTCGCGCCCTTTCCTTTTGCATGGCACTACACGGTCGGAACGGTGCCGCCATCGATGACGTATTCGGCGCCGTGGATGGATGCCGCTCGATCCGAAACAAGGAATGCGACAAGCTCGGCGACCTCCTTCGGCCAAGCCGGCCGGCCGATCGGGATGCCGCCCAGCGCATTCATGATGCCCTGACGGGCGGTTTCCTCATCCGAACCGGAATGCGTGGCTAACCGCTTCACCATGGCTTCCGAAGCCGTGGTGGCGATCCAGCCCGGCGCCACGGTGTTAACGCGGATGCCCTTTGGGCCAAGCTCCTTGGACAGCGCCTTGCTGTAGGCGGAAAGCGCGGCCTTCGCCGCCGCATAGGCGGTGGTCGAGTCGTGCAGCGGCAGGCGGCGCTGGATCGACGAGATATGGACGATCGCGCCGGAACCCTGCGCGATCATGTGCGGGACAAGAAGGCGGTCGAGTCGCACCGCGGCAAGCAGGTTGAGGCCGAGTTCGTCCTGCCACATCTGCTCCGTCAGTGCGGAAAATCCGCCGCCGGGACTCTTCGAGCCGCCGACGCCGTGCACGATGATGTCGACGCCGCCAACCCGTTCCAAGACCGCCGCGGCCACTGTCTCGGTCCCCGCCACGGTGCTCACATCGGCCTGCACGAACAGCCAACGCGACGGCGCTTCGGACGGCGCCGAGCGGGCTGTCGTCAGGACGGTCGCCCCGGCCGCCGCAAGACGATGCACGATGGCCTCGCCGGCGCCCTTGGTGCCGCCGGTGACCAGCACGCGCTTGCCGGCGAATTCCTGGTCATCGATGGTGAATTTCCAAGGAATGGTCACGCGCCGATCTCCAGCCGCGTGATGTGATCGCCGGTCAGCGTGAAGACATAGTGGAGCGTCGCCGGGCTGCCGGGGAAATTGCCCGACACGATGCCGGCGACCCGCCATACCCCGCCAGTGTCGGTCGCCTCGGCGACCTCGACGGCGACGCGGTATCTGCGTGTCGTCGCCTCCATCCAGCCGCGGATGGCGGCCGGCCCCTGATGGGTTTCGCCCTCGTCGCGGACCCTGGCGTCCGCCGAGAAGGGGGCGAGCATCCCGTCGATATCGTGCCGGTTCTTGGCGGCAAAGTAATCCTCCAGCGGGCGGGGAAGTCTTACGGTCATGGTCGTCTCCGGTTTCGATTGTGCGTCTCGGCTTGACGTCCGAGGCGCTTGTCGGGCCCTTAAAATGCGATATGCTGGAGAAATGACAAGAACCGACGAAAAAGTAAGGTACTTACCTGAAAGTGAGCGCGGGCCGGAAGGCAAGGCCGAGACCCTGACGCCATTGTCGGCGGCCAGCGGCGTGGAGAATGCGCTGCGCATCCTGGAAGGGCGCTGGAAGCTGGTGATCCTGTTTCACCTGTTCGGCGGCAAGGTGCTGCGCTTTTCCGACCTCGAACGGGCTATCCCGGCGATCTCGCAGAAGATGCTCATCCAGCAGCTCAGACAGATGGAAGCCGACGGCATCGTGCGCCGTATCGTGCACCACCAGGTGCCGCCCAAGGTCGAGTATTGCCTGACCGATTGGGGTCAGGCGCTGTGCCCGGCCCTCGACGCCCTGTTGAAATGGGCGGCGCGAAAGGAACCCACGGAGACCTGACGCCAAGCCGGCCTATCGCGTGGCGGCGGTCTCGGCATGGCCGCGCAACAGGGCCATCAGCCGCTTGGCATCCTTGGCTGCGCCCTCCTCGTCGCCGTCGAGGATCGAGCGGATCAAGGCGACGTGATGCTCGGCCGATTCGGCCAGACCGGTGTCGGCCTTGTAGCGGAACCAGAAGCGGCGGCTGTGCGTCTGCAGGGGAGCGGCCAACCTTGCGGCAAACGGATTGTCGGCTGCCAGCGCCAGCGCTTCGTCGAGCGCCTTGTCGGCCTGGATGAAGGCCAGCACATTGCCCGAGATCACCGCCTTCTGCATTGCGAGGGCGGCTTCGTGAAACAGGTCGGCCGCCTCGCGGGTGACGAAGCGGGCCGCCGAGCGTGCCAGGACGACCTCGACACCGCGCCGCGCATCGAGCACGCGCAACCAGTCGCCGGGATGGAGAGGCGCGATCGCGATGCCGGCGCGCGGCCGGACGTCGAGCAATCCTTCCCAGGCCAGGCGCTGGATCGCCTCGCGCACCGGCGTGCGGCCAAGGCCGAGCCGGTCGATCAGCGTGCCCTCGGTGACGAAGCTGGCCGGGGCCAGTTCCAGCGTGACAATCATATGCTCGAGCACGTGGTATGCCTTGATGGCGGCCGGCTCGGCCGATGTCCTTGCTTCCATGGATATCAAACGCGGTCTCCTGATATATTTTCGATATATCATAGCGAAATCCGTGTTGACAGCGGGTTTGTTGACAAATATACGACTGATATATCAGATGGAGACATGACATGTGGACCGGAGTTTTTCCTGCCGTCACGACCAAGTTCACCGAGGATGACCGCCTCGACCACGCCGAGATGGAGCGCTGCTTCACCCTGCAGATGGAGGCCGGCTGCGACGGCATCATCGTGTGCGGCTCGCTCGGCGAGGGGCCGATGCTGTCGCATGACGAGAAGATCGAGGTTTTGAAGACCGCACAGAAGGTGGCCGGCAAGAAGCCAGTGCTGCTGACGGTCAACGAGGCCGGAACCCGCGAAGCCGCCAGCATCGCCAAACGCGCGAGCCGGGAAGGCGCCGATGGCCTGATGGTGGTGCCGAGCCCGATCTACCACACCAATACGGAAGAGACCGTGGCGGCCCTTAGCGCCGTCGCGCAGGCCGGCGACCTGCCGGTGATGATCTATTCCAACCGCCTGGCCTACCGTGTCGACGTCACCGTCGACCAGATGGAGGAACTGGCGTCGGACCAGCGCTTCGTCGCCATCAAGGAATCATCCGACGACATCCGCCGTTCGACCGAGATCATCAATCGCTTCGGCAGCCGCTATGACCTGTTCACCGGCGTCGACAATCTCGCCTTCGAGGCCCTGTCGGTCGGCGCCATCGGCTGGGTAGCCGGGCTGGTCACCGCCTTCCCGCGCGAGACGGTCGCCATCTACCAGCTGATGACGCAGGGCCGGCGCGAGGAGGCGCTTGCCATCTACCGCTGGTTCCGGCCATTGCTCGATCTCGACGTTTCGACCTATCTGGTGCAGAACATCAAGCTTGCCGAAGTGTTCGCCATCCAGACCAACGACCGGGTCCGCATGCCGCGCCAGCCGCTGTCGGGCGAACGCCGCAAGGCGGTCGAGAAGATCATCAAGGACGCGCTGGCGGTGCGGCCAACCCTGCCGCAGTTCTGAGACTGCCGCAGTTTGAGATTGTAGTTTGGGCGTTCGCATAGGGTTCATTCATATGCTCCCTCGACACAAGATGGGTGGCCGCAGTTGAGTAGCGAAAGCGGCACCCAACTTGACGTCGCCATCATTGGCAGCGGCATCATCGGCATCTGCGCCGCGGTCTTTCTGACCGAGGCAGGGCGCAAGGTCACGGTCTTCGACCGGACGGGTATCTGCGAAGAGACGAGCGCGGGCAATGCCTCTGCCTTTGCCTTCTCCGACGTGCTGCCGCTGGCCCACAAGGGCATGGTGCGGCAATTGCCGAAATGGCTTGCCGATCCGCTCGGCCCGCTCAGCATCCCGCCAGCCTATCTGCCGAAGCTCCTGCCCTGGCTGATCCGCTTCTGGCGCGCCGGCGCGCAGGCGAAATACGAATCGAGCCTCGCCGCCCAGGCCGGCATGATGAAGCTCGCCGAGGCCGAGTGGATGTCCTTGTTCGATCGCTCCGCCACAAGGCGGATGCTGCGTGAGGACGGCTCCCTGGAACTCTACGAAAGCGAGGGCGAATTCCGCGCCTCGCTCTCCGGCTGGGCCGCGCGCGAACGTTTCGGCATCGGCTTCCGTCATGTCGCGGGCGAGGAGCTCGCGGCCCTGCAGCCCGGCCTCTCGCGGCGCTTCCTAAAGGGCACGTTCGTGCCGGGATGGAAGACCGCCGATGATCCCAAGCTGCTCGGCAAGGCGGTCTGGGCCTATGCCGAGGGGCTGGGCGCGTGCTTTGAAAGGGCCAGCGTCGAGCGTGTCGACGCCGGGCGTGATGGCGCGACGCTGAGGCTGGCCGATGGCACGGAAAGGCAGGCGAAACACCTGGTCATCGCGGCCGGGGCCTGGTCGCATCTTCTGGCAAGGCCGCTTGGCGACCGGATCCCGCTGGAGACGGAGCGCGGCTACAACACGACGCTGCCGACGACCGCCTTCGACGTGAAGCGGCAACTGATCTTTTCCGGGCACGGTTTTGTCGTCACGCCGCTCTCAACCGGACTGCGTGTCGGCGGGGCGGTCGAACTTGGCGGGCTCGACCGGCCGCCGAACTTCGCCCGCTCGAGGGCGATGCTGGAAAAAGCCGGACGCTTCCTGCCGGGGCTCGATCCATCGGGCGGCCGCGAATGGATGGGCTTTCGCCCGTCGATGCCGGATTCGCTTCCGGTGATCGGCACATCGCGCCTGTCCGCTAATGTCGTCTACGCCTTCGGCCATGGCCATCTCGGCCTGACCCAGGCAGCCGCCACGGGGCGCTTGATCCGCGAACTTGTTCTCGGGCAAGTTCCGGCGATCGATCTCCGCCCCTATAGTCCGCAACGGTTTTGATTTTTCGAGGAGCCTCATGGCCAAGAAATCCTTCTTCTGCATAGACGGCCACACCTGCGGCAACCCGGTACGGCTGGTCGCCGGCGGCGGCCCGCTGTTGCAGGGCTCGACGATGATGGAACGGCGCGCGCACTTCCTCGCCGAATTTGACTGGATCCGCACAGGGCTGATGTTCGAGCCGCGCGGCCATGACGTGATGTCCGGCTCGATCCTCTATCCGCCGACGCGCGAGGATTGCGATATCGCCATCCTGTTCATCGAAACCTCGGGCTGCCTGCCGATGTGCGGCCATGGCACGATCGGCACGGTGACGATGGCCATCGAGCATGGGCTGATCAAGCCGAAGACGCCGGGCGTGCTGAGGCTCGACACGCCTGCCGGCCTCGTCATCGCCGAATACACGCAGGTCGGCGATTATGTCGAGGAGGTGCGCATCACCAACGTGCCGTCGTTCCTTTATGCCGAAGGGCTGACCGTGGAATGTCCCGGGCTTGGCGAAATCACCGTCGACGTCGCCTATGGCGGCAATTTCTACGCCATCGTCGAGCCGCAGGCGAATTATCGCGACATGGCCGACCATTCCGCCGGCGACTTCATCGCCTGGAGCCCCGTGGTGCGGCAGCGGCTGAACGAAAAATACACGTTCGTGCATCCGGAAAATCCTGGCATCAACAGGCTGTCGCACATGCTGTGGACCGGCAAACCGACGGTGGCGGGGGCGGACGCCCGCAATGCCGTCTTCTATGGCGACAAGGCGATCGACCGCTCGCCCTGCGGCACCGGCACCTCGGCACGCATGGCGCAGCTCCACGCCCAGGGCAGGCTCAAGACCGGGGACAGCTTTGTCCATGAATCGATCATCGGTTCGCTGTTCAAGGGCAAGGTCGAAAACGAGGTGTCGGTGGCGGGCAAGCCGGCGATCATTCCGTCGATCGGCGGCTGGGCGCGCATGACTGGACTGAACACGATCTTCATCGACGATCGGGATCCGTTCGCGCATGGATTCGTGGTCGCCTGACCGCAATCCTAACCCTACGGAAGGCGAAATGACGAAAAAATGAAACGTGTCAGCAGCGCAAGAATTCTTCCAATCTCCCGATTTATGTGGTGATTTCTTCGAAACCGGCCGCACGATGCGGTCGATTCGTCAAAGACATTGCGTTATGCCAATGATAGGGTCCGAGATAGTCCAGGGGTCGGGCGGTAAAAAACGGGCAATCGGACGGCGTGCTCCGGAAACACGCAACACGATTGAAAAATGCCGTTGCAATCCGGGCTCGAAACTTTACGACTAGGGGAAATACGAAAAGGAATGCGTCTGCATGGGCGACATTCCAGGGGAGCCGTGTAAACATGCAGTACTTTGTCCAGCAGCTTATCAACGGGCTGACGCTGGGATCGATCTATGGGCTGATCGCGATCGGCTATACGATGGTCTACGGCATCATCGGCATGATCAACTTCGCCCATGGCGACATCTTCATGGTCGGCGCCTTCACAGCCCTGATCGTGTTCCTGATCCTCGGCGCGCTGTTCTATTCGGTACCGGTCGTCGTCGCCTTGCTGGTCATGATGATCGTGGCGATGCTGCTGACCAGCCTCTACAACTGGACGATCGAGAAAGTGGCCTACAGGCCGCTGCGCGGCTCGTTCCGGCTGGCGCCGCTGATCACCGCGATCGGCATGTCGATCGCGCTGTCCAACTTCGTCCAGGTGACGCAGGGGCCGCGCAACAAGCCGATCCCGCCGATGGTCAGCCAGGTCTACAACATCAACGGCATCAGCGTGTCGCTGAAGCAGATCATCATCGTCGTCGTCACCGCGCTCTTGCTGGCGCTGTTCTGGTACCTGGTCAACAGGACATCGCTTGGCCGCGCGCAAAGAGCCTGCGAGCAGGACCGCAAGATGGCCGCGCTGCTCGGCATCGATGTCGACCGCACCATCTCGATCACCTTCATCATGGGTGCCGCCCTTGCTGCCGTCGCCGGCACGCTGTTCCTGATGTATTACGGCGTCATCGCCTTCTCCGATGGCTTCACGCCGGGTGTGAAGGCCTTCACCGCGGCAGTGCTGGGCGGCATCGGCTCGTTGCCCGGCGCCGTGCTTGGCGGGCTGATGATCGGCTTCATCGAGAGCATGTGGTCGGCTTATTTCTCGATCGACTACAAGGACGTCGCGGCGTTCTCGATCCTGGCCATCGTGCTGATCTTCCTGCCATCCGGCATTCTGGGCCGGCCAGAAGTCGAAAAGGTCTGAGACCATGGCCGACACCGTTTCCCCGGAGCGCGACGTCGTCGCCACGCCCATGCAGCGCGCGTTGCGCGAGGCGCTGTATGCCGGCGCCATCTCGCTTGGACTGTTCGTGCTGTTCATCGGACTGAAGACCGACCAGAACATCTCCAACGAACTGATCCTCGTGCAGCGCTGGGGCTTGCTCGCCGCGGTGGTGATCGCCACCGCCGTCGGTCGTTTCCTCTATGTCGCCTACGGCCAGCCGTTCATGGCCAGCCAGAAGATCACCAACGTCGCCACCGGCCTGCTGCCGGACAGCGTGGCGACGCGCTTCTTCCGGCTGCCCTATTTCATTGCCGCCGTCGTCATCGTGCTGGTGCTGGCCGTGTTCGCCGGTTCCCTTGACGGCCTGCTGGGGCCTGGCCTTGGCGGATACGCGCGGTTCCTGCGGGCGGTCGCGACGATCTATGGCATTGCCTGGCTGCTCTTCTATTTCCGGTCGTTCATCCATGCCCATTTCTCGGCACTGGGCGTCACCGCGCTGGCGCTGTACCCGGTTATCGTGGTGCTGGTGCTCGCTGTCTATACCGGGTCGATGGCGGGCGGTTTCCAGGGCTCGCTGAAATGGGTCGATAATTTCGGCATCCAGATCCTGATCTATGTGATGCTGGCGTGGGGCCTGAACATCGTCGTCGGACTGGCCGGCCTGCTCGACCTGGGCTATGTCGCCTTCTATGCCGTGGGCGCCTATGCCTATGCGCTGCTCGGCACGCAGTACGGTCTGTCGTTCTGGATCCTGCTGCCGGCCGCGGGCGCCATGGCCGCCTTCTGGGGCGTGCTGCTGGGCTTCCCGGTGCTGCGCCTGCGCGGTGACTACCTGGCGATCGTCACGCTCGCCTTTGGCGAGATCATCCGCCTCGTGCTGATCAACTGGCGCGACGTGACCAATGGCTCGGCCGGCATTTCCGGCATTCCGAAGGTCACCTTCTTCGGCCTGATGACCTTCAACGTCTCCGACCCCAACTACATCGCCAAGGTGCTGCATATCGCCACCTCGAGCGCTTACTACAAGATATTCCTCTATTACCTCATCCTCGGCCTGTGCCTGCTGACCGCCTTCGTCACGATCCGCCTGCGCCGCATGCCGGTCGGGCGCGCCTGGGAGGCCTTGCGCGAGGACGAGATCGCCTGCCGTTCGCTCGGCATCAACACGACGACCACCAAGCTCACCGCCTTTGCCACCGGCGCCATGTTCGGCGGCTTCGCCGGGGCGTTCTTCGCGGCGCGGCAAGGCTTTGTCAGCCCTGAATCCTTCGTGTTCCTGGAATCGGCGATCATCCTTGCCATTGTGGTGCTCGGCGGCATGGGATCGCTGGTCGGCATCGCCATCGCCGCGCTGGTGATGATCGGCGGCACGGAAATCCTGCGCGAGCTCGATTTCCTCAAGGTGGTCTTCGGTCCCGACTTCACCCCGGAACTCTACCGCATGCTGCTGTTCGGCATGGCGATGGTGATCGTCATGCTGTGGAAGCCGCGCGGATTCGTCGGCAGCCGCGAACCGACAGCCTTCCTCAAGGAGCGAAGGGCCGTCTCCAGTTCCTTCACCAAGGAGGGTCACGGCTGATGAATGCGAGCCCGCCCATGAAAGACGCCATCCTGCAGGTCGACCATCTGTCGATGAAGTTCGGCGGGCTGGTCGCCATCGGCGACCTGTCCTTCGCCGCCAAGCGCGGCGAGATCACCGCGCTGATCGGCCCCAACGGCGCCGGCAAGACCACCGTGTTCAACTGCATCACCGGCTTCTACAAGCCGTCGGAAGGCATGATCACGCTCAACCGCGCCGACGGCTCGAGCTTCCTGCTGGAAAGGCTGCCCAACCACGAGATTCCGGCGCGCGCCAAGGTGGCGCGCACGTTCCAGAACATCCGGCTGTTCTCGGGCATGACGCTCCTGGAGAACCTTCTGGTCGCCCAGCACAACAAGCTGATGAAGGCATCGGGCTACACGATCCTTGGCCTGTTCGGCTTCTCCGGCTACCGCAAGGCCTCGGCCGAATCGGTGGAGCTGGCCAAGCACTGGCTGGAAAAGGCCGATCTCGTCGACCGTGCCGACGATCCGGCCGGCGACCTGCCCTATGGCGCGCAGCGGCGGCTGGAGATCGCGCGCGCCATGTGCACGGGGCCGGAACTTTTGTGCCTCGACGAACCCGCCGCCGGCCTCAATCCGAAGGAATCGCTGGCGCTCAATGCGCTGCTGATGGACATCAAGGATACGTCGGGTACCTCGATCCTGCTGATCGAGCACGACATGTCGGTGGTGATGCAGATTTCCGACCATGTCGTGGTGCTTGAATACGGCCGCAAGATTTCCGACGGCAGCCCGCAATCCGTCCGTACCGACCCGCGCGTCATCGCCGCCTATCTCGGCGTCGACGACGAGGAAGTCGAGACCGTGCTGACCGAAGTCGGCGACGAGGACGTGATCGAACAGCTCGACATCGGGCCCGACGCCGCGCACGGCCCAGGCACATCGTCGTCGTTCCTGGCCGGCCCGGTGACCGATACTGTCGGCCACAGCACCGGTGAGCGGATCACGGTCGCCAAGGGCGCCTCGAAGGCGGAGCGGGTCGATGCGAAGACATCGGCCGCGCCAAGAAAGCCGTCAGAGCGGGCCACGGCCAAGCCGGCTGCGGCCAAGACCCCGACAGCCAAGCCGCGCGGAGGGCGTAAATAATGGCCGCGACAACGCTGCTCGATATCAAGGGCGTGCAGACATTCTATGGCAATATCCGGGCGCTGAATGGTGTCGATGTCGCCGTCAACCAGGGTGAGATCGTGGCGCTGATCGGCGCCAACGGCGCCGGCAAGTCGACGCTGATGATGACCATCTTCGGGGCGCCCAGGGCACGGGCCGGCACGATCACCTTCGCCGGCACCGACATCACCCAGATGCCGACCCACGAGATCGCCCGCATGCGCATCGCGCAGTCCCCGGAGGGACGCCGCATCTTCCCGCGCATGACGGTGATGGAAAATCTCCAGATGGGCGCGAGCCTCGACAACCTGAAATATTATGACGAGGACGTCGAGAAGGTGTTCACGCTGTTTCCTCGCCTGAAGGAGCGCATCGCGCAGCGCGGCGGCACGCTTTCGGGCGGCGAACAGCAGATGCTTTCGATCGGGCGCGCGCTGATGGCGCGGCCGAAGCTGCTGCTGCTCGACGAGCCGTCGCTCGGCCTGGCGCCGCTGATCGTCAAGCAGATCTTCGATGCCATTCGCGAATTGAACCGCACCCAGGGGCTGACCGTGTTCCTGGTCGAGCAGAACGCCTTCGGCGCGCTGAAACTCGCCACGCGCGGCTATGTCATGGTCAATGGAAACGTGACGATGAGCGGCACCGGCAAGGAACTGCTCGCCAACCCCGAGGTGCGCGCCGCGTATCTCGAGGGCGGGCATCACTGAGCAATCGTTGCTTTGAGTTCAGGAGTCTTCACCATGCAAGGCATTCTCTACGAAGAACCCTCGGTCTGGCAGTTCTTCTTCGTCACCTGCCTGCTCGGTGGCTGGGCAGCATGGATGACGGGCAAGGCCAGCGCGCAGACATGGCGCAGCTTCATCCAGCTGTTCGCCTATCTGCTTGGCCTCGGCATCGGCATCAGGTTCATCCATCACGCTCTGTTCGGCGGGACGATGTTTTCGCTGCATTACTACATCATCGACACCATCGTGCTGATGATCCTGGGTTTTATCGGCTATCAATACACGCGAACAAACCAGATGGTCACACAGTATAACTGGCTCTACGAAAGAGCTTCTCTTCTGAGCTGGAAATCGAAAGGCTGACGTTCATCATTAACGCCGCTTCGGGATGAATCGGCGTGACAAGTGACTGAAAATCGGCAAATCATGCTTTCTGCGATAAGGGTGGGCATCGCATGAGAGTTTCATCAACGCCCACTCCGTAAATGGGAGCGTTTAAATGAAAAAGTCACTATTGTCCGCCGTCGCCCTGACCGCGCTGGTCGCGTTCAGCGGCAACGCGTGGGCTGATCTCATGATCGGCGTCGCCGGTCCGATCACCGGTCCGAACGCGGCCTTCGGCGCACAGTTGCAGAAGGGCGCCGAGGCGGCCGTCGCAGACGTCAATGCCGCCGGCGGCGTCAATGGCGAGCAGATCAAGCTCGAAGTCGGCGACGACGTCTCGGATCCGAAGCAGGGCATCTCGGTTGCCAACAAGTTCGTCGGCGACGGCGTCAAGTTCGTGGTCGGCCACTTCAACTCCGGCGTCTCGATCCCGGCATCGGAAGTCTATGCCGAAAACGGCATCGTCGAAATCACGCCGGCCGCGACCAACCCGAAATACACCGAGCGTGGCCTGTGGAACGTGTTCCGCACCTGCGGCCGCGATGACCAGCAGGGCAGCATTGCCGGCGCCTATCTCGCCGCCAACTTCAAGGACGCCAAGATCGCCATCGTTCACGACAAGACCACCTATGGCCAGGGCCTTGCCGACGAGACCAAGAAGGCGATGAACGAGAAGGGCCTCAAGGAAGTCATGTACGAAGGCATCAATGTCGGCGACAAGGACTTCTCGGCGCTGATCGGCAAGATGAAGGAAGCCGGCGTTTCCATCATCTATTGGGGCGGCCTGCAGACCGAAGCCGGCCTGATCATCCGCCAGGCGGCCGACCAGGGCCTCAAGGCGACAATGGTTTCCGGCGATGGCATCGTGTCGAATGAGCTGGCTTCGATCGCGGGCGACGCGGTTGCGGGCACGCTGAACACGTTCGGCCCGGACCCGCGCCTGATCCCCGCCAACAAGGAACTGGTCGAGAAGTTCCGCGCCCAGGGTTTCGAGCCGGAAGCCTACACGCTCTACTCCTACGCCGCCGTGCAGGCAATCGTTGGGGCCGCGACCGCTGCCAAGTCGAACGATCCGCAGGCGGTTGCCAAGGCGTTGCATGAAAACGGCCCGTTCAAGACGGTGCTCGGCGACCTGTCCTATGACGCCAAGGGCGACCCGACGCTGCCCGGCTACGTCATGTACGAATGGCAGAAGGGCGCCGACGGCAAGTATACCTACATCCAGAAGAAATAAGCTTTCAGCCTGACCTTCGGGAAATGCCCGGCGCCTCGCGCCGGGCATTTTTTTCGAGATGCATTGGAGCATTTCGGCGCGACGGCCAAGGCGATCCTTAGCCGCGAAATGATCAGGGCTTTGAGGCCCGGTTCGGTGTTCTCGCCCGTGTCGGGGCGGATGCCGGTAATTTTGTCGCGAAGATTCAAATTAAGTCGGTTCAGTTCATCGGCGATTTTGTTTGCACTGCAGCATTTTCGCGCTAATCATGACCGTCGGTTTCCTCCCCGCACTGTCTGGAGTTCGTCCTTGGCCATCACGAAGATCCTCGTCGCCAACCGTTCGGAAATCGCCATCCGCGTCTTTCGCGCAGCGAATGAACTTGGCCTCAAGACGGTCGCGATCTGGGCCGAGGAGGATAAATATTCGCTGCACCGCTTCAAGGCCGATGAGAGCTACCAGGTCGGACGCGGACCGCACCTGACCCACGACATGGGTCCGATCGAAAGCTATTTGTCGATCGAGGAGGTGATCCGCGTCGCCAGGCTTTCGGGCGCCGATGCCATCCATCCCGGATATGGGCTGCTCTCGGAAAGCCCCGAATTCGCCGATGCCTGCGCCGAGGCCGGCATCATCTTCATCGGGCCCAAGCCCGATACGATGCGCCGGCTCGGCAACAAGGTCGCGGCGCGCAACCTCGCCATCGAGGTCGGCGTGCCGGTGATTCCGGCCACCGATCCGTTGCCCGACGACATGGAGGCGGTGAAGGAACTCGCCAAGACCATTGGCTATCCTGTGATGCTCAAGGCCTCCTGGGGCGGCGGCGGCCGCGGCATGCGCTCCATCCGCTCCGAAGCCGACCTTGCCCGCGAAGTCACGGAGGGCAAGCGCGAGGCCAAGGCTGCCTTCGGCAAGGACGAGGTCTATCTGGAGAAGCTGATCGAGCGCGCGCGCCATGTCGAAGTGCAGGTGCTTGGCGACACGCATGGCAATGTCGTGCATCTGTTCGAGCGCGACTGCTCGATTCAGCGCCGCAACCAGAAGGTCGTCGAGCGGGCGCCCGCACCCTATCTCGAAATGGCGCAGCGCGAGGAGCTTTGCGGCTATGCGCTGAAGATCGCAAGCGAGACCAGCTATATCGGCGCCGGAACGGTCGAGTTCCTGCAGGATGCCGACAGCGGCAAGTTCTACTTCATCGAGGTCAATCCGCGCATCCAGGTCGAACATACCGTCACCGAACAGGTGACGGGCATCGACATCGTCAAGGCGCAGATCCACATTCTCGACGGCTTTGCCATCGGCACGCCGGAATCGGGCGTGCCGGCGCAGAAGGACATCAGGCTGAACGGCCATGCCTTGCAGTGCCGCATCACCACCGAGGACCCCGAGCACAATTTCATCCCCGACTACGGCCGCATCACTGCCTATCGCGGCGCGACCGGCTTCGGCATCCGCCTCGACGGCGGCACCGCCTATTCCGGCGCGGTCATCACCCGCTTCTACGATCCGCTGCTGGAGAAGGTGACGGCGTGGGCGCCGACGGCGGCCGAGACCATCGCGCGCATGAACCGGGCGCTGCGCGAGTTCCGCATCCGCGGCGTCGCCACCAATTTGACCTTCCTAGAAGCGATCATCAACCACCCGAGCTTCGCCGACAATTCCTACACGACCAAGTTCATCGACACGACGCCGGAGCTGTTCCAGCAGGTCAAGCGGCAGGACCGCGCGACCAAGCTGCTCAACTACCTTGCCGATGTCTCGGTCAACGGCCATCCCGAGACCCGGGGCCGGCCAATGCCGAAGGCCGACGCGGCGCGGCCGATCGTGCCCTACCTCAACGGCAATGTGCCGGCGGGCAGCAAGCAGAAGCTCGACGTGCTTGGACCGGAGAAGTTCGCCGCCTGGATGCGCGAGCAGAAAGAAGTGCTGGTCACCGACACGACGATGCGCGACGGCCATCAGTCGCTGCTGGCGACCCGCATGCGCACGCATGACATTGCCAATATTGCCGGGACCTACGCGCGTGCCTTGCCGCAGCTTCTGTCGCTCGAATGCTGGGGCGGCGCGACCTTCGACGTCGCCATGCGCTTCCTCACCGAGGATCCGTGGGAGCGGCTGACTCTGGTACGCGAGGCGGCACCAAACCTCCTGCTGCAGATGCTGCTGCGCGGCGCCAATGGCGTCGGCTACACAAACTACCCCGACAATGTCGTGCAGCATTTCGTCAAGCAGGCCGCAAGCGGCGGCATCGACCTGTTCCGCGTCTTCGACTGCCTGAACTGGGTCGAGAACATGCGCGTCGCCATGGATGCAGTCGGCGCCGAGGGCAAGCTGATCGAAGCGGCGATCTGCTACACCGGCGACATCCTCGATCCGGCGCGGGCCAAATACGACCTCAAATACTATGTCGGCCTTGCTGGCGAGTTGCAGGCCGCGGGTGCGCATATCATCGCGGTGAAGGACATGGCGGGCCTGTTGAAGCCGGCCGCGGCACGCGTGCTGTTCAAGGCCTTGCGCGAGGCGACCGACCTGCCGATCCATTTCCACACCCACGACACGTCGGGCCTGTCGGCGGCAACGGTGCTGGCGGCGGTGGACAGCGGCGTCGACGCCGTCGACGCGGCCATGGATTCACTCTCGGGCAACACCTCGCAGCCATGCCTGGGCTCCATCGTCGAGGCGCTGAAGGGCACCGACCGCGATCCGGGGCTCGACCCGCTATGGATCCGCCGCATCTCCTTCTACTGGGAGGCGGTGCGCAACCAGTACGCGGCTTTCGAAAGCGACCTGAAGGGGCCGGCGTCCGAAGTCTACCTGCATGAGATGCCCGGCGGACAATTCACCAATCTCAAGGAACAGGCGCGTTCGCTGGGGCTGGAAACGCGCTGGCACGAAGTGGCGCAGACCTATCATGACGTCAACCTGATGTTCGGCGACATCGTCAAGGTGACGCCGTCGTCCAAGGTCGTCGGCGACATGGCGCTGATGATGGTCAGCCAGGACCTGACGGTCGCCGATGTCGAGAACCCCGACAAGGACATCGCCTTCCCGGACTCGGTCGTTTCGATGCTGCGCGGCGATCTCGGCCAGTCTCCCGGCGGCTGGCCGGCGGCGCTGCAGAAGAAGGCGCTGAAGGGCGAGAAGCCGATCACCGCGCGGCCCGGCTCATTGCTCAAGCCTGCGGATCTCGAGGCCAACCGCAAGGAGATCGAGGAGAAGCTCGAGCGCAAGCTGTCTGAGTTCGAATTCGCCTCGTGGCTGATGTACCCGAAGGTATTCACCGATTTCGCCGGCGCGCAGGAGACCTACGGCCCGGTCAGCGTGCTGCCGACGCCGACCTATTTCTACGGCATGAAGCCGGAAGACGAGATCTTCGTCGACATCGAGAAGGGCAAGACGCTGGTGGTGCGGTGCCTGGCCATCGGCGATGTCGACGACAAGGGCATGGTCACCGTGTTCTTCGAGCTCAACGGTCAGCCGCGCCGCATCAAGGTGCCCGACCGCAGCCATGATGCGGGCGCTTCGAAAGCGCGGCGCAAGGCCGAGCCGGGCAATGAGGCGCATGTCGGCGCGCCGATGCCAGGCGTGGTGTCGGGTCTTTCGGTCGCTGCGGGCCAGGCGGTGAAGGCCGGCGACGTGCTGCTTTCCATCGAGGCGATGAAGATGGAAACGGCACTGCATGCCGAGCGCGACGGCACCGTCGCCGAAGTCCTGGTCAAGGCGGGCGACCAGATCGACGCCAAGGATCTGCTGATCGCGTTCAGCTAGGATTGGGCGAACGGCGAGGGCTTGTCGGCTTGTGTCGGCAGCCCCGGCCGGCTTGTCGATAACCGCTTGACCCGCAGCATTCGGTCGGGCATCGAACCGGCTCAATTCGCCTCGGCAGCCTTACGAGTCGCGGCGAACTTTCACGCAATTCCGGACGGAAAGCCTCTAGACACTTTTCCTGGATTTGCTCCAACGACGTGGAGAGAAACATGGCCGACGATATCACAGAGACCAGCCAGACTGTTGCCGCCGGCCAGTTGCGTGCCTTGATCGAGCGCATCGAGCGGCTCGAGGAAGAGAAGAAGACCATCTCGGACGACATCAAGGAGGTCTTCGCTGAGGCCAAGGGCACCGGCTTCGACACCAAGGCGATCCGGACGATCATCCGGCTGCGCAAGAAGGACCAGGCCGAACGCCAGGAGGAGGAGACAATCCTCGACCTGTACAAGGCTGCGCTCGGCATGGTCTAGCGACTGTCTGGAAATTCTACTCCGGCGGCGATCCGACCCGCCGGAGCGAATTTCGAAACGGTCCCAGAGAGGTCGGCCTGGACGTGATGCTGGAACGGGCATCGAACCATGAGCGAATTCGACTTCGGCGCGCGCCGCGCCTCTGAGTTTCGCCATCGCGGCTTCTGGACGCTGTTGGAAGAACGGCATCCGCAGGAGAAGAAGAGGCTGGCGAGGCGCGGGCCCTGGTTCTGGCAGCGCGGGCTGCCCGACTTCGCGTTGGTCCTTTCCATGTATGTCGCGCCGGCGCAGAACCATGTCGGCGTCTTCTTTGGCCGCAACGAGAAGTTCGGCGCCACGCAAAGCTGGTCGCAGCTGGAGCCGTTCCGACCGGCCATCGAAGACAGGCTGAAGCTCAGGCCGGAACAAAGCTGCCCAGGCCTTGGCATCAATTCGATGTGGCGGGTGAACTGCTATGCCGAGGACAATTGGCCGGCCATGACCGATTGGCTGGTGACGGAAGCCTCGCGCATCGAACGGGCCGTTGCCGACGTGCTGGGGCAGGGACAGGCCGACGATGTTCCCCGCTGACATCGGATCCTTCCTGCGTTCGCGGTGGCTTGGCCAGGCGCCGCTCGGTCGGCTGTTCTGGCGCGACATGGTGCTTGTCGGCACCGCGATCAGCGTCGTTTCGTCCGTGCTGGCGCTCATCCTGCTGTGGCTGAAAATGCCGCTCGGCCTGGTTCTGGCGGTGCATTTCGCGCCGGTGCCCTACGCCGTCTTCCTGACCATCGCCGTCTGGCGCACGGCTGAGAAATCGGGCGGCGCCAAGGCCTCGCTGATGATGCTGGGCTCAGTGCTCTGGCTCATCGCCACGGTCGTCATCTGAATGTCCTCTGCCACGAAAAAGGGCGGCCGGGGCCGCCCTTCGCGTGAAGGCAGTGGAGGTTCGATCAGGCCGCCGGCTCGAATTTCAAGGCCACGCCGTTGATGCAATACCGCAGGCCGGTCGGCGGTGGGCCATCGTCGAAGACATGGCCAAGGTGGCTGCCGCAGCGGGCGCAGTGGCATTCGGTGCGAACCATGCCGTAGCTGCGGTCGACGGTGTTCTCGACCGACCCCGGAACCGGATCGTTGAAGCTCGGCCAGCCGGTGCCGCTCTCGAACTTCAGCTTGGATTCAAACAGCGGCTGGTCGCAGCCGACGCAGGAAAAGGTGCCGGCGCGCTTTTCATAGAGCAGGGCGCAGCTCCCCGGCCGCTCGGTGCCGTGACCGCGCATGACGGCGTATTGCTCCGGCGTCAACATGGCGCGCCATTCGGCGTCGGTGCGGGTGACGGAATAGGTGTGGGTGTCCATTTGATCTCCTCAGCCTTTGCGGCTCGTTCTTGCTTGCAACCGGATATTCGCATCAAGATAGGCATTTGTTACCGATCTGCCCAGTGCCTGGCATGCGAGGTGGAATTCGCCGCCAGACTTTAAAGCGCCGACTTCCACGAGCGGTGAAGCGATAGTGGCGCACCTCTTAGAATTAATGCTTTCTCGAAAGCTGCTTCGTTGCGCCTTCGAGCCCGGCCAGTGTCAGCGGGAACATGCGGCCGCCGAAAATGTCGCGGATCATCGCGATCGAATGGGTGTAGCCCCAGTTCTTCTGGCTCTCGGGATTGAGCCAGACCGCGTTCGGCCATTGCTGCAACAGGCGGCCGAGCCAGATGCTGCCGGCCTCCTTGTTCCAGTGCTCGACCGAGCCGCCGGGGTGCGCGATCTCGTAGGGGCTCATCGCGGCGTCGCCGACGACGATCACCTTGTAGTCAGGGCCGTATTTGTGGATGAGGTCGAAGGTCGGGATCGTCTCGGCATGGCGGCGGCTGTTATCCTTCCACACGCCTTCGTAGAGGCAATTGTGGAAATAGAAATATTCGAGCTGGCGGAATTCGGCCCGGGCGGCAGAGAACAGCTCCTCGACGCTCTTGACGTGGTCGTCCATCGAGCCGCCGACATCGAAGAACATCAAGAGCTTCACGGCATTGCGCCGTTCGGGTCGCGTCCGCACGTCGAGATAGCCGTGCTCGGCGGTGGCATGGATGGTGCCGGGCAGGTCGAACTCTTCTTCCGCACCCTCGCGCACCCAGCGGCGCAGCCGTTTCAGCGCGATCTTGATGTTGCGCGTGCCGAGTTCGACCGCGTCGTCGAAATTCTTGAACTCGCGCTTGTCCCAGACCTTCACGGCGCGGCGGTTGCGGCTCTCATGCTGGCCGATGCGCACGCCTTCGGGATTGTAGCCATAGGCGCCGAAGGGCGAGGTGCCGCCGGTGCCGATCCATTTCGAGCCGCCCTGATGGCGGCCCTTCTGCTCCTCGAGCCGCTGCTTCAAGGTCTCCATCAGCTTGTCGAAACCGCCCAGCGCCTCGACCAGCCTTTTCTCCTCGTCGGTCAGGTGCTTTTCCGCGAGGCGGCGCAGCCACTCCTCCGGCAGCTTCTGGACATCCAATGCATCTGGCCCGCCCAGCGCCTCGATGCCCTTGAAGGCATGCGCAAACACCTGGTCGAAGCGGTCGATATGACGCTCGTCCTTCACCAGGGCGGCACGCGCCAGGTAATAGAAGCCCTCGACGTCGTAATCGACCAATCCTGCTTCCAGTCCCTCCAGCAGCGACAGATATTCCCGCAGCGAGACGGGAACGCGCGCGGCCTTCAGTTCGAGGAAGAAGGGGAGGAACATGGTCTCACGCTACAGCAGGTCGTACTCGATAAAGCCGGTCCGTCGCGCCACGCGGTCGTAGAGATTGCGGGCCGTGGTGTTGGTCTCGTGCGTCATCCAGTAGACGTTCTTGACGCCGATCTTAGCGGCTTCCTGTTTAACCGCCTCGATCAGTGCAGCGCCGATCCCCTTGCCGCGCACATCCGGGTCCGCGAACAGGTCCTGGAGATAGCAGTTGTTTTTCTCCGACCAGCCGGAGCGGTGATAGAGATAGTGGGTCAGGCCGACCGCCTTGCCGTCAAGCGTGGCGATGAAGCCTTTGGGCTCGAATTCGCCCTCCGTGAACAGCCGCTTCCAGGTGAGGACGTAGACTTCTTCCGGCAGCTTGGTCTCGTAGAAGGTCAGATAGTCGGTCCAAAGGCGCTTCCAGTCGGCGTGGTCGGACTGCGCGAGCGGGCGGACAATGATCTCAGACATCTTATTCCTCCGTATGAACTTTGCCGAAACTGCTCTCCCGTCCTGCTGTCGGCAACGGTCCACAGCGGGGAAAGCTCTGCTGCTGCCGTCCCTACTGCTGCCTTCTGGCCATGAAGGCCAGCCGTTCGAACAGATGCACGTCCTGTTCGTTCTTCAAGAGGGCGCCATGGAGTTTCGGCAGCGCGTTTTTCGGATCGGCGCGCAGGTCTTCCGGCGCAATGTCGTCGGTGACGAGCAGCCTTATCCAGTCCAGCGCTTCTGAGGTCGACGGCTTCTTCTTCAGTCCCGGCACGTCGCGGATTTCGTAAAACTGGGCGAGGGCCGCCCGCACCAGGTTCTGCTTGATGCCGGGATAGTGGACGTCGACGATCCTGTGCAGCGTGTCGATTTCGGGAAAGCGGATGTAGTGGAAGAAGCAGCGGCGCAGGAAGGCGTCCGGCAGCTCCTTCTCGTTGTTGGAGGTGATGATGACGATGGGGCGCACGGCGGCGCGTATGGTTTCGCCGGTCTCGTAGACGAAGAACTCCATGCGATCGAGTTCCTGCAGGAGGTCGTTGGGAAATTCGATGTCGGCCTTGTCGATCTCGTCGATCAAAAGCACGACCTTCTTGCCGGCCGCGAACGCTTCCCACAGCTTGCCGCGCTTGATGTAGTTCTTGATGTCGTTGAACCTGGCATCGCCGAGCTGGCTGTCGCGCAGCCGCGAGACGGCGTCATACTCATAGAGGCCCTGCTGCGCCCGCGTCGTCGACTTGACGTGCCATTCGATGAGGTCGAGCCCGAGTGCCGATGCCACCTGGCGGGCGAGTTCGGTCTTGCCGGTTCCGGGCTCGCCCTTGACCAGCAAGGGCCGTTCCAGCGCGATGGCCGCGTTGACCGCCACCATCAGATCCTTGTCGGCGACATAGGCCGCCGTGCCTTCGAAACGCATTCTTGCTCCCCGGTTTGTCATCGCGACCGTAAGGACGCCGCTTCGCCTGTGCAAGGGTGAGCCGGCTGTGACGAATGGGTTTGAAACCCGACCTGGAAATATCCGTTGCTACCGCAAGGCAAGTCAGCGGGCCGAAGGGCGGCAACATGAACAAGAAGATATCAGGCAAGACGGCACTGCAGATCGTTGTCGCGGTGCTGGCGGCCACGCCGGTCCTGGTCGGCATCGAGGGTATCCTTTCCGGACCGGAATTCCTGCACGTCATCCGTCCATGGCCGGTCGATCTCGACAGCCATTTCCGTTTCCTGTCCGGATTCTTCCTCGCCATCGGCATTGCCTGGTATAGCTGCATTCCCGGCATCGAGACCAAGACCGAGCGGTTCCGGCTGCTTGCGGCCTGCACGTTTGCCGGCGGGCTGGCGCGGCTTGTCTCCTTGCTGACGGTCGGAGCGCCTTCTTCAGGACACCTCGCCGGGCTCTGTGTCGAACTGCTGGCGGTGCCGGCGCTGGTGTGGTGGCAACGCCGGGTAGCGAATAAAGCCACCGACGAGGCCCGTGCCGCTGGCGCTTGACCGATCGGCGGCCTATATTGGCGTAGACGGTCTGTGCTTCCCGGCAGGAGAACATTTTCCCCGGGGCCTTAACGATCCTTAGGGAGCTGTCCCTGGGAAGACCCGTGGGTTTTCTCATACGGCGCCCACCTACTTTGTAGGTTCCCGGGATCGCTCTCTCCACCGGTTGTGTGGATCGTCACTTGATGCTGGTCCATGCGTTGCATCGGATTCTGCGGTAGAAAACGTCGCTCCTAAAACTCCACCCAAACCCGGCTTTTCTATCGTCCGCGCATGACATCCTCAAAAGACCTGAAAAAACAGCTTCGCCTCGAGGCCCTGGGGCGCCGCGACGCCCTCGATGCGCTGTGGCGGGTGGAGATCGCTCTCGAAATGGCGGAGACGGCGCGCGATCATCTCGCCATCGAGCCGGGTCAGATCGTTTCCGGGTTCTGGCCGATGCGGTCGGAGGTCGATGTCCGGCCGCTGATGTTCGCCTTGCGCGAGAAGGGGGCGAGGCTCTGCCTGCCGGCCATCCTGGACAAGACCACCATCGTCTTTCGCGAACTGGTTCGCGGCGCGCCGATGGTCGAGATGGGTTTTGGCACGGTCGGCCCGCATGAGGAGGCCGAAGAGCTGGATCCGTCGGTGATGCTGGTGCCGCTGGCCGCCTTCGACGCGCGCGGCCATCGGATCGGCTACGGCGCCGGCTACTATGACCGCGCCATCGCGAAGTTGGTCGACAAGGGGTGCCCGCCGCGGTTGGTCGGCATCGCCTTCGACTGCCAGGAGGTTCCGCTGGTGCCGAATGAGGACCATGACGTCATCCTTACCGAAATACTCACCGAGAGCGGGTTGCGCCGCTTCAAGCCTTGACGGGGGGATCCATCTGTCGGATTCTACGGAAATCCAGTAGGGCAGGATGCTTGAATTCGAATGGGACGATGCAAAGGCGAAGAGCAATCTGACGAAACATGGCCTGGCATTTTCTGATGCCGAACGGCTGTTTGATGACGCCTATGCACTACACTATGCCGATCGCTCCATGACCTATGAAGAAGAGCGGTTCATAGGCATTGGACTCGTCAACGGCGTGGTCATCACAGTGGTTTACACCGAACGTGAGGACCGCATAAGACTGATTTCCGCCAGAAGGGCGACGCGCCATGAGCAAAAAACCTATGATCAAGCACGCTAGGATCGAATCCGGCACCAATTGGGACCGCCTGCGCGCGATGAGCGATGAGGAAGCAGAGGCCGGGGCGTTGGGCGACAAGGAAAATCCCCCGATCAACGATCGACTGAACGCTGTCGCTCTTTCGCGCATCAAGGCAATCCGCCGTGCTCTGCGTCTTACCCAGGAAGAGTTCTCCGATCGCTATCTTATTCCGCTTGGGACGCTTCGGGATTGGGAGCAGGGCAGGACCGAGCCCGACCAGGCAGCACAGGCTTATTTGCGCGTGATCGCCAAGGAACCGGAGACGGTATCGAGAGCGCTCGGGACACGTAGCGCGGCATGAGACTTCTCTTTCTCGGAGACATGGTCGGCAAGACGGGGCGCACGGCGGTTTGGGAACAGCTGCCGGGCCTGATCTCCGATTTCAAACTCGACTTCGTCATCGTCAATGGCGAGAACGCCGCCGGCGGCTTCGGCATCACCGAAGAGATCTTTCGCGAAACGATCGCGGCCGGTGCCGATGTCGTCACCACCGGCAACCATGTCTGGGACCAGCGCGACGCGCTGGCCTTCGCGCCGCGCGAAGAGCGGTTCCTGCGGCCCTCCAATTTTCCCAAGGGCACGCCGGGACGCGGCTCGGGCGTCTACATATCGAGGAGTGGCGCGCGGGTGCTGGTCGCCAACATCATGGGCCGGGTGTTCATGCATCCCGAACTCGACGATCCGTTCCAGGCCGGCGAGCGCGAGCTTGCCGCCTGTCCGCTCGGCGAGCAGGCGGATGCGGTGGTCATCGACTTCCACGCCGAGGCGACGTCGGAAAAGATGTGCTTCGCGCATTTCGTCGACGGCCGCGCCAGCCTCGTCGTCGGTACCCACACCCACCAGCCGACCGGCGATCACCAGATCCTCAATGGCGGCACCGGCTATCTGTCCGATGCCGGCATGTGCGGCGACTATGATTCCTCGCTGGGCATGGACAAGGAGGAGCCGCTCAACCGGTTCCTGTCGAAAGTGCCCAAGGGCCGTTTCGAGGCGGCGACCGGGCCCGCGACATTGTGCGGTGTCGGCGTCACCATTTCCGATCGTACCGGCCTGACGGAGAAGATCGCGCCGTTTCGTCGCGGGCCGCGGCTCGAGGAAACGGCACCGTCTTTCTGGTCATGACATTGATATAGCGCTGCGTAATACCTAACTGCCGGCAACACTGCTCTAGATCGTAGGGGACGACCTCCATGCAGATCGTTGAATTCCTGGCGCCGCATTTCCAATTCGTGTCCGATCCAACTGCCTGGGTCGCCTTGTTGACACTGGTGGTGCTCGAGATCGTGCTCGGCATCGACAATCTGATCTTCATTTCGATCCTCACCAACAAGCTGCCGGAAGAGCAGCGGGCCCGTGCCCGCCGGCTCGGCATCTCGGCGGCGCTGGTCATGCGGCTCGTCCTGCTTGCCACCATCTCGATCATCGTCCAGCTGACGGCCCCGGTGTTCACCGCCTTCGGCCACGGCTTTTCCTGGCGCGACCTGATCCTGATCGCCGGCGGCCTTTTCCTGGTCTGGAAGGCGACCAAGGAAATCCATCACACCGTCGATCCCGACGATCACCAGGACACGATGATGGGCGAGACGCTGAAGATCAGCCTAGCCGGCGCGATCTTCCAGATCCTGCTGCTCGACCTGGTTTTCTCGATCGATTCGATCATCACCGCCGTCGGCATGACCGACGAGATCGCCATCATGTACATCGCCGTCATCGTCGCGGTGACCGTGATGATGCTGGCCGCCGGCCCGCTGGCCAACTTCATCGCCCGCAACCCGAGCATCGTCATGCTGGCCCTGGGCTTCCTGCTGATGATCGGCATGACACTGATCGCCGACGGCATGGGCTACCACGTCCCCAAGGGCTACATCTACGCGGCAATGGGTTTCTCGGCCCTGGTCGAGGGCCTCAACATGCTGGCGCGAGGGCGCAGGAAAGCAAAGTCCGGCGAGAAGCATTGATCGCTGTGGCCTCGTCGGACGCTGCAGCGGCGCCGCATGCGATGGATCATTCGAAGTGAGATAGCTGCGGCTGGACGAATTGAGCCGATTTATCTATAAGCCGGCCATTCCGACAGAGAACGCCGTGCCTCCAAGAGATGCACCCGGACGCTCTGACATTTTGAATTCGAGCATGGTGCAAGGACGAGGTGGACATCTCGTGGCAGCATGCTCTAGCCGAACACGACAGGGGTGCCATGGCTGGCCATTCACAGTTCAAGAACATCATGCA